>NZ_JAANNX010000006.1:0-265663 GCF_013363615.1 Streptomyces sp. CAI-85 | reverse complement strand
GTTCACGCTCCACCAGCAACGGCATCGGCGCCGACGCCGTGACCAGCTCCCGCAGCGGGTGGCGGGCCAGGACCGCGTCGACCTCCGGCGTCAGCACCGCCGCCAGCCGGGTCGCGACCGGCAGGGAGTCGTCGCCCAGGGTCCGCGCCGCCTTCAGGACCGTGGTGCGGGCCCGGCCCCTCGGGGCGCCGGCGGCCGCGCGCTCGTAGAGTTCCGCGCCCTCCTCCAGGACCGACCCCACGTCGATCCCCGCCGGGATCTTGACGGTCGCGTGCCGCCGCCAGGTGGTGACCGGATCGCTCCACGCCTCCACGGTGTACGTCCAGCGGCCGGGCGCGTCGGGCGTGACCTCCGCGCCCCAGCGGTCGGTGCCGGGGGCCAGTTCACGCATCGGAGTCCACGGGCCCCGGCGGCCCTTGGGGCCGCGCAGGACGACATTGGCGGCGACGGCGTCGTGCCCCTCACGGAACACGGTCGCCGTCACGTGGAACGTTTCCCCCGCGACGGCCTTGGCCGGGCGTCTGCCGCCCTCCACCGCGGGCCGCACCTCACGGACCGGGATCCGGCCGATGACAGGGGTCGCACTCATGGGTCTCACCTTCGTCGTGTTCCTCGCCCGGCCCGGGGCCCGGCCGGACCCGCGGTGCGTCACCGCGGGTCCGCCGGATCCTCCGCCCGGCTCGTCGTGTCGTCCGCCGGGCCTCGCCGCCCGGCTCCCGTCCCGGTACCGCTACCGGGACGGGGCGCCTTCTACCGCGCCACCGCCGGGGGCCGGACCGCCGGCCGGGGCCGGGCGTCCGGTTCCTGGAGGTAGGCGGCGAGAGTCGACCGCAGATAGCGTTCCGCCGCGTCGGCGGCCTCCCGGGCGCAGCGCTTTCCCATGAGCACGCACAGCGTGTAACCCGAGTCCTCGAAGGTGGCCCGCACCGCGCGGTCGGCGGGCGACGCGAGCATGACGCGCTCCCACGCCCGGTACCGCCGCAACTGCCGGGCGACCTCTGTCCTGGCCGGTAGCAGCATGACGCAGTTCACCTTCCGGGGCTCGATGAATGTTTCACTCATGGTGCACGCGCCGACACCCAGCGTCTTGTTGGATCTTCAACCACCCCGGAGTGCGCTCGTGTTGCACGAATGGACTAACGCCCGCACTGTGGGAGGTGACTCAGAAGCGATCAGCGCTCACCCTCCGTATTTTCGGCCCGTGGGGGCGTGCGGAGCGGGAGCCTCGCCGGTGAGGAGCGAACGACGATGAAGACCGCAGTCCCCTGCTACTACCACCTCGATGTGGAGGTCAGCCCCGAGCGGGTCGGCCAGGTCAGGCGCATCCTGGCCGCTCACCTGAAGTACTGGGAGCTGGAGACGCTCGTCGACCCGGTCTGCCGGGGCGCCGGGATGCTGCTCGAAGCCATCGACGAGCACGCCACCGACAAGTGCATCTCGATCGAGATGTGGTGGAACGGCCAGCACCTGATCACCGCCATCGGCGGCGACGACCGCGAACTGCGCCCGGACCCGGACCTGCGCGGCTGCCTGGAGCGCATCGCCGCGATGAGCGACGGCTGGGGCTGCTGCGCCACCCACACCGGCGGCAAGGTCATCTGGTTCTCGCAGCGGGCCCGCGCCGGCGAGCGGGTCCCGCTGGTCCCGACCGTGCCCGAACCGAGCCTGCGCGAGGTGCTTCAGGTGCCCCGGGCGGTGCCGGTGGCCGCGCTCGCGCGGGAGGACGGCATTCTGGAGGACGCCCGGTGACCTCACGGCCGTACCGGAAAGCAGGGGTGCCCGCGTGGAGCGGGCACCCCTGCCCGCTGGGTGCCGACTTCGACGGGAAGGGCACCAACTTCGCCCTGTTCAGCGAGGTCGCCGAACGGGTGGACCTGGTCCTCGTCGACGACGACGGCACCGCGAGCACCGTGCCGCTGACCGAGGTCGACGGCTTCGTCTGGCACGGGTATCTGCCCGGCGTCGGCCCCGGCCAGCGCTACGGATACCGGGTGCACGGACCGTGGGACCCGGCCGCGGGACACCGCTGCAACCCGGCGAAGCTGCTCCTCGACCCGTACGCGCGCGCCGTCGACGGACAGGTCGACAACCACCCCTCGCTCTTCGAACGCGCGGACGACGGCCCCGATCCGGCGGACAGCGCCGGGCACACCCTGCTCGGCGTGGTCACCGACCCGGCCTTCGACTGGGGCGACGACGCCCCGCCCCGGCGGCCGTACGCGGACACGGTCGTCTACGAGACCCATGTCCGCGGACTCACCCGCACCCACCCCGACGTCCCGCGCGCCCTGCGCGGCACCTACGCCGGGCTCGCCCACCCCGCGGTGACCGAGCACCTCACCTCGCTCGGCGTGACCGCGGTCGAACTGATGCCGGTGCACCAGTACGTGCAGGACGGCGTCCTCATGGACCGCGGCCTGTCCAACTACTGGGGCTACAACACCATCGGCTTCTTCGCGCCGCACAACGCCTATGCCGCGCACGGCAGCAGGGGCGGCCAGGTCACCGAGTTCAAGGCCATGGTGAAGGCCCTGCACGCGGCCGGCCTCGAAGTGATCCTCGACGTCGTCTACAACCACACCGCCGAGGGCAACGAGAAGGGCCCCACCCTCTCCTTCCGGGGCATCGACAACGCCGCCTACTACCGGCTGGTGGACGGCGACTGGTCCCACTACTACGACACCACCGGCACCGGCAACAGCCTGCTCATGCGGCACCCCTACGTCCTGCAACTGATCATGGACTCGCTGCGGTACTGGGTGACCGAGATGCATGTCGACGGCTTCCGCTTCGACCTCGCGGCCACGCTGGCCCGGCAGTTCCACGAGGTGGACCGGCTGTCGGCGTTCTTCGACCTGATCCAGCAGGACCCGGTGATCAGCCGCGTCAAGCTGATCGCCGAACCCTGGGACCTGGGCGAGGGCGGCTACCAGGTGGGCAACTTCCCCCAGCTCTGGTCGGAGTGGAACGGCCGCTACCGGGACGCCGTACGGGACTTCTGGCGGGCCGAGCCGCATTCGCTCGCCGAGTTCGCCTCCCGGCTGACCGGCTCCTCCGACCTGTACGCCCACAGCCGACGGCGGCCGCGCGCCAGCGTCAACTTCGTGACCGCGCACGACGGGTTCACCCTGCGCGACCTCGTCTCCTACAACGACAAGCACAACCAGGCCAACGGCGAGGGCGACCGGGACGGCGAGAGCCACAACCGGTCCTGGAACTGCGGTGTCGAGGGCGACACCGACGATCCTCGGATCCTCGCGCTCCGCGCCCGCCAGCAGCGCAACCTCCTCGCCACCCTGCTGCTCTCCCAGGGCATCCCGATGATCGGCCACGGCGACGAACTCGGCCGCAGCCAGCGCGGCAACAACAACGCCTACTGCCAGGACAACCCGGTCTCCTGGATCGACTGGCGGCTCACCGAGGAGCAGCGCGAGCTGACCGCGTTCTGCCGGCGGCTGCTCGCCCTGCGCGCCGCCCATCCGGTGCTGCGCAGGCGCCGGTTCTTCCTGGGCGAGACCGTGACCCACGCCGGGCAGCCGCTGCCCGACCTGGTCTGGCTGCTGCCGGACGCCCGCGAGATGCGGGCCCGGGACTGGCAGCGCTCCGACGCGCACAGCGTCGGGGTGTTCCTCAACGGCGACGCGATCGCCGAACCCGACTCCCGGGGCCGGCCCGTGATCGACGACTCGTTCCTGCTGCTGTTCAACAGCTACTGGGAGCCCGTCCCCTTCCGGCTGCCCGGGACCTCGTACGGGGAGCGCTGGACGGTGTGCGCCGACACGGCGGAGCCGGAGGGCGGCCGGGACGAGACCGAGTACAAGGCGGGCGCCGAGGTGACCGTGGAGGCACGCAGTCTGATCGTGCTGTCCCGGCCGCCCCGGCGCTCCGAGTGAGTTCCGGCATCTGAGGGGGGATTCAGAAGCGGGGCTCAGGGCTCCCGGCGTGAGGTGACCGTGAACTGGGCGCCGTCGGGATCCCTGAGCACCGCTTCGTCGTCGTCCTCGATCAGCACGCTCCCGCCGTGCTTCTCGGCCGAGCGTGCGCACGCCGCGACGTCCGCGACGGCGAAGTGGACCTGCCAGTGCGGGCGGATCGTGGGGTCGGGCGCCGCCTCCAGCGCGCCCGACACGATCCGGGCCACCGCGTCGCCCCGGCTGCGCAGCACGACCTCGCCGCCCTCGTAGTGCACCTCGCAGCAGCCCGGCCGGTCGGAGGCCCAGTCGAGGACCTCGCCGTAGAAGATCGCGGAGTCGAAGGCGTCCCGGGTGTGCAGCCGGATGAAGGCGGGCGCGTCCTGCCGCCACGCCTCCCAGTTGCCGATCAGCTCGCCCTCCCAGACGCCGAAGGTCGCGCCGTCCCGGTCGGCCAGCAGGGCGGCCCGGCCCGGGGGCAGCGAGATCGGCCCCACCGCCACGGTCCCGCCGCGCTCCCGGGTGCGGGAGGCGGCGACATCGGCGCTCGGCACGGCGAAGTACGGCGTCCAGGCCACCGCCATCTGCCACATCGCGGCGACCGCGGCGACCCCGGCCACCGGCACGTCACCGGCCAGGGCCGTGCGGAAGTGGGCCCCCAGGCCGCCCCGGCGCCAGGTCCAGCCCAGCACGGCCCCGTAGAACTCCTGGGTGGCGTCCAGATCGCGGCTGGTCAGGCTCACCCAGCAGGGCGAGCCGAACACGGAGCGCGTGGAGACGGAGCCTCGCGCGCCGGGGGCGGAGGGTACGCCGGGGGTGGATTCCGGGTGAGGGTTCATGGGTGCTCGCGTTCCTGGTCTCTCGGTCGGCGGCCGGGGCGTCCTCCCCAGTGTCCGGTCCCGACCGTGCCGGGCGCCTGCCGACGCACCCGGCGGCCCGGGGGACCGGTGACCCGAGTACCGCCCGGACCGGACGGCCAAACGGACCCGGTCCGGGAACCCGGACACGAGGCCGGCCGCACCGCCATCGGAGTGAGGCACGGCCGGGCCGGGGGCCGGGATCAGCCGGGATCGGCGGCGATCTCCTCGCGCAGCCGCCGGCAGCAGCCGCTGAGCAGCCGGGAGACATGCATCTGCGAGATGCCGAGCTGGTCGGCTATCCGGCTCTGGGTCATCCCCTGGAAGAAGCGCAGATAGAGGATGGTCCGCTCGCGCTCCGGCAGCTCCCGCAGCCGGGGTGCCACGGCCACCCGGTCCACGACGGTGTCGTAGCCGGGGTCGGGGTCGCCGAGGGCGTCGGTGAGGGCGTAGCCGTCGGTGCCGGGCATCTCCGCGTCCAGGGACAGCGCGGAGAAGCAGTCGAGGGCCTCCATGCCGGTGCGCACCTCGTCCTCGGTGAGCTGCGCGTGCGCGGCGATCTCGGCGACGGTCGGGGCCCGGCCGGACGTGGTCTGCGCGAGGTCCTTGCCCGCCTGCCGCACACGATTGCGCAGGTCCTGGACCCGGCGCGGGACGTGCAGCGTCCACATGTGGTCGCGGAAGTGCCGCTTGATCTCGCCGGTGATCGTCGGCACCGCGTACGCCTCGAAGACCCGGCCGCGGTCGGGATCGTAGTGGTCGACGGCCTTGACCAGGCCGAGGGCGGCGACCTGGTAGAGGTCCTCCAGGTTCTCGCCGCGGCCGCGGAAACGGACCGCGATCCGCTCGGCCATGGGGAGCCAGAGCCGGATCAGATCGTCCCGCAGCGCCCGGCGCTCGGGCCCGTCGGGCAGTCCGGCCAGCCGCGCGAAGGCCGCGGTGGTGTCCGGGGCGTCGTCGTGGGGGTGCTGCTTCGTACTGAGGGTGGTAGGCATGACGCGCGTCTTCCCGATGGGGGTGTGCCGGGGGTGGGCGGGCATCGTGGGACCGACACGTCGGGGCGGACCCGCGATGCGGGGTCCCACGGACGTGCCTCCGGTCCGAAGCACTCTGTCCGGATGCCCGGTATCGGGCGATCTAAAACAGATGACCGAATTATCTCTTCGGTGTGCGGTGCGCTCCGCCTCGGTGGGGCCCGCTCCCGCCGATCTTGGCCGGGGACGTGATGTGCGGCACGCCGTCCGCGGCCCCGCCGGGGCCGCTCGTGGAGTTCTTCCTGCGCACGGCTTGATCACCGATCAAAACGGGTGAACCCCCTGGCCACAGCGCATTCCGCTCATTTGACAGTGCGCTGAGCGCACGGATAGGAAGCAGCCGACAGAAGTCGAGAGGTGGACTGTGTACGAGCCGAACGTGGTCGGGGACTGGCACGAGTACGACGAGCATGCCGGTCTGCGGGTCCGCGTCCACCGTCTGGAGCAGCAGGAGCCGCCGCGGGGACGTGACGACGCGGCGGAGGGGCTGACGTACTTCTGTCTGCGGGTGACCGTCGAGAACCGGGGTGCCGGGCACTCCACCATCCATCTCGAGGACGGGCAGATCGACATCCGGATCGGCGCGGACGGCGAGAGCGCGTTCCTCGACTGGCGGAACTCGCAGTTCATCGAGGGCTTCGACGTCTATCCGCTGCGCCGCGCCACCGCCGTGCTCTTCGCCGCGGGGCCCGAGGCGGCGCTCGCGCAGGTCGACGTCCAGGTGCAGCTCCGTGTGGACGACGACTGGGCCGAGCGCCGGCTGTGGACGGGCGGCATCGGACTGCACGAGGGCGCCGTACCGGCAGGGCCGGGCCGGGAGAGCCTGGCCCGCGAGATCAGCAACTTCCTGCGGGACCAGGCCGAGGAGGGCACCGCCTGACAGGGCGGCCCCGGCGCGCTCAGTGCGCGATGCCGTCGATGATCTCGCGGGCGCCCTGACGCAGCAGCGCCACCGCCACCGAGGTGCCCAGCGTCGCCGGGTCGAGCCGGCCCGCCCACTCGTGGGCGTTCAGCCGCGTCTTGCCGTCCGGCGTGAACACACAGGCCCGCAGCGACAGTTCACCGCCGTGCTCGGTCCGGGCGTACCCGGCGATCGGGCTGTTGCAGTGGCCCTGGAGCACATGCAGGAACATGCGCTCCGCCGTGGCCTCCCGGTGTGTCGCCGGGTCGCCGAGGCCGCTCACGGTGTCGATCAGGTCGTCGTCGCCCTCCCGGCACTGGAGCGCGAGGACGCCCGCGCCGATCGGCGGCATCATCGTCTCCGGCGAGAGCACCTCGCTGATCACGTCCCGGCGGTCGATGCGCTCCAGGCCGGACACCGCGAGCAGCAGCGCGTCCGCCTCGCCCGCCGCCAGCTTCTCCAGCCGCCGGTTGGCGTTGCCGCGGAACGGCACGCACTCCAGATGCGGATGTGTGGCGGCGAGCTGGGCGATCCGGCGCACCGACGAGGTGCCGATCCGGGTCCCGGCCGGGAGTTCGTCGAGGGTCAGACCGCCCGGGTGCACCAGGGCGTCCCGGATGTCGTCCCGCTTCAGGAAGGCGGCGAACACCGTGCCCGCGGGCAGCGGACGGTCCGCCGGGATGTCCTTCACGCAGTGCACCGCGAGATCGGCCTCGCCGGCCAGCAGCGCCGCGTCGACCTCCTTGGTGAACGCGCCCTTGCCCTCGACCTGGGCGAGATCGCCCATCCACTTGTCACCGGTCGTCCGCACGGGGACGACGGTGGTGCGGATTCCGGGGTGCAGGGCGGCCAACTCGGCACGGACGCGCTCCACTTGGGCCAGAGCCATGGGGGAGTCGCGGGACACGATACGGATCAGTTCCGGGACGGACATGCGGGACACGATAGACCCTCGGGCCCCGCCCGCCGCGCCGCTTCGCACATTCGGCCCAGCGGTGCGGCATGAATCACCCCGCGAAGGGGTAGAGGGGGCCGACACGGCGATCGGTCCCGGGGCGCGCACCCCGGGACCGATCGCTTCACCCGACTACGCGTTGGGGTCGAACGGGATCCCCGAGGGCTTGGCCGTCGACAGATGGCTGGTGAAACTGCCGTCCTTCAGGCCGAAGTTGGCGCTGCCGAAGTTGTGCGAGACCAGCTTGTCGCGCAGCCCGGCCGGGTAGCCGTTCCAGCCGACCAGCGGCGGGTACTGCCAGGTGCCCTTGTGGTTCTCCGGCGGCTCGTCGTTGGAGTTCGCCGCCCGGAAGCAGTGCGTGCTGATGCCGTCCTTGTGGTAGACGACCTTCGCGTGGGTGCCCTCGAAGCGGATCGAGGACGCCGGGTGCACGGTGAACGAGCCGTGGTTGGACGTCGAGACGTACTGGACCTGGTTGTTCTGCACCCAGACCACGACATGCTCCCAGTCGTGCCGGTGCCCGCCGAGGCTGACGCCCGGCAGCGCCTGGTCCTTCTCGAAGTACAGCCCGTACAGGTACGCGCACCAGCCGTTGTTGCACTTGTAGCGCGAGTACGCGTTGGTCGTGTCGAGGTCGGAGGCGTCACGGCAGTTGCCGTTGAGCGCGCCCGTCGGGTTCAGACCCGGGTTGATCGTCCCGTCGGGGCCGATCGCG
The DNA here is from genome assembly GCF_013363615.1 of Streptomyces sp. CAI-85. Lineage (NCBI taxonomy): Bacteria > Bacillati > Actinomycetota > Actinomycetes > Kitasatosporales > Streptomycetaceae > Streptomyces > Streptomyces sp. CAI-85. Next base: position 257,290 of record NZ_JAANNX010000006.1, on the reverse strand, counting down.
GCGGTGGAGTAGCAGCCGTCCTTGTCGTAGTCGAACGCGGGCTGGTACGCGAGTTCCCCGGCCTCGGCGTTCTGCGGCAGCGCCGGGGGCGGCGCGGCGAACGCGGACGAGGCGGAGGCGAGCACGAGCGCGGCGGCACCGGCGACTCCGGTGACCCATCTCCTGCGGTGCTTCTTGAACGTGGGTGACGACACTGCGTCCTCCTCATGATCCGGGCGCAGCCGAACGGCTGTGGGGGTGAAGGGAGTTCAGCTTCCCCGGTTTTCACTGCGGCGCCAAGGGCCTCAGGTGTGCCAATGATGAAGCGGGGCCCAATAGTTGGGCTTTCTGACGGTCAATCAGGTGGAACTGTCCGGAAGATCCGCGTCCGCCTCTTCGGGCGTCAGGTCCAAACGCAGCCGGAGCCAGGACGGCTGGCGCAGCAGCCCCGCCCGGGTGCGCACGCTGTACCGCACCTCGCCGACGAGCCGGGGCACCACCCAGTGCGCGCCCGCCGGTGCCGGCACGGTGTCGAAGGGGCACGTGTCGGTCGCCAACTCCCGCAGCAGCGTGGCGAGTTCGAGCCGCTCGGTCTCGCTCCAGCCGGTGCCGACACTGCCGACGTACCGCAGACCGCCGTCCCGGGTGCGCTGCCCGACCAGGACGGCGCCCGGCAGCCCGGTCAGCCGGCCCCTCCCCGGCGACCAGCCGCCGACCAGCACATCGGCCACCGTCAGGTTGCGGATCTTGATCCAGGCCCGGGAGCGCACCCCCGGCTCGTACACCGAGTCCAGCCGCTTGCACACCAGCCCCTCCAGACCGTGCGCGCGGGTCGCCTCCAGGGCCTCGCGGCCATGGCCGACGAGCGCCCCCGGCGTCGACCAGAACCCGCCCTCCAGGCCCAGGTCCTCCAGCACCGCGCGGCGCTCCGCGTACGGCAGCCGCAGCAGGGACCGCCCGCCGAGGTGCAGCACGTCGAAGAGGACCAGATGCACCGGCACCGCCGCCGCGGCCCGGGCCGCCCGGCCCGGCGCGTGCGCCAGGCCCATCCGGGGCTGGAGCGCCTGGAAGTCGGCACGCCCCTCCCGGTCCAGCGCCAGCACCTCCCCGTCCAGGACGGCGGGGGTGGCGCCGAGCGCCCCGCCCAGCGCCCGCAGCTCGGGGTAGGCGCCGGTGATGTCCTCCCCGGAACGGGCCCGCAGCCCGGCCGTCCCGTCCCCGGGGAGGTAGACCACGGCCCGCTGGCCGTCCTGCTTGGTCTCGTAGGCCCAGCGGGCGTCCTGCGCGGCGGGCGGCAGCGAACCGGGCGTGGCCAGCATGGGAGCGATGAGCGGGAGCGGCGCGGGGGAGTCCGGGCGGGAGGTCACGGGGGAGTTCTCGACCCGCCGCACACCGGCCACGCACGGGGGCGGGGGGATTCCCCTGAACGGACCCGACCGGAGCCCTCCTTCGGCGACACCCCCCGCCTCCCACGACCCCCCTACCGTCCAGTAAGGTCGCCCTCCAGGTCACAGAGGAGGCACCGTGTCCCGGTCCGAACGCTCACCCCTGCTGCTGGCGGGCCTGCTGGCCGGCGCCGGCGTCGCCCACTTCGCCGCACCGCGCCTGTTCGACGCGATCGTCCCGAAGGCGCTGCCCGGTTCGCCCCGGACCTGGACGTACGCCAGCGGGGTCGCCGAGCTGGTCCTCGCGGCCGGTGTGGCGCTGCCCCCGACCCGGAAGCCCGCCGCCCTGGCCGCGGCCGCCCTCTTCGTCGGGGTGTTCCCCGCCAACGTCAAGATGGCGCTCGACTGGCGTGACCGGCCCACCCCCCTCAAGGCGGCCGCCTTCGGCAGGCTGCCCCTACAGGTGCCACTCGTGCTGTGGGCCCGCAGCGTCGCGCGCGGCACGGAAGGACGGCAGGAATCATGACGACGAAGGCTCCGGCGACCGGCGATCTGGTCGAGGACTTCTCCCTGCCGGACGAGTCCGGCACCGTGCGCAGCCTGACGGACCTGCTCGCCGACGGGCCCGTGGTGCTCTTCTTCTACCCGGCCGCCCTCACCGCGGGCTGCACCGCCGAGGCATGCCACTTCCGGGACCTGGCGGCCGAGTTCGCGGCCGTCGGCGCGCGCCCCGTCGGCATCAGCGGCGACTCCGTCGACCGCCAGCAGGAGTTCTCCGGCCGCCACGGCCTCGGCATGACCCTGCTCTCAGACACCGACGGCGCTGTACGGGAGCGCTTCGGTGTGAAGCGGGGCTTCTCCCTGGCCCCCACCAAGCGCGTCACCTTCGTGATCGCCCAGGACCGCACCGTCCTGGAGGTCGTGCGCAGCGAGCTGCGGATGAACACGCACGCCGACCGCGCCCTGGAGGCGCTGCGCGCCCACCGCGCGTAGGAGCCTCTCTCTCGGGGATCTTGCCGGGGTTTGCGGCTGCGGCTCAGAACTCCTCGTGCGTCTCGGGATCCCCGCCCAGCCGGCGCGGCGCCCGGTCCGTGACCGCCGCCATCTGCTCCGGGGTCAGCGTGAACCCGAAGACGTCCAGGTTGGCGCGCTGCCGGTCCGGGTCGGACGACTTCGGGATCGGCACCGCGCCGAGCTGCACATGCCAGCGCAGCACGACCTGGGCCGGGGTGACCCCCAGCTCCTCGGCGACGGCGCCGATCCGGGCGTCCTCCAGCAGCTCCGCGCCGCGGCCCAGCGGGCTCCAGCTCTCGGTGACGATGCCCTTCTCCTCGTGGAAGGCGCGCAGCTCGTCCTGCGGGAACAGCGGGTGCAGCTCGATCTGGTTGACGGCGGGCAGCACCCCCGTCTCCTTCTCCAGCCGCTCGATGTGCTCGGCCGTGAAGTTGGAGACGCCGATCGCGTGGACCAGCCCCGACTCCCGCAGCTTGATCATGGCCCGCCAGGAGTCCACGTACTTGCCGACCCGGGGCAGCGGCCAGTGGATCAGATACAGGTCGACATGGTCGACGCCGAGCCGCCGCCGGGACTCCTCGAAGGAGGCCAGGGTCTCCTCGTGGCCGTGGTGGCGGCCCGGCAGCTTCGTCGTGATCACGATCTCCTCGCGGGGCACGCCCGACCGCGCCACTCCGCGGCCCACCCCGGTCTCGTTGCGATAGTTCGTCGCCGTGTCGATCAGCCGGTAGCCCACGCCCAGCGCGCCCGCCACCGCCTCCTCCGCCTGCGCGTCGTCCATCGGCCAGGTGCCCAGCCCCAGGGCCGGGAGCCGCGTACCGCCGTCGAGCCTGTGCACCGGGATCTCGCTCACCGTGGAACCTTTCCTCGACTGTGTCCGTCCCCTCCAGCCTCGGGGATACCGTGAGGATCGATCAACCGGACGACCGACAAGCGGACGACCATCGGAGCGCGCATGACGACCGGCTGGGACACGGACGACGGGCTGGTGCGGGCGGCGGGGATCGAGGTGCATCCGGCCGCCGGACACATCGGCGCCGACATCACCGGCGTCGACCTGGCAGAGGACCTCGACACGGGCGACGGCCTCGACGACACCCGGACCGCCGCGATCAGGGCCGCCGTGCTGCGCTGGAAGGTGGTGTTCTTCCGCGGCCAGCGCCTCGACCACGCCGGGCACCTGGCCTTCGCCCGGCGGTTCGGCGAACCCGTCGCACCGCGCAAACGAGGCGGCGCCTCGCCGCCGGACTTCCCCGAGATCGAGACCACCGCCGACCGCCTCGAACTGGGCGGGAAGTTCGGCATGGAGCACGACGAATGGCTCGGGCGCCGCCGGCACACCCTGCTGCGCGGCTGGCACTGCGACCACGGCGCCCGTGTCGACCCGCCCGCCGCGACGATCCTGCGCGCCGAGACCGTCCCGCCGTACGGCGGCGACACCACCTGGGCCAACCTGGCCGCCGCCTACGCCGGACTCTCCGCGCCGGTCCGCCGGTTCGTGGACGGACTGCGCGCCGAGCACCGGCTCGGCGTCGGCTACCAGCCCCGCCCCGGCGACGACGCGTACGTCCGCCATCTCCTCGGCCACCAGGTCGCGTCCCTGCACCCGCTGGTGCGCGTCCACCCCGAGACCGGGGAGCGGGTCCTCTACGTCAACGGCTACTACGTCGAGCAGATCGCCGACGTCTCCCGCGCGGAGAGCCGGGCCCTGCTCGACATGCTGCTCGAACAGGCGGTACGGCCCGAGTACACGGTGCGCTTCCGCTGGGAGCCCGGCAGCGTGGCCTTCTGGGACAACCGCGCCACCATCCATCTCGCGCCGAGCGACAACGCCCACCTCGGTCTGCCGCGCACCATGCACCGCGTGATGCTCGCCGGGGACGTGCCGGTCGGCGTGGACGGCACGCCGTCCGAGCCGGTCACGGGGACCGAGCCCGGACGCTGGTGAGCCCGTCCGGAATCAGCCGGCCGGATGCCAGCCGAGGGCCGGGCCCAGCCGGGTCGCCATGTCGGTGAGGATCTGCACGTAGTCCTCGTGCTCGAAGGTGAACGGCAGCGCGAACGCCACCTCGTCGATCTCGCGGAACGCGGCGTGCCCGCCCAGGCGTTCGGCGATCTCCTCGGAGGTGCCGACCAGGTCCGGGGCGAACAGCAGCCGCGCCGGACCCTGCGGGGACGCCGTGCGCGGCAGCCGCTTCGCCGCGAACTCCTCGTACTTCGCCCGCTGTTCGGGCGTCGCGGAGTCGGTGGGGATCACCACAAGCCCCTGGGAGACCCGGGCGGACTCTCCGTCGGGGTGGGCGGCGCGGAACGCGCGCACGTGCGAGAGCTGGATCCCGGCGAAGTCCCGGGTGTCGTCCGGGCCTTCCGCCTTGACGACACTGCTGGTGAGGAAGTTCATCCCGTGCTCGCCGGCCCAGCGCGCGGAACTCACGCTGCCCCCGCCGTACCAGAGCCGCCGGCCCAGCCCGGGGGAGTGCGGCTGCACCCGGTCCGAGAACACCTCGAAGCCCTCGATCCCGCTGAAGTCCGAGGCGGACTTGCCGCGGACGAAGTCCAGCAGGCGCCGCACCCGTTCGTAGCCGAAGTCCTCGGTGTCCGCCGAGTCCGGGTAGAGCGCCTCCTTGACCTGGTCGTAGTGCATCGGGGGACCCACGCTCACCCCGGGGTTGAGCCGGCCCCCGGACAACAGGTCGACGGTGGCCAGGTCCTCCGCCAGCCGCAGCGGGTTCTCCCAGCCCAGCGGGATCACCGCGGTGCCCAGCTCGATGCGCCGGGTGCGCTGCGAGGCCGCCGCCAGGACGGCGACGGGGGAGGAGATGCCGTACTGGAGATGCCGGTGGCGTACCCACGCGCTGTCGAAGCCGAGCCGTTCGCCCAGCTCGATGATCTCCAGGGTCGACTCGTGGCCCCGGGCCGGGTCGTCCCCGTCGAACAGCCCGATGGTGAGGAAGCCCAGCTTGCGCAAGGGGCGTGAGGTCGGCGGCACGGGCTCCTCCAGCAGGTCGTACGAGAGTTCGGTTCCGTTCCGATTGTCGCAGCTCGGCTCAGACCAGGGGGATCGTGACCTCGTCCTCGACCGGCGGGTTCAGCTCCTGGGCGAGATGGCCGGTGGCCGCGAAGCAGCGCAGCCGCACCGACTCCGGGGTGACGTCCAGCCGCAGGAAGCATTTGAAGAACGGCGGGCTGTAGGTGGCGGAGCCGGGTGAGAACACCTGCGTGTAGACCTTCCGCACCGGCAGCCGCAGCCGCCTGCGCCGGTCCGGGCGGCTCCCGGTGCCCAGCAGTCCGGCCACCCGCCGGATCCGCCGGGTCACCCTGACCTCGGGCCCCGGCACCCGGGTGGGCGGGATGCCGAGCCGCTCGGCCACGACCGCCTGCCCCTCGGCGGCGGTGAGCGCGAACAGGCGGGGCAGGCGCAGCCGGCGGCCGTAGAGCCGGCTGTAGAAGGCGAGGGAGTCGCCGCGCAGCGGATAGCAGCGGAACTCCCGCTCGGTGACCCCGGCGACGTTCACCCGCGGGATGGTGTGGGTGGCGTGCATGAAGGCGCCCCCGCCGCCCGCCACCACGTACTGGAGGGTGCGCCCGTCCGCCAACGGCACGGGATAGCGCTGGTAGTTGTGGATGTCGCCGCCGATCGCCGCCACGTAGTGGTGCTCGGGCGCGGTCACGATGTCGTCGACGGTGCCGCCCCCGTCGATGGCGCAGGGGTGGTGCTTCCCGTCGACGTACAGCGGGGAGCCGGTGATCAGGATCTTCGGCCGGGGCCCTCGCGACACCTCGCGCAGCCAGGCGCCCTGCTCGGCGTCGAGGGTGCCGAGCAGACCGGTGTCGATGCCGATGATCCGCACGGGTCCGGCGTCGATCGCCCAGTACGGCCCCGGCTGCACGGCCCGTTGGCCGTCCGCCGCGCGCAACCGCCGTGCCTCATCGAGGAGTCGGCCGTCGTCCGGACGGGGTCGGTGCCACAGCAGGGAGCGCAGCCAGGCCCGGGTGAGCGGACGCGGACGGGGTGCGGCGGGCAGCGGCGGGGCGTCGTCGCAGAAGACCCGCATGAAGGCGCCGAGGTCCTCGTACCAGTCGTGGTTGCCGGGTATCGCGTAGATCGGCGCCCGGTAGTCCTGGTACGGCCGGAAGAACTTGCTCTCGTAGTCGTCCGCGCTGCCGACCGGATAGATGACGTCACTGGCGAGCACGGCGAACGACGTGTCCTGACTCACCTTCAGAAAGCCCGGCACGGCCGCGTATTGAGGTGCGTCGCCCTCACCCGTGTCGCCGATCACCATGAAGGAGAAGCGGTCCGGGTCCGGGCGCCGGATCACCTTGTCCGCCGGGGCGCCGGCCGCCGCCCGCTGTTCCACCCACCGGGCGCGGGTACGGCCCGTGGGGTCGCCCAGCCAGGAGGCGAGCACGCCGTTGCGGGCCGCCCACAGCATCCGGGGGTCCAGCCAGGAGATCTTCTCGACCCGGCCCGGCAACAGCGTCCGGTAGGCACCCGGTTCGGCGTCGGCCCAGCCGGCGCCCTCGGCGGTATCGCGTGAGGAGTCAGACACGGGGTGCACCGTAGCAACGGCCGGACGAGCGCCCGACGTTGGGGATCACCGGCCGGTTCCCTCGCTATTGCCGCCGTGGCCGGTTCCGCGCCCCGCCCGCGGGTCCCGCCGGCCGCCCCGCGCCGGTGCGACCGGGACAGCAAGTCCACAGCTCACCCACAGAGTTGACGGTGTGGACACCCTCGGTCGCGCTCGGTACCGAGGGATATCCCTCGAAGCACCCGGCATTGGCTGACATGCCACCGTCAAGCCTGTCATTCTCCGTGCGGACCGCCGTACCCCACGACGGCGGTCCTGCTCACCTGTCGGTGCCCGCACAGCGCAGCTCGTCCCGGACAGCACACCCGTCTGCCCGGTCTGTCACCGGCCGTTCCCCGCGGCCGCAGCAGGAGGAGTACGAGTGAGACCCAGCCCCCGCAAGCGGACCGCGGTCGCAGCGGCCCTGCTCTCCACGACGGCCCTGCTGGCCGTCGGAGTCCAGTCCGTCCCGGCGGCCGCGAAGCCCGCGGCACCCCACCCCAGCCCGGTGCGCACGGGCGGTCTGCCCGCCGACCTCACGCCCGCCCAGCGCACCACGCTGATCAAGAGCGCCGAGTCGGCGTCGGAGCGGACGGCCGGCACCCTGGGCCTCGGCGCCCGGGAGAAGCTGCTCGTCAAGGACGTCGTGAAGGACAACGACGGGACCGTGCACACGCGTTACGAGCGCACCTTCGCCGGTCTGCCCGTCCTCGGCGGCGACCTCGTCGTGCACACGCCCCCGGCCTCACAGGCCACCGGCACCGTGAGCACGACCTTCAACAACAACCGCCGTACCGTCTCGGTCAAGTCCACCGAGGCCACCTACAGCAAGGCGGACGCCGAGTCCAAGGCCCTCAAGGCGGCCCGGGCGCTCGACGCGCAGGACCCCGACGCCGGGAGCGCCCGCAAGGTGATCTGGGCCGGCGAGGGCACCCCGAAGCTCGCCTGGGAGACCGTGGTCGACGGGCTTCAGGACGACGGCACACCGAGCCGGCTGCATGTGATCACCGACGCCACCACCGGCGCGGAACTGCACCGCTTCGAGGACATCAAGACCGGCACCGGCAACAGCCAGTACAGCGGCACGGTCACCATCGGCACCACCCTGTCCGGCTCGACGTACCAGCTCTACGACACCACGCGCGGCGGACACAAGACGTACAGCCTCAACAACGGCACCTCGGGCACCGGCACGCTGATGACCGACGCCGACGACGTCTGGGGCACCGGATCCGGCTCCAACACCCAGACCGCCGGGGTGGACGCCCACTTCGGCGCCCAGGTCACCTGGGACTTCTACAAGAACACCTTCGGCCGCAGCGGCATCAAGAACAACGGCGTCGCCGCCTACTCGCGCGTCCACTACAGCTCGTCGTACGTCAACGCCTTCTGGGACGACAGTTGCTTCTGCATGACCTACGGCGACGGCTCCGGCGGCACCCACGCGCTGACCTCGCTGGACGTGGCCGGGCACGAGATGACCCACGGCGTCACCTCCAACACCGCGAACCTCAACTACTCCGGTGAGTCCGGCGGCTTGAACGAGGCCACCTCGGACATCTTCGGCACCGGCGTGGAGTTCTACGCCGCCAACTCCTCCGACGTGGGCGACTACCTCATCGGCGAGAAGATCAACATCAACGGCGACGGCACGCCGCTGCGTTACATGGACGAGCCCGACAAGGACGGCAGTTCCCGCGACAGTTGGTACTCCGGCATCGGCAACCTCGACGTCCACTACTCGTCGGGCCCGGCGAACCACATGTTCTACCTGCTCTCCGAGGGCAGCGGCAGCAAGACGATCAACGGCGTCACCTACAACAGCCCGACCTCGGACGGCGTGGCCGTCGCCGGCATCGGCCGGGACGCGGCGCTCCAGATCTGGTACAAGGCGCTGACGACGTACATGACGTCCAGCACCAACTACGCGGGTGCCCGCACCGCCGCCCTCAACGCGGCCGCCGCGCTGTACGGTTCGGGCTCCACACAGTACGCCGGGGTCGGCAACGCCTTCGCGGGCATCAACGTGGGCGGCCACATCACGGTCCCGTCGACCGGCGTCACGGTCACCAACCCGGGCAGCCAGTCCGCCACCGTCGGCACCGCGGTGAGCCTCCAGATCTCCGCCAGCAGCACCAACGGCGGCTCCCTGAGCTACGCCGCGACCGGACTGCCCGCCGGTCTCTCGATCAACGCGTCCACCGGACTGATCACCGGGACGCCGACCACGGCAGGCTCCTCCGGCACCACCGTCACGGTGACGGACTCCACGGGTGCCACCGGCACCGCGTCGTTCACCTGGACGGTCGCCTCCACCGGCGGCGGCTCCTGCACCGCGACCCAGCTCCTGGGCAACGCGGGCTTCGAGTCCGGCAGCACCTCCTGGACGGCGACCAGCGGGGTCATCACCACGTCCAGCGGCCAGGCGGCCCGCACCGGCTCCTACAAGGCGTGGCTGGACGGCTACGGATCGACCCACACCGACACGCTCGCGCAGTCGGTGACGATCCCGAGCGGCTGCACCAACACCACGTTCACCTTCTATCTGCACATCGACACGGCCGAGACCACCACCAGCACTCAGTACGACAAGCTGACGGTCACCGCCGGATCGACCACGCTGGCCACGTACTCGAACCTCAACGCGGCCTCCGGCTATGTGCAGAAGTCCCTGAGCCTCGGGGCCTACGCGGGCTCCACGGTGACCCTCAAGTTCACCGGCGTCGAGGACTCCTCGCTCCAGACCAGCTTCGTGGTGGACGACACCGCCGTCACCACCGGCTGATCCGCGCCCCCCTCACCGGGGGACCGGTGTCCCGCGCACGGGCTCTCTCCGTGGGCGGGACACCGTCGGTTCAGCTCAGCGGGTCCAGCGTCAGATATGCCTGCCGCGGGGAGCCGTCGTGGACGAGCGACTCGTGGGCGCCGACGTCGTCGAAGGCGAAGGCGTACGCCTTGCCGTCGGCCATCTGGGCGTGGACGGCGCGCGCGTAGTGGTTGGTCACCGCGTCCCGGTAGAAGTTCGCCGAGGAGGTGTCGGGCTGGTTGGGGTTGACCAGCAGCGTCGAGCGGTTGAAGCCCGCGCACAGGGTGCGGGAGATCGGTCCGCGTACGAGGTCGTTCGGCGCGTCGAGCAGCCGGTGACAGCCGAAGATGCTGCCGGCGTCCGGCTTCTGGAAGCTGGTCACCACCGCCCCGGAGGAGTTGGTGAAGTTCATGACCCCGCCCGAGACCCGGCCGTAGTACTTGATCGCCGGCTGGTCGGCGAACGGCGTCACGGTCAGGGTCGTGGTGCTGTACTTCTGCCAGACGCGGTTGACGTAGTCGTCCAGGACGCCGGACGACAGCGCCCCGGTCTCCACCCCGTAGAGCGGGGACAGCGCCCGCAGCACGGTGCCGTCGGAGCGGGTCTGGATCAGGTTCCCCCAGCCGCCCGACTGGGCGCGCAGGGTGTTGAAGAAGGCGCTGTAGCCACCGGACTTGAGCTTGCCCGCGGAGATCGTGCTGCCGTCACCGCGCTGCACGCCGACCGAGTAGGGCGCCGAGAACATGTCCACCTGGGTGCTGTTGAGCCAGATCCCGGCGTCGTTGAGCGTGTACTCCGACCAGTTGAAGAGGATGTTCCGGTTCGGGTCGGTCGGGTTCTGCACGGCCGGCTGCACCAGCCCGCCGGTGGTGAGCTTGAAGACGATCTTCTGGCCGTAGGAGAAGTAGATCCGTCCGGAGAACTTGGGGATCCGGATGGTCGCCGACTGTCCGGCGGCGGGGCCGGTGATCGCGGCGTCGGGCGCCGGGGTGGGCGGGTTGCCGCCGGCCGGCCAGGCGTGGAAGGTGCCGTTCGCGTCGGCCCAGCCCTGCCGGCCGGTGCTGAGCTGAGTGCCCAGGTTGTATACGTACAGCGCGTCCCCGCGCGCCGAGTTGTTGGTGATCGTGAGCGGGATCGTGTCGGGGACGGCGGCCTCGGCCGTGCCGGCCGGGGGGCCGAGGGTGAGCAGCGCGCCGATCAGTGCGGCGGCTCCCACCAGTCGGGACGTGATGCTTGCGAGCACTCTCCACCTCCGTGCGGGAAGGTCTGTGGGGAGACCTGTGGGGGGACCGGGGGAGTGGACCCGGGGGAGGTCCGTTGGTCCGTACCTTCTTTGAGAGCGCTCTCAAGGTGACAGCGAGAGGTGAACATGTCAACAAGTTGAACAGGAAGAGACGCCCGCGGTCCGCGGACCGGGGCGCCCCGTGGCCGGACCGTCGCTCAGAGCGTCCGCTTCAGCAGATCCAGCAGGGCTGCCCAGTGACGTTCGGCGCTCGGCTCGTCGTACGCCGCCGTGTCCGCCTGGGTGAAGCCGTGCCCGGCGCCCTCGTAGACCTCGCAGCGGTGCCGGACGCCGGCCCGGGTGAGGGTGTCCTCCAGGAGCCCGATCTGCTCCGGCGGCAGCGACGGGTCGTCGTCCGCGTGGCCGAAGTACAGCTCCGCCGTGATCCGCCCGGCCGCCAGGTGCGGACTGTCCGGCGCGTCCGTCGCGAGCCGCCCGCCGTGGAAACCGGCGGCCGCCGCCACCCGCTCCGGATACGTCCCGGCGGTCAGCAGGGCGAGCCGGGCGCCCATGCAGTACCCGGTCAGCGCGACCGGACCCTCGGCGACCAGCGGGCTCTGTGCCAGCCAGCCCAGATACGCGCCCGCGTCCCGCATGGCCAGGTCAGGGGTGAGGGACCGCATCACCGGCGTCAGGGCCTCGAAGATCTCCGGACGGGCCCGCGGGTCGATGAACTCCGGCAACTCCACGACCGGGGCCCGCCCGTGACGGTAGAACACGTTCGGGACCAGCACCGTGTAGCCGGCGGCGGCGAGCCGGTCGGCCATCGCCCGCAGATGCGGACGCAGCCCGAACGCGTCCTGGTACAGCAGCACCCCCGGACGGGGCTCCCCGTCGGCGGGACGGGCGAGATAGGCGTCCGCGACGCCGTCCTCGGTGCGGATGCCGACGGATGCTCCCTGTACGGAGGTCATGGGGGTGCCTCTCTGCGCGCTTCCCGGAGTGCGGTGACGATTCGGGTACGGCGATATCGTTGCATGTACCAAGGAACTCGCCGTGAGGACCCCCGCCCCTCACTCGAAGCGCGAGACGTCCCCCGCCCCGACCCGTACGATCTCCGCCTCGCCCGAGGAGAAGTCGATCACCGTGGTGGGCTCGGTGCCGCACTCGCCGGAGTCCAGGACGCCGTCCACCAGATGGTCCAGCTCGTCCTTGATCTGCCAGCCCTGGGTCATCGGCTCCTCCTCGCCCGGCAGCAGCAGCGTGCTGGACAGCAGCGGTTCGCCGAGTTCGGCCAGCAGGGCCTGGGTGACGACATGGTCCGGGATGCGCACGCCCACCGTCTTCTTCTTGGGGTGCTGGAGCATCCGCGGCACTTCACGGGTCGCCGGGAGGATGAAGGTGTAGCTGCCGGGGGTGGACGCCTTGACCGCGCGGAACACGTCGTTGTCCACCCGCGCGAACTGTCCGAGCTGGGCGAAGTCCTGGCAGACCAGCGTGAAGTGGTGCCGGTCGTCCAGCTTGCGGATGGCCCGGATCCGGTCGATGCCGTCCTTGCTGCCCAGCCGGCAGCCCAGCGCGTAGCAGGAGTCCGTCGGATACGCGATCAGCGCGTCGTCCCGGATGGCCTGCGCGACCTGGGCGATGGTGCGCGGCTGGGGATTGTCGGGGTGCACGTCGTAGTACTTGGCCATTGGACGAGCTTATGCCGTGGCGCGAACCGTGCGGTCCCGACGGCCCGATGCCTCACGCGTCCCGCGCGCCCAGCAGTTGTGTCCAGCTCTCGGTGAGCAGTTCCAGGGCCATGGCCGGGTCGGTCTGCCAGCCGTGCCGCATCCAGTGCCGGCCCAGTTGGTCGAGCTGCGTCAGCGCCAGGAAGCCGCGGGTCCGCCGGGAGCCCGGCGCGAACCGGCCCGCCCGGTCCAGGCCCGCCACGATCTCGTCGATCACCCCGTCGAACCAGCGGTCGACCAGCTCCCGCACCTCCGGATCCACGGCGGCCGCCTCGTGCGCGGCCAGCACGTACGGCCGGATCGCGGGCCACTGCCGCGAGACGGTGTACAGCCACGCCCCGATCCCGTCCCGGTTCCCTTCGTCCACCACGTCGGCCAGGTTCTCGGCGCCCTCCCGCTCCGCCAGCAGCCGGTCGAGATCCTCGAACAGCGCCTTCATCAGGGCCGTGCGGGACGGGAAGTAGGCGTAGAACGTCACCCGGGTGGTCCCCGCCGCCTTGGCGATGTCGTCGACCGTGGTCCCCGCGTACCCGCGCGCCTCGAACAGCTCCAGCGCGGTCGACAGCAGCAGCCGGCGGGTCATCTCCTTCTGGGCAGCGCGCAGATGGGCCACGGCGGATGCTCTCCCGTTCGCCGACGAAGGGGCGCTGACCTGCGAGGTCACGACCCGACGGACGGACATATGGTACGCCCGGGGCGCCCGGTCCACCCCTTGGACGCCGATCGGCCCGATACCGGAACAAGATGCTCCGTTTCGCCGCACCGACCTCGGAAATCCCCCCATGCGTGAGGTAACGTCCCCGACCGGATCGACCGAAGCGGCCCGCGGGGCCACAGGAGAACGAGGAGCGCACACGCATGGCCGGCCGGGACGACGGGAACCGCCACGCCGAGACGACGGCCGGTGCCGACGCGGCATGGGCGCACGAACTCCTCGGCCATCTGCGCCCCACCGGCTCCGCCGTCGACGGCATCGTCGACTGGCTGGCGCGGACCCTCGACGCGACCGTGTGCCTCACCGACGGCACCGGCACCCCGCTCGCCGGACCGCCCGCCCCGCTCGGCCACGGACCCGCCGAGGACGTCCGCTCCGGCCGGATCGCCTCCGCCGCCTGGGAGGACGACGGCCGCTACGCCCGGCTGATCGGCGTCGCCCTCCCGGCCTCCGCCACCGCCGGAGTGCTCACCGTCTCCCGCACCGCCCCCTTCGACCGGCGCGCCGCCGACATCGTCACCCGCACCGCGACCGTCCTCGAACTCGTGCTGCGCGCCCAGCAGACCGCCGTCACCGGCCGCCGCCTCGCCCGCGCCACCGCCGATCTGCGCCTCGCCATCCTCCAGCTCCTGATGGTCGAGGACATCGTCGCCGCCCGCCGGGTCGCCGCCGGACTCTGGCCCGGCCTGCTCGACACCGACACCGCCTGCGTCTACGTCGTCGAGAGCGCCCCCGCCGACCGCGACCGGCTCGCCGAGGACTGCGTCGCCGCCACCCGCGACGAGGCCCTCGTCGTCCGCTGCCCCGCCGTGGACGGCCATGTCATCGTCGTCACCCCCGACGACACCTCCGCCGCCGCCCTGCTCACCCTGTGCGAGCGGATCCCCGACGCCTACCTCGGCGGCAGCACCCGGCAGAGCCTCGCCAGCACCGCGACCGCCTACGGACAGGCCGTCAGCGCCCTCGCCGTCGCCCGGTTCCGCCCCGACCACCGCGCCGTCTACGCCGAACGCACCCACCCCGAGCGGCTGATGGACCCCGCGGCGCTCGCCACCTGGACCACCCGGGTGCTGCGCCCCCTCGACGCGCTGCCCCACCACACCCGGGCCGAACTCCTCGCCACCACCCGGCTCGGCCTGGAGTTCACCGCCGTCAACGCGGCGAAGGTGCTCGGCGTCAGCCGCAACACCGTGCGGGCCCGGATGGAACGCGTCGAGAACCTCCTCGGCACCGACTTCTCCGACCTCACCGTCCGCGCCGCCGTCCACCTCGCCCTCAACACCCAGGTCGCCGTCACCGAGGACCGCACCGACGGCGCCGCCGCCCCCGCCCACCTCGGCGACCTGCTCACCGGTCCCGCCCTGCACACCTGGGCCCGTGACCTGCTGTCACGTCTGGACACCGACGGCCGCGACCTGCGCGGCACCCTGCGCGCCTGGATCGCGGCCGGCGGCAACGCCGAACGGGCCGCGCAGCTCCTCGGGGTGCACGCCCAGACCGTGCGCGAACACGTCCGCAGCGCCGAACCCGTCCTCGAGCGCCAGCTCCTGGCGTCCGGCAGCGACCTCTACGAAGTCGTCCTCGCCCATCTGGCGACCCGTGACCTCGACCACCCCGACCTGCACGGACACCCGCGGGCGGGAGCGGAACAGGGCCATCCGGACTCAACTGTGCACAGGTGAGTCCTCGGCGCCGCCAAGCGGGCACCGGCACGATTCACAGACCCGGCGCCCGCCCCGTACGTTCGGGAACACGGCGGCGCGACCGGTACGGGGGACTGGTCGCGCCCCTTTCGTTCCCGCCCCTTTCGTTCCCGCCCCGTCTCCGGCGGGCGGCTTCGCTCAGCCGTGCGGGCGGACCGGGATCTCCTGCCAGCCGAACGCGATGAACGACGGCACCTGGCTCAGCTCCCCGTCGGCCGCGCGCAGCCGCGGGAACCGCTCGAACAGCGCGGGCAGCGCGGTGAGCGCCTCCATCCGGGCCAGCGGCGCGCCGATGCACCGGTGCACCCCGATCCCGAACGCCAGATGGTCGTCCGCCCCGCGCGTCGCGTCGAACACGTCCGCGTCCGCCCCGTAGTGCTCGGGGTCGAGGCCCGCCGCCGCGTACGTCGTGATGATGGCGTCCCCGGCCGGGACCGTCACCTCACCGACCGTCAGGTCGGTCACCGCGAACCGCAGCGGCAGCGAGGCGATCGACGGGTGCGCGCGCAGCGTCTCGTCCACCACCGCGTCCCAGCCGATCTCCCCGCTCCGCACGGCCGCGAGCTGCTCGGGACGGCGCAGCAGCGCCACCACCGCGTTGCCGATGAGGTTCACGGTCGTCTCGAACCCGGCGCCGATCACCAGCAGCAGCGTGTACAGCAGTTCCTCGCCGCTGAGCCGGTCGCCGTCCTCGTCGCGCACCCGGATCAGCTCGGTCGTCATGTCGTCGCCGGGACGCTCGCTCTTGTGCGCGATGAGCCCGCCCAGCACGGTGCCGATCTGCTCCTGCACGAACGCGGCGTGCTCCGGGCTCGGATCCGAGGTGTCCATGATCGCCGCGATCAGCCGGGCGGTGGCGTCCCGCATCTCCTCCGGCACCCCGAACAGCTCGCAGATGATCCGCATCGGCAGCGGATGCGCGAACCCCGCCTTCAGGTCCACCACCTCACCGCCGGACTCCAGACCGTCCAGCAGCTCCTTGGTGATGGTCTCCACCCGGGCGCGCAGGGCCTCGGTGCGCCGGGCCGTGAAGCTCGGCGCCACCAGTTTGCGCAGCCGCGTGTGGTCCGCGCCGTAGGTGGAGAGCATGTTGACCACGCCCACCCAGCCGAGGATCCAGCCCCAGGAGGGGTGTTCGCCCAGCTCCGGCCAGAGCCGCCAGTGCTGCCGCGGGTCCTTGCTGACCCGCGGGTCGAGTATCAGCTCCTTCAGCGTGTCGTAGCGGGTGGGCGCCCAGGCCGGGATGCCGCCGGGCAGCTCCACGGGCACGATCGGGCCGAGGGCGCGCAGCCGGGCGCTCTCGGCGGGGATGTCGGCGCCCAGCGGGTCGAGGACGAAGCGGTCGGTCACGGTCACGACAGGACTCCTGGCTGTTCTGAGTCATCCGGCTGATCCGGCTGATCCGGCTGATCCGGCTGGTCCCGCCGGTGCGGCCGGTCGGACCGGCCGGCGGCGGGGGAGCGGGGGCTGAAGCGGACCGGCAGCGCGGTCAGCGAGCGGTGGAACGGCCCCGGCCGCCAGCTCAGCCGGTCGCGCGGCAGCACGGGATCGAGGTCGGGCAGCCACTGGGTGAGCCGCTCGATGGCCTCGGTGACGATCAGCAGCGTGTGCTGCTTCACCGGACAGGCGTGCGCACCCGCGCCCCACGACAGATGCGAGGCGTCATGGGGATGCCGTCCTTCGCCGCCCCGCTGCTCGGCGAAGTGCCCGAGCGCCCCGAACGACACCACCACCGGCACCGTCTCGCGCAGCCACACCCCGTGGAAGGACAGGGGCCTGCGGGCGTAGTAGATGCCGTAGTTGGTGAGCGGCGTCTCGTGGTGCAGCACCTCGACCACCGCGTCCATCACCGGACGCGCGCCGTTGGTGAGGGTGGAGTAGTAGTCCGGGTTGCCCAGGATCCGCGACAGGGTGTTGGACAGCAGGTTCGCCGTCGGCTCGTACCCGGCGCCGAGGGTGAGGAACACCTGCCAGGTGACCTCCTCCGGGGTCAGCCGGGCCGGATGGTCGAGCAGCCGGCTGGGCAGGTCGTCGCCGCGCCGCTCGGCCTTGGCGGCGATCAGATCGAGCACGTACTGCCCGTACTCGGCCTCGCCCTGCGCGGCCTGCGCGCCGCCCTCCATCATCTTGCCCAGGGTCCGGTTGAGCAGGTCGCCCTGACTGTCCGGCAGCCCGAACAGGTCGTTGAGGACCAGCGCCAGCAGCGGCCGTGAGAAGTCCGCGACGAGATCGGCCTCCCCGAGCGGTCCGATCCGCTCGGCCAGCAGCCGCACCGCCCGCTGCACCCGGGCCCGCAGGTCGTGCGGTTCCACCAGGTCGAACACGTCGATCAGCGTGGTGCGGTAGCGGACATGGGCGGCGCCGTCGGCGAACAGGGCGTTGGGCCGCCAGCGCATCATGCCGAGCACCGGGGAGTCGGCCGGCACGGTCTCCTCCCACGCCCGCGGGTCGTGCGAGAACCGCTCCTCGTCGTGCAGCACCTCCAGGGCGGCCCGCCGGTCGGTGACGAGATACGCCGGCACGTTGGGCGCCAACTCGGCCCAGCCGACGGCACCCTGGGCGCGCAGGGCGGAGTAGTAGCGCAGCGGGTCGGAGGCGAAGCCGTCCTCCCACAGGCGCACCGGCGCCGAGCGCGCGAAGTCCCGCCGGTCCGGGGGATAGGTGGTCACCGGGCCTCCAGGGGGTCACGGGTGATGAGATGGTCGACCAGCGCGAGCAGCGCGTCGATCGAGGAGTTGGTGTCCCGCGCGTCGCACGTCACCATCGGCGTCCCCGGCTCCAGGTCCAGGGCGCGGCGCAACTGCTCGGGGCCGTGGTGCCGGGGCGCGTCGGGGAAGTCGTTGAAGGCGACCGCGTACGGCAGTCCGCTGTCCTCCACCAGACCCAGCACGTCGAAGGACGCGTCGAGCCGCCGGCTGTCCACCAGCACGAGCGCGCCGAGCGCCCCGTAGGCGATGTCGTCCCACAGCGCCCGGAACCGCTCCTGGCCCGGGGTGCCGAACAGATACAGCACGACCCCGCCCGGCAGGCTGAGCCGGCCGAAGTCGATCGCGACGGTCGTGCTCGCCTTGTCCCGCACCCCGGCCAGGTCGTCCACCGTCGCGGACGCCTCGCTGAGATGCTCCTCGGTGTGCAGCGGCCGGATCTCGGACACGGAGTCGATCAGGGTGGTCTTGCCCACCCCGAACGGCCCCGCGACCAGGATCTTCACCAGGTCGCGGGCGGTGTCCGGCAGATGGATGCCGTCGGCGCCGGCCGCGTCGCGGGGGCGGCCGGCGGAATGGGCGCTAGGTGTGCTTGAGGGCGCGGAGGCCATCGGCCACTCTCTTCAGCAGGTCGGGGTCGAAGCGTTCGGCGGGCGGGATCGGCGCCCGAGCCAGGACCAGGTCCCGGTCGACCAGGTCGGCCGCCAGCACCCGCACCGCGGACACCGGCAGCCGCAGCAGCGCCGCCGCCTCCACCACCGCCAGCGAACCGCCCTCCAGGGCGTCCAGCAGGGCGAGTCCGGCCGGCGGGAGCCCGGCGGGCCGGGGTCCGTCGCCGAGCGCCAGCACCGTCAGCCGCTCCATGTGGGGGCGGCTGGGCCTGGCCACTCCGCCGGTGGACAGATAGGCGGGGACGAGGGGACGGCCGGCCGGTCGGCCCGTCATGCGGGAGCGTTGTCGTCGGCCCCTCGGGACGCGGCCGCCATGGCCTTCTCGCCCAGTCGCACCACCTGGGAGTGGACGCGGTGCGCCAGCATGTCCAGGCGCACCTCCCCGTCGCCGTACGCGGCGACACAGGTGCCGTGGTCGGTGGGCACGATCAGCACGTAGCCGAGATCGGACTCGATCACGATCTGCCGTACGTCGGCCCGCTCCCGGTCGGCGAACGCGGCCGCCGCCGTTCTGCACGCGCCCTGCACGGTGCTGGTGATGGCGGCGACCCGCTCGGCCGACGGCTGCGACAGGGCGTCGGTGTACCCGGTGACGAGCCCGTCCCGGGTCAGCATGACGGCGGCCGTCACATGCGGCACCTCGAGGATCGGTTCCAGCACCCATGCCGTGTCGCCCGTGTTGCGGCTGGTCATCGGGCCGCTCCCCCTTCTGTGCGGTCGTCCGTGCGGTCGTCTGTGTGGTCGGTCGGCCCGGTGCCGTCGGCGCCCGCCGTGAAGGCGCCGGGCAGCTCGGCCGCGCCCGCGCGGGCGGCGGCGGTCCCGGACTGGAGGGCGCCCAGCGCGGCCGCCGCGTCCCGTGGACTGCGGGCCGGCCATCCGGCCCCGGCCGTGTGCTCGGCGGCCGGCTCCGGTACGGCGCTCTCGGCCGGCTCGGCCGGTTCCGGTACGGCGGGCCGGGTGCGGCGACGGCGCTGCGGGAGCGCCTCGGTGTCGGGGGCGGTCCGGTGTCCGGCCGGTTCCGCCTCGCCGTGCTCCGTCCCGTACGCGTGGGAGGGGACGGCGGTCTGTTCGGACGCCGGCTTGCGGGTGGTGGGCGCGGCGCTGGCCGCCGGGGGCCGCTCCTCGGGGTCGATCCGGCTGAGGAGGTGCTTGTCGATCCGCAGCACCGCCCGCACCCCGCCGTAGGGGGAGGTCGAGGAGAGGTCCACGCCGAGGTCGAACTGGCGGGTCAGCCGGCCGATCGCGGCCAGTCCCATCCGCGGCGGGTCGCCCAGGTCGGTCAGCAGGATCGGGTCGTCTCCGGCCACCAGCCGCTGGGCGCGCTCGCGTTCGTCGCGGGTCATGCCGAGGCCCGCGTCGTCGACGGTGACACAGACGCCGTGGTGGACATGGGCCAGGCTCACCAGGACCTCGGTGTCCGGCGAGGAGTGCCGCAGCGCGTTGTCGAGGAGTTCGGCGACGATGATCGCGACCGGCTCCACGGCGTGCGACACCAGGGCCGTGCCGGGTTCGAGATGGTTGTGGACCGTGACCCGCTGGTATCCGGCGAGCCGGGCCTGACCGCCGGTCACGGCGTCGACCAGGTGCGACTCCTCGCGGGCCAGTCCGACCCAGGCCCCGCACACCACGGCGGCGACCTGCGCCCGCCGCAGCGACTGCTCGTTCTCGTGGTCCAGTTGGAACAGCGTCTGCGCCAACTCGGGGTCGTCGTAGCGCTGTTGGAGTCCGCGCAGGGCGTCCTGGAGCCGGTACAGGGCGGCCTGGATCTCCCGGGTCGCGCCGCGCATCCCGGCCTGGGCGGCCGCGTCCACCCGGGTGCGCTGGGCGGTCACCTCGGACTGGAGCGCCAGCAGCACGTTCTCCAGCGCGATCCCGGCCGGGGTGCCGAGGGTCGCCGGCTGGAGCGGGCCGGGCACCTCCAGGTGCGGATGGGCGACCTTGCGGGCCGCGGCGGGCACCCGGTGGTTCGCGAGGTGTTCGACCTCCGCCGTGAACGCCCGTATGGAGGCGTCGAGTTGAGTGTGCAGGGCGGATATCTCGGCGCGCTGCCTGCTCTGTTGCCGTCGCAGCCGCAGCAACGTGCCGGCGAGGGCGAGCGCGGACAGTGTCCCGGCGGCGAGACCGCCGACGGCCAGGTCCGGTAATTGGATCATCGGTATTCGGTTCCAGAAGAGAGGACGTCGTTCCGGGCGAGCGAGCAGGCGGGGGGAAGGCGGGCAGGGCACAGGGATGCCCGGGAGGGAAGGTGTGTCCGGGCACTCGCAGCACAGTACACACCGTCATCGACCGATCCCGCACGGTTGAGCGATACTCGCCTCAGAAAGTGCCCGGCATGTGTTCACATCTGTGCCGAGTGTCTGAATTGCCGTGCGGGACACATGAGTTGGGCCTCTGAGCAGCCCGGATATGTAAGCCGGGTGGCGCTATTCCGTGTGCAGCGGTGCCAGCACGGCCAGGGTGCCGTTCGCCTGACGCAGCGCCAGTTCCAGTGTGACCGGCGCGTGCAGGGAGCCCGTGCCGTCCGGTGGCACGAGCCACTCCACGAACCGGGCCGGCCGGTACGGCGGCGGCACCGCGACCCAGGAGCCCCGGCCCGCGTGCCGCAGTCCGGCCCCGATCCATCGGCTGCCGGGGTCCGGCGGCAGGAAGAAGCCCACCCGGTGGGCGGCGGTGTCCACCAGGGTGGGTCCGGGGACGGGCCGGGCCGACTGCCACAGCAGATCCAGCGTCAGCATGCCCAGCCGGTCCGGCACGCTGAGCACGTCCCAGTAACGGCCCGCCTCCAGAAGGGCGATGCCCTCGCCCTGGTCCCAGTCCCGTTTGCAGACCCGGGGGTCCTTCGCCGCGGCGGCGAGCCATTCCACGCCGCGATCCCACATCACTTCGTTCATCGACCGGCTCCGTCCGATGTCCCCAGGACCCGGCCGGACGCTGGTCGGCACGCCGCCGGGCGGTCGCCGTCGGCACGCATGCCGACTCGGCATATGCATGCTGGTAGATATTTCTACATGGCGGAAGGGGTGGCGGGGCCTGGCGTTTCGGTCTGTTTCGTTCGATGCCCGCGCCGTTGTTCGACCGGCGCGGGTGAGGGTGTCGGGGGTGTCAGGCCCTGGCCCCACCTCCCTGCGGCACGGGGAGCGGGGAACGGGACAGCGGGGCGTCGGCCAACGGCGTGTCGGCCAACGGGGCGTCGATGAGCGGAGTGTCGTCCAGCGGCGCGTCCGCCTGCCGGGGTCCGGGCAGCGGCGGGTCCGCCTGGCGCAGTTCGGCCAGCAACTCGTTCTGTCCCGCCAGGAGTTCGGTCAGGATGCGGCGGGCCGCCCGCAGCAGCTCGGCGACGTCACCGCCGGCCAGCGCGTAGCTGACCGTCGAGCCCTCCCGGATCGACACCACGATCCCCGAGCGCCGCAGCACCGCCAACTGCTGGGAGAGGCTGGACGGTTCGATCTCGATCTCGGTGAGCAGGTCCCGCACGGCGACGGGGCCGCTCTGGAGCAGTTCGAGGACCCTGATACGGACCGGGTGCCCGAGCATGCGGAAGAACTCGGCCTTTGCCTGGTAGAGGGGGACCTGCATGATCGTTCGCTCGCTCCCTGCCGCGGTGGGTTGAGTGGTGCTCGGCGGCGCGGCGGCCCGCCTCCGTGTGCCGCCGCGCGCGAGGTCCTGCGTCACGATCCTCGTGGCTGCGGGCTCCGCACACCTCGGTGATGCGTTGATCTGGATGTGTCGAGATGAAGAAATCTGCAAGTCGAGGGTGTGCGAAGCCGAGGATCGTCGGGATGTCTACACCTCGAGTTCGGCCTCGATGCGCTTGAGCTGGTGGCGGGCCATGGCCAGATTGGAACGGGCCCGGTCCAGCACGAGGTAGATGAACAGCCCCGTGCCCTGCCGGCTCTGGACGAGCCGGATGAGGTGGTACTGACTGCCCAGGGTGATCAGGATGTCCTCGATCTCGCCCTTCAGACCGAGGTGTTCCATGGTGCGGACCTTCGCGCGGATCACATCGGTGTTGCCCGCCGCGGCGACCCCGAGATCGAGGTCCTTGCCGCCGCCCATGGTCCCCAGGGCCATCCCGCTGGTGTAGTCCACGACGGCGGCACCCACCGCCCCCTCCGCCGTGGTCATGATCTCCTTCAGAGAGATTTCCACATTCGCCATGGCGCTCCTCCTGCCGTTCGTACGGGTCCGGGTTCCTCCCGTCCCGCTCGTGAACGACCGTACGGAGCCCGTCCGGCGGGGGAGCGGCACGCTCCGGGACTGGCCGGGAAGGGTTCGGAAAACGAAGATCCGTGACCTCAATCGACCACGGTCGTACGGGAGTTGTGCGAATCAGCGGTGCCGGGGCCCGCGCCCGCGGGACAGCTCCGCCGGGGTGTCGCTTGCGGCCCGGCGGGGGAGCGGGCAGGGTTCCGTTCCGTGGCCACCCTGCTGATCGTCCATCACACCCCCTCGCCGAACTGCCAGGCGCTGTTCGAGGCCGTCGTCTCGGGCGCGACGGCCCCGGAGATCGAGGGGGTCCGGGTGGTGCGCCGCGCCGCGCTCGCCGCCACCGCCTCCGACGTCCTGGACGCGGACGCCTATCTGCTCGGCACCCCGGCGAACCTCGGCTACATGTCGGGCGCGCTCAAGCACTTCTTCGACCAGGTGTACTACCCGTGCCTGGACGCCACCCGCGGCCGGCCCTTCGGCTACTGGGTGCACGGCGGCAACGACGTCACCGGCGCGGTGCGCTCCGTCGAGACCGTCACCACCGGGCTGGGCTGGCGGCGCGCCGCCGAGCCGGTCACCGTCACCGGTGAGCCGGCCAAGGCGGACGTCGAGGCGTGCTGGGACCTGGGCGCGACGCTGGCGGCCGGCCTCATGGAGTGACGCCGGTCAGTTCCACAGGGGAAGGGTGATGACCCGGTCGTACTGCGGCGGCCGCTCCCCGAGATAGGTCAGCGTCATCCGCGTGTAGTGCTCGACCCGCGGGTTCTTCTTCCACGGCTCCGGCCGGTCCAGCCGTACCACCACGGCGTACGGGTGGAAGCTGCCGGCCGCGCAGTACGGGTCGCAGTCGTTGACGACGTTGACCCCGGTGGCGCGCGCCGACCGGGCGCCCCAGGTGTCCCAGTGCAGGGAGACGAGCCTGCTGTTGCCGTCGCCGCAGGCCAGGATGAACGCCTTCGGGCGCACCTCGGGCTTCCAGAGGCAGTCGACGAGGACAGGGTCGGAGACCTGCCGCACCGCGGCCCGCTCCGCCGTCGGCGGGGAGGCGGCGGGGGCCGCCGTGGCCGTGCCGACCGTCGCGGTGAGACCCAGTGCCGCGCTCACCATGACCACTGTTCTCGTCGTGTGTCGCATGTCCGCTCCCGCCCGCCCGTCCCGGGACCCGCCGTGCCGGATCACACGGATCACCCGGTGAAGTGCTGTATCGACGCTACGACGGCCCGCGGGAACGGACCACTCGAACGGCTCAGGCACCTGGTCATTTCCAGCCGTTGTCTTGGCATTCCCATGACAAAGCTGTGCACGCAGTGCCAGGCTGCTTCCCGAAGTTCACCGGTGCTTCACGCTCCGTCACCGCAGTCCCCCACCCCTGCGATCTCATCCCCCGCGATCCCACCCCCCTGCGATCCCACCCCCACCTCGGCTCGCATCACGGCGGGCCGACCTTCGCAGAAGGAGAACACGTTGCCCCGGCGACCCCGCCTCGTCACCCGGCGCAGACGCGCCACCGCCCTCGCCCTCACCGCCGTCGGCACCCTGCTGGCCCTCGGCGCCCCCGCCGGGCCCGTATCGGCCGCGCCCGCCGACCCCGGCCCCGCCACGATCACCGCCACCCCCCGGGCCGGGTCCGCCCCGGTGACCCTGACGCCGTCCCGCCGCACCGCGCTGATCAAGAGCGCCCAGAGCGCCTCGGCGGCCACCGCCCAGCGCCTCGGCCTCGGCGGCCAGGAGAAGCTCGTCGTCAAGGACGTCATCCAGGACGCCGACGGCACCACCCACACCCGCTACGAGCGCACCTACGCCGGACTGCCCGTCCTCGGCGGCGACCTGGTCGTCCACCTCAAGGACAACCGGACCACCGTGTCCAAGGCCGCCACCGCGCGTCTCGGCGTGCCCTCGCTGACCCCGAAGCTCTCGGCCGCGCAGGCCGGCAGCCGGGCGGTCGCGGCCGCGAAGAGCGCCGACGTCTCCGGCACCGAGACCGAGCGCGCGCCGCGCCTCGTCGTCTGGGCCGCCGGCACCGGCAAGCCGGCGCTCGCCTGGGAGACGGTCGTGGAGGGCGTCCAGGAGGACGGCACCCCGAGCGAACTCCAGGTCGTCACCGACGCCACCACCGGCAAGCAGATCCTGGCCGCCGAGAAGGTGCACACCGGCAGCGGCACCGGCCAGTACAGCGGCGAGGTCACGGTCGGCTCCACCCTGTCGGGATCGACGTACCAGCTCGTGGACCCGGACCGCGCGAACCAGCGCACCTACGACCTCAACCAGGGCACCTCCGGGACCGGGACCCTCTTCACGGACGACAACGATGTCTGGGGCGACGGCACCACGGGCAACCGGCAGACCGCCGGTGTCGACGTGGCCTTCGGCGCCGCCGCCACCTGGGACTACTTCAAGAACGTGCACGGCCGCAACGGCATCCGGGGCGACGGTGTCGCCGCCTACAGCCGCGCCCACTACGGCAACAACTACGTCAACGCGTTCTGGCAGGACAGTTGCTTCTGCATGACGTACGGCGACGGCTCGGGCAACACCCACCCGCTGACCTCGCTCGACGTGGCCGCGCACGAGATGAGCCACGGTGTCACCAGCGCCACCGCCAATCTGACCTACGCGGGCGAGTCCGGCGGTCTCAACGAGGCGACCTCGGACATCTTCGCCGCGGCCGTCGAGTTCGACGCCGACCTCGCCGCCGACGTCCCGGACTACCTCGTCGGCGAGAAGATCGACATCAACGGCAACGGCACCCCGCTGCGCTACATGGACAAGCCCTCCAAGGACGGCTCCTCGCGCGACTACTGGAGCTCCACCCTGGGCGGCATCGACGTCCACTACTCCTCGGGACCGGCGAACCACTTCTTCTACCTGCTCTCCGAGGGCAGCGGCGCCAAGACCGTCAACGGCGTCGCCTACGACAGCCCGACCTACGACGGCCAGGCCGTCACCGGCATCGGCGTGAGCAACGCGGCCGCGATCTGGTACCGGGCGCTCACCACGTACATGACCTCCTCGACGAACTACGCGGGCGCCCGCACCGCCACCCTGTCGGCCGCCGCCGACCTGTTCGGCGCCTACAGCCCCACCTACCTGGCCGTCGCCGACGCCTGGGCCGCCATCAACGTCGGCAACCGGATAGCCCTCGGCGTCAACCTCGCCCCGATCGCCGACCAGACCAGCGGCATCGGCCAGGCCGTCAGCCTCCAGGTGGACGCCTACACCACCAACACCGGTGCGGGCCTCACCTACGAGGCGACCGGACTGCCCGACGGCCTCGCCATCAGCCCGAGCGGTCTGATCACCGGCACCCCGACCACCCTGGGCACCGGCGACGTCACCGTCACGGTCACCGACAGCACCGGCGCCTCGGTCTCGGACACCTTCGGCTGGCGGATCGCGTACGTCTACGCCAACGCCACCCGCGTCGACATCCCCGACAACGGGGCCGCCGTGGAGTCCGCCGTCACCATCGAGGGCCGCGAGGGCAACGCCTCCGCCACCGCCTCGGTCTACGTCAACATCGTCCACACCTACCGCAGTGACCTGACCGTCGACCTCGTCGGCCCCAACGGCACCGTGTACTCCCTGCTCAACCGCAGCGGCGGCTCCGCCGACAACGTCGACCAGACCTTCACGGTCGACGCCTCGGCCCAGCCCCTCAACGGCACCTGGAAACTGCGGGTCCAGGACCGCGCCTCCATCGACGTCGGCTACATCCAGCGCTGGCAGCTCACGCCCTGACCTGAGCCGTCGTCACACCGCCGCCCGGGCCCCCGAGGGTCCGGGCGGCGGTGCGTCACGGGCCCGGACCGACCGCCGGCCGCGGTGTTTGTTAGGCTCCCCTCGCCCCCCGCGGGGGAAGTCCGGTGAGAGTCCGGCGCTGACCCGCAACGGTGTGCGCGGCGACCCCAGGTCCGCCGCGTGAGCCCGATCGCCCACGGTGGGTACGCGACCCGTTGACCGCTCGCCGTGGACTGCGAGAAGGGGGACCGCACGGCCGTCTCGGGCCGTCCGGGCCGTCTCCGTGCGCCACAGGCGGCCCCAGCCGAAGGACCGCCTCCGCCCGTGCGCCGACCACCGACGGCGAGTCCCAGCCGCACCGCCCCCGCTCCGGCGACGAGCCTCCGCCGCCCTCCCCTCGCCCCCGTGGCCGCCGGACTCGGCCTGCTCCTGCTCGTCTCCCTGCTGGCCGGGGTCACCCTCGGAGCCGCGGGCGTCGGCGCCGCCGACGTGTTCCGGTTCCTGTGGGCCGGGCTCACCGGCGGCACCGTGGCCGCCGCCGACGGACCCGCCTACACCATCGTCTGGGAGATCCGGCTGCCCCGTGTCGTGCTCGGCGCCGTGGTCGGCGCGGGGCTCGCCTCCGTCGGGGTCGCCGTACAGGCCATGGTCCGCAACGCGCTCGCCGACCCGTTCGTCCTCGGCATCTCCTCCGGCGCGGCCGTCGGCGCCAACGCCGTCATCCTGCTGGGGGTGTTCGCCGGGCTCGGCGTGTGGGCGCTGTCCGTGTCCGCGTTCGCGTCCGCCCTCGCCGCCATGGTCCTGGTCTACGCCGCCGCCCGCACCCCGCGCGGCCTCACCCCGCTGCGGCTGATCCTCACCGGCACCGCCCTGGCGTACGGCTTCGAGGCCGTCACCACCGTGATGGTGTTCGGCGCGGCCCGCGGCGAGGCCGCCCGCTCGGCGATGATGTGGCTGCTGGGCAGCCTCGGCGGCGCCACCTGGGCTCAAGTGCCCATCGCCGCCGTCACCGTGACGCTCGGCTGGATCTGGCTGCGCCGGCGGGCCGAGGCGCTCAACGCGCTCGCCATGGGCGACGAGACCGCCGCCGCCCTCGGCGTCCCGCCGACCGCGCTGCGCCGGGAGCTGTTCGTCGTCACCGCCGCCGTCACCGGCACCGTCGTCGCGGTCAGCGGGGCCATCGGGTTCGTCGGGCTGATGGTGCCCCACCTGGTGCGCATGGTGGCCGGCGCCGACCACCGCCGGGTGCTGGTCCTCGCCCCGCTCGCCGGGGCCGTCCTGCTCGTCTGGGCCGATCTGCTCTCCCGGCTGCTGCTCGCCCCCGCCGAACTCCCCGTCGGCGTGATCACCGCCGTGGTCGGCGTCCCTGCCTTCCTGCTGCTCATGCGGCGCGGCGACGGCCCGCTCGGAGGCCGCTGACCATGACCACCCCCGGAGGACACCATGCGTCTTGACCTGGACGGCGTGACGGTCGAGGCGTCCGGCGCCCGGATCGTCGACGACATCCGGCTGACCGTCCCCGACGGACAATTCGTCGGTCTCATAGGCCCCAACGGCAGTGGCAAGTCCACCCTGTTGCGCTGTGTCTACCGCGCGCTGCGCCCCGCCGCCGGCACGATCCGCCTCGCCGGGGACGATCTGCACGCACTGCCCCCGACGGCCGCCGCCCGGGTGCTGGCCGCCCTTCCGCAGGAGTCCGCCGCCGAGTTCGACTTCACCGTCGCCGAGGTCGTCGCCATGGGACGGCTGCCGCACCAGGGCCGCACGGCCCGCACCGACCACGAGATCTGCGCCCGGGCCATGGCCGGCACCGGCGTCGCCCACCTCGCCGGACGCGGCTTCCTCGCCCTGTCCGGCGGGGAGCGGCAACGCGTCCTGATCGCCCGCGCGCTGGCCCAGCAGCCCAAGGTGCTCGTCCTGGACGAGCCCACCAACCACCTCGACATCTCCCACCAGTTGGACCTGCTCGCGCTGGTCCGGCGCAGCGGTCCGACCGCGCTCGCCGCCCTGCACGACCTCAACCTCGCCGCCGCCCACTGCGATCTGCTGTACGTCATCGACGGCGGCCGGATCGTCGCCCACGGCACCCCGCACGAGGTGCTCCGCCCCGATCTGCTCGCCGACGTCTTCGGCGTCCGGGCCCATCCCGTGCCCCACCCCGTCACCGGCACCGTCCAGCTCCTCTTCGACCTCCTCCCGTAAGGAACCCCCGTGCCCGCCCAGCGCCCCCTCCTCCCCATCGCCGCCCTCGCCCTCGTCCTCGCGCTCACCGCCACCGGCTGCGGTGCCACCGTCGAGACGTCCGCCCCCGCCGACGGCAAGGCGATCACCCTCACCAACTGCGGCCGGAAGGTCACCTACGACAAGGTGCCCGAACGCGTCGTCACCAACGACGTCGGCATCACCGAGCTGATGTTCGCGCTCGGCCTGGAGGACCGCATGGCCGGCTTCGCCATGCCCGACGACAAGGGTGACCTGAGCGGCGTGCCCTGGAAGGACGGCTACGACAAGGTCGAGTGGCTCTCCAAGGACCAGCTCACCAAGGAGAACGTCCTCGACGCCCGCGCCGACCTGGTCTTCGCCGGCTGGAACTACGGCTTCCGCGAGGACGGCGGCTTCACCCCGGCCGCCCTGAAGAAGCTCGGCATCCCCTCGTACGTGCTCACCGAGTCCTGCCGCAACGGCCGCACCGAGACCTCACGCGGCATCATGCCGCCCCTCGACGCCCTCTACGCCGACCTCACCAACCTGGGCAAGCTCTTCGGGGTGGAGAAGCGCGCGGCCACGCTGATCGCCGACTTCAAGAAGCAGGTCGCCGACGTCCGGGCCCAGGCCCCCGCCGCCGCGGACCGGCCCTCCGTCTTCCTCTACGACAGCGGCCAGGACCAGCCCTTCACCTCCGGCCGCTTCGCCGCGCCGGAGCAGATCATCAGCGAGGCCGGCGGCACCAACGTCATGCACGACCTGGCGGACTCCTGGACGGCCGTGGGCTGGGAGACCGTCGTCGAACGCGACCCCGAGGTCATCGTGATCTGCGACTACGGCGACGTCAGCGCCGAGCAGAAGAAGGACTTCCTGCTGTCCTACGCCCCGCTGCGCGACGTGTCCGCCGTGAAGCACCGGAGGATCTTCGTGCTCGACTACGTCGACCTGGTCGAGAGCCCCCGCAACCCGTCGGCGATCGCCCGCCTCGGCGCCTACCTGCGGACGGTCGCGGGCGACGCCTGACGGCACGGCGGCTCAGGTCCGGCGGGGCGCGGCGGCGGGCACCCCGGCCACGAGCTGGGCCAGCGAGGTGCCCCGCGCCCACAGCCGCAGCCGGGGCCCGTCGATCAGGACGGTGCGGCCCTCGCGCGCGGCCCACACCTCGTCACGGTGGCTGAACGCGCCCCGGTGGACGACGAGCCGCAACGGGGGCCCCGACCGGGCCCGCGCCCGCGGCGGGCGGCAGGAACACGACGTGTCCTCGTCCGGCAGCGGCTCGGCCACCGGCCGGAACGCCACGTCGAGCAGGCGCCCCCGGCCGTCCCGGGCGGACAGATGGAAGGTGTCGTGCCGGGGCGGCGGCAGCACCCGCCAGCCGTCCCGCCGCAGCATCCGCGCGACCGCGACCACCAGCCCCGGCATGTCCAGCTCCGCCAGCTCCTCCGGCGTGTAGTACCCGCCCCGCCGCCGGGCCGGCAGCCGCGACCTGCGCAGCACCACGGCGACGGCGACGGCCAGCGCCCCGACGGCCAGGGCACCCGCCCCGGCGCCGAGACCGCGCACGACGAACACCAGCCCCACGACCGCCCCGCACCCGGCCGCCACCAGCAGGGCGAGCGCGGGCAGCACCTCGGACAGCCGAGGCCCGTCCCGGCCCGCCGCCCGTAACTCGCTCACCGTCCGTCTGCGCCGGGCGCGCGCCGATTCGCTCCTCCGCGCCCGCGCCCGCCTCCGTATGCCTGCCATCCGGGTCGGCCCCCCACCCCCGTACACGTGATGTGCGCGTGAGGAGGGGATACCCGCCGCCCCGGAGGGGATGCGGCGAACGCCTCCGTGCGCCCCCGGCCGCCCCCGGCGCGCCCGGCTCCGCCGCCCGGTCACCGGGGGCCGTTGTCAGTGGCGGATGCCAAGCTGCTGGTCATGGACGAGGCTGAGTTCTTGCGGGGCCGGGTCTACGGCGCCGATCACGACGACGCGGGACCCCGCCCGGACCGCGCGTACGCTCAACTGGTGGGCGGCCCGCTGGACGGCCTGCTCCTGGACGTCACGGACCGGGCGGAGCACGCGCCGCGCGAGGTCGCGCTGACGACCGAGATAGGCCGCTACGGCCCCGGCGGCCGGGCCGTGTACGTACGGCGCGGGGGCGACGGCCGCCGCTTCGACTGGCGCGGGGACACTCCGGGCACTTCCTGACGGACCGTCACCAGAGGGCCGGGGCTTGTTCGTTCGATCGTACGAACCTTGTCCTCGGCGGGGACACGTCCGTGCGCGACACTTGATAGGAAACTTTCCTGACAGTTCAATGTCGGTACTCCCGCAGCACGGCCATCCCCCCACCCCCACTTGGAGCCACTGTGGTGCACCGTCATTCCCGCCGTACGTTCCTGACCCTCACCGGCGCGCTCGCGGCCGTCCCGCTCCTCGGCGCCCCCGGCGCGGCGGCCGCCGCCCCCGGACTCGACGACCCGGCGAAGAAGGAGATCGCCATGAAGCTGGTGTCGAGCGCGGAGAACTCCACGCTCGACTGGAAGTCCCAGTACCGGTACATCGAGGACATCGGCGACGGCCGCGGCTACACCGCCGGCATCATCGGCTTCTGCTCCGGCACCGGCGACATGCTCGACCTCGTCCAGCTCTACGCCGACCGCGCACCCGGCAACGTCCTCGCCCGCTACCTGCCCGCCCTGCGCGCGGTCGACGGCACCGACTCCCACGCCGGGCTCGACCCCGACTACCCCCGCGACTGGCGCAGGGCCGCCCAGGACCCCGTCTTCCAGCAGGCCCAGAACGACGAACGCGACCGCGTCTACTTCAACCCCGCCGTCCGCCAGGGCAAGGCCGACGGACTGCGCGTCCTCGGCCAGTTCTGCTACTACGACGCGATCGTCATGCACGGCGACGGCACCGACCCCACCAGCTTCCGCAACATCCGCGGACGCGCCCTGAACCGGGCCCGGCCCCCGGCCCAGGGCGGCGACGAGACGACGTACCTGCACGCCTTCCTGGACGCGCGCGTCTGGGCGATGCGGCAGGAGGAGGCGCACAGCGACACCAGCCGCGTCGACACCGCCCAGCGCGTCTTCCTGCGCAACGGCAACCTCGGCCTCACCCCGCCGCTCGACTGGCAGGTCTACGGCGACAGCTACCACATCGGCTGAAACGGACACCGCTCCCGCCGGCCGGGCGCGTACGGGTCCGGTTCGTGGGTAGTCGCGCCGATATGAACGGGGAAACGAAGACGGTCCGAAGGACGACACCGGCGCCCGGCGCCGGCGTCGTCGAGACGGCGGTGGAGCTGGACGGCGCGGACGGCTCCATCGCCCGGGCCCGCGCCCTCACCGCGGACTTCCTCACCGCCGCCCCGCGGCGCGGCGGGCCGGGGAACGGCGGGGCGGTGCCGGCCCGGACCGTCGACCTGGCCCGGCTGGTGGTGAGCGAGCTGGTGACCAACGCGCTCCGCCACGCCCCCGGCCCGGTCCTGCTCAGGCTGCGCCTCGCCGCCTCCGCCGTGGAGATCGCGGTGTGGGACGGCGACCCCGCCCTGCCGCGGCCGTGCACCCCGGACCCTACGCGCGTCGGCCGCCATGGCCTGGAGATCGTGCGGGCCGTCGCCGACGAGTTCCACGCCGTACGGGAGACGGCCGGCAAGCGGGTCGTCGTCCGCCTCAGACTGTGACGGACGGCGCCCGGACGACGGTGAGCGTCGCCGGGCCCAGGGTCAGGACGCCGTCCGACAGCGGAGTGCAGCGCACGCCGCCCTTGCCGCGCAGGGCGCGCTGCGCGCCCGGTCTGACGGTGACGTCCATCCAGGCGCAGGGCCGGGCCGGCCGGTTCACCGCGAAGGTGACCGGGCCCGGCCCGCTGTCCAGCGCGATCGTGGACCCCACCAGGGCGTCGACGTCGACGCCCCGCAGCAGGACGTTCCTGCGGGTCTGCGGCAGTCCTGCCGAGGGGTCGATGTCCCGGGGGAGGTTCTCCTCGGACATCAGGGTCACGGCGGCGTCGCGGTGCGCCGCCCGGCCGAAGTAGCGGTCGCCGACCAGCCCGAGACCGGCCCGCACCCGCACCTCGGGCACCAGTTCCTCGTCGGGGCCCGGCGCCGGGCCGTCCGAGGGACGCCCGGCGAGCCGGTGCGACGGCGACACCAGCAGTTGCACCACTTCCACCTCGGTCATGCTGTCCACCGTAGGGCCGCCGTCGCGCGTCCGGCCGGTCAGGGCCTGCCGGTCAGGGCCTGCCGGTCAGTGCCTGTCGGTCAGGGGCGCAGGGGCAGGGTGGAGCAGTTGGAGCCGGCGGGCTTGCCGTTGAGCCGGTCCGTCAGCCAGGAGATCGCGGAGCCCTGGTCGGCGAGCAGCGGCGTCATGTGGTTGAGCAGCGCCCGGCCGAGACTCGGCAGGATCACCGGCTTGTACGTGACGTCCGCGCCCTTGGCGCACCAGGCGACCGCGAGCGACCGGGCCTGGGCGTGGGGCACCAGGTTGTCGGCGGTGCCGGTCGCCAGCCGCACCGGGGACGCGGGCGCGATCGTGCCCAGGCTCTGGTCGTCGAGGAACGCCTTCAGCGCCGGTTCCGACGCGATGACGTCGTTGAGGGACCGCCCGTCCTTGGTCCAGGACGTGCTGCGCGCCGAGTTGTAGGAGAGCAGTGCGTCCCCGACGCACATGCTGGACAGGTCGTCGAGCGCCTTCCAGCCCTTCGCGCTGAGATGGGCGTCGGCGATCGCCCTCAGCTCGGGGTCCGACTGGAGGAAGCCGTTGACCGACCAGGCCAGCGCCCCGGCCAGGTCGCTGCCGTCGATGGCCCGGGTGACCGCCGTCAGGTCTGCGGGCGGCGCCCCGGCGTAGCTCCCGGCGAGGGTGACGTCGGGGGCGTAGGAGGGCTGGAGTTCGGCCGCGGCCGCCGCCGCACCGCCGCCCTGGCTGTAGCCGTACAGCGCCACCCGCGAGTCCGCCGACAGCGAGGTGCCGGGCAGGGACCGCGCGGCCCGTACGGCGTCCAGGACGGCGTGGGCCTCGTCGACCCGGTTGACGTAGGTGTGCAGCCGGTCCGTCGCGCCCAGCCCGGCGTAGTCGGTGACGACGACGGCGATGCCGCGGGCGAGCATGCGGTAGATCGCCAGGATCTCGTAACCCACGGACAGCGTCTGGGTGTTGACGACGACCGGGTGCTGGAGGTTGAACGAGGCGGAGCACTGGTCGCCCTGGCCCATGGTGCCGGGCGCGACCGCGATCAGCGGCCGCGCGCCGCTGCCCTTCCAGCGGGCCGTCGGCTCGATGTAGGCGCCGGTGACCGCGACCGGACGGCCGTTGCCGTCCGTGGACTTGTACATCAGCCGGGTGGCCCGGCCGGGGAGCGGGCCGCCGATGCCGGGCAGGCTCAGCGCGAGCGGGAGCGGTTCGCTGCGGACCAGGGTGCCGTCGGCCGCGGGGAGCGTCGCGGGCGGGTTGTAGAACGTGGGGATGGTGATGCCGCGGGAGACCACGGCGTCGGCGGCATCGGACTCGGCGGCGCCGGCGGGGACGGCGGCGGTGCCGAGACAGGCGGCAGCGGTGACTGCTGCGGCCAGCAGGCGGGTGGGGGCGGGCATGGCGGACCTCCGGAGCAGAGGGAGGCCCGAGCCTCGTCTGCGGCTCGGGTGGTGGGGAGAGCGGCACGGGTCCGCGGTCGCCCACCGCTGCCCCGTATCGCTCGTAGACGAACTGTCAGGACCGTAGCCAGCGCTTCGTTACCTCGGGTAGCGTCAGGAAGGTTACGGTTCAGTAATATGGCGTTCGGTGACAGGTGATATACGGCCCGGGTTCAAGCGCCGTGGGGGAGTCGGGGCTCCCGATGATCGAGTGGTGACCCTCAGGGCACGGGCGTAGCGTCGGACGGGTGCACGGACGGCGGGCGCGACCACGCGCCGCACGCCCCAACCGGCCGCCTCCGAGCGCGCGATACTCATGAGCAGCCTTCCGCAGCCCACCTCCGCAGCCGAGACCTCCGCCCGCGACAAGGGCGGGGGCGGGAACGCGATGGCCCTTCTGGTCATCGCCTCCTGTCAGCTCATGGTGGTGCTCGACATCACGATCGTGAACATCGCGCTGCCGCACATCCAGCGGTCCCTGGACTTCTCGACCACCAGCCTGTCGTGGGTCGTCAACGCCTACACGCTCACCTTCGGCGGACTGCTGCTGCTCGGCGGCCGCGCCGGTGACATCCTCGGCAGACGCCGGGTGTTCGTCGTCGGCGTCCTGCTGTTCGTACTGGCCTCCCTGCTCGGCGGGTTCGCCCAGGGCTCGGGCCAACTCCTCGCCGCACGCGCCCTCCAGGGCGTCGGCGGCGCCATCGCCTCGCCGACCTCCCTCGCCCTGATCAGCACGACGTTCCCCGAGGGTCCCCAACGCAACCGGGCCTTCGGGGTGTTCGCGGCCGTGTCGGCGGGCGGCGGGGCGATCGGGCTGCTCGCCGGCGGCATGCTCGTCGAATGGCTCAACTGGCGCTGGGTGTTCTTCGTCAACGTCCCCATCGGCCTGCTGATCGCCCTCGCCACCCCCCGCTGGATCAAGGAGTCCGAACGCCACCCGGGCCGCTTCGACATCACCGGCGCCCTCACCTCGACCCTCGGCATGGTCCTCCTCGTCTACGGCTTCATCCGGGCCGCCCAGGACGGCTGGAGCGACCCGCTGACGCTGGCCTCCTTCGGCGCGGCGGTCGTCGTCCTGACCCTCTTCGTTTTCGTGGAACGCCGCTCCCGGCAGCCCATCACGCCGTTGCACATGTTCGCGGACCGCAACAGAGCGGGAACGTACGGGATCATGCTCTGCCTGGCCGCCGCGATCTTCGGGATGTTCTTCTTCCTGACCCTCTTCGTCCAGGATGTGCTCAACTTCAGCCCCCTGGCGGCCGGTCTGGCCTTCCTCCCCGTCAGCGCCGTGATCGCGGTGGGCGCGGGACTCGCCTCCCGCTTCCTGCCGACGTACGGCCCGAAACCCTTCATGGTGATCGGCGCGATCCTCGCCGCGGCCGGCCTGTCCTGGCTGACGCTGACCGACGTCCACTCCACCTACGCGGGCAGCATCCTCGGGCCGATGCTGGTCTTCAGCCTCGGGATGGGCATGGAGTTCGTGTCCCTGACCCTGATGGCGCTGTCCAACGTGCCCACCGCGGAGACCGGCGCCGCCTCCGGGCTGCTCAACGCGATGCAGCAGGTGGGCGGTTCCCTCGGCCTGTCCATCCTGGTCACGATGTTCGGCACGGCCAGCCGCAACGAGGCGACCGACCAGGTCGCCGACTTCCTGTCCCAGGCGAGCCCTGCCCAACGGCTGCAATTCCAGCGCACCGGCGAACTCCCCGCGCCCTGGTCCGACGAGGTCCTCACCGCGGGGGTGTCGGCCGCCTTCGTCATGGCCGCGATCTTCACGGTCGTCGCCGCGATCATCGCCCTCGTGGTGATCCAGGTCCGGCCCTCGGACCTGGAACGCCTTCAGGGCGGCGCGGGTCCGGGGCCGGGTGCGGGCTGAGTCGCCGAGGATCGGATGACAGCCGCTAGCGGCGGCCTCGGTCCAGTCGGTTCAGGACGGCTTCCGCCATCGCCGCCTCGCCCTTGGCGTTGGGGTGGGCGGGCGCCGCGGGCGCCGAGGGCCGCAGCGGCTCGATCCAGCGGACCTCCGGAGACTTGCACATGTCGTGCCCGACCGTCGGACCGTACGTGTCCACGTACTCGGCGCGGCTCACCAGGGCCACCAGCCGCAGCATCAGGTTGAGCCGTTTCTCGGTGTCCCGGAGGTAGGGGAAGTCCTTCGTGGCGAACGGCACCTGGGGCGCGCAGCCGCTGCCGTCGTCGGGCAGCAGGGCCGGATAGCCCACGACGACGACCCGGGCGTGCGGGGCCCGCGCGTGCACCGCCCGCAGCACCTGCGCGATCCTGGGCGCCGTCCGGGCGATCGTCACGGACAACTGGTCGACGCCCTTGGTGCGGTAGTGCCGACGGCAGGGGTCGCCGGACGGGTCCTGGGGGTACAGCCCGGCACAGGTGGAGATGATCGAACCGAAGCCGATGTCGTTGCCGCCGATCTGCACGGTCACCAGGTCGGTGTTCCTGCTCAGCGCGTCGAGCTGCGGACCGTTGGTGCCCTGCGCCTTCCACATGTGCTCCGTCGTCGCCCCGCCGCAACTGACGTCCTTGAACGCGGACGTTCGGATCCGCGCGGACACCAGCGACGGGTAATTGCGGTCGGAGCGGGCGCAGTTCGCGTCGACCTGCTGAGGGAGCAGAGGGCCCGAGGTGTAGGAGTCGCCGAGCGCCACGTACGCGCGTGCGCCGCCCGAGCCATGGCCCGCGCCGGTGCCGCTGCCGTGTCCGCCCCCGTGCGCTCCCGCGGGCGCCGCGGACGTGGCGACGAGGGCGCAGCCGCCCAGGGCGGCCAGGAACGCGACCCCCCGGCGACGACGTCCGGCCCCGGCTCCCCTGTCTGTGTCCGCTGCTCTGTGTGCGTCGCGCCGCATCGCGGTCCTCCCCTTGAACCCACCACGCCCGGATGTATGACAGTTCGACTGTTCAACTGTTCGCCTGGGCTTGTATACCGCCCGGTATGTGGACGGGGCCAGAGTCATGACGACACGTGTTTCCCGCCGTCCGTTCACTCGGACGGCTGGTTGTCGGGCCGGTTTCCGGGCGCGCCCGCATGCCCAGGTCATATGCGGAGCAGCATCGCGGCATGGAGAATCCCACAAGTGAGAGCCCGCTCTCCGCGCGGGGCCCCACGCCCGGCCCCGCCGTCGTCTTCACGGCGGACTTCACGTCCACCCGCCAATGGGTGGCCGGCCGTTCGTGGGCGTATCCCCACGGAGGCCCGGTCAACCCGGGCGACGACAAACTGGACTACCTGGTCGAGGACCCCGCCTACAGCCGCTCGGGCACCTTCCGGGCCACCCGCCGCCGGGACGGACGGTGGAACACGGGACTGCTCACCACCGAAGGAAGCGAGGAGGCGTTCACGGTCCGCGCGGGCGACGTGCTGGAGGCCCGGGTCCGGCTGCCCTACGAGGCCGGTGCCTGGCCGGCCATCTGGACCTGGCGGGACGGCGATCAGGAGATCGACGTCTTCGAGTACCACCCCGACAACCCCGATCTGCTGGAACTCACCAACCATGTCCGCGGCGCCAACCTCTACCACCGGGACCCGGCGATCCGGCCCGGCGCGTGGGTCGGCCTGCGCGTCGAGTTCGGGGTGCGCTCCGTGGTCTGGTGGGTGAACGGCACCCAGGTGTTCGCCGACCGGCGGGGAGTCGGCCGCACCTGGCACGCCTATCTGATCGTCAACCTCTCGGTCTGCGGCGGCCGTTACCACCCGCCGCCGTCCCCCAGGACCACCGAGATGTCCTACGAGGTACGGGACCTGGTGGTCCGGCGTCCGGCCCGGGTCCTCGATCTGCTGGACGACGAAGGGGGTGAGGACGAGCAGGGCGACGACGTCGGCGACGAGAGCTGACATCGTGGACATGGTCATCGGTACCCGGCCGCAGCGGGCACAATGCGATGATGTCGCCGACACCCGTTTCGCCCGTATGACCGTCAGGCGGCGTCATGGCACGGTGGATTCGCCCCGGCGGATCGGCCGCGTGCCCGGAGCCGTTCACCGCGTTCGGCCAGGCCGACCGACCACGAAAGCAGAGCCTCTTCCGTGTTCTCCGTCTTCGACGACACGCCGATCTACTCCCGCCTGGTCACCGAACGCGGGGACGTGCCCGCCCAGGTGCGCGGTGAGGCCGAACGCATCAAGCGCGACCTGGACCGCGTCATGTCCGGCGGTCCGTCCCTCACTCCGGGGCTGCCCGCCCAGCGGTCCTTCTTCGGCTGAGAGCCGCGTCAGGAGCAGTCGTAGGTGAAGCGCGCCGTCGCGGTCTTCCGGGACGGCGACAGGATGTGCAGCTCCGCCTCTGCCGCGTACCGGCCGGGACCCTGGAACGTCCAGTAGAGGTGCAGCCGCACCTCCTCCCGGCCCCGGTCGACGCTCGCGTGCAGGACGTCGGAGGTGGTGCCGTCGTTGCGCACCCAGCGGTAGGAGAACTCGCCCGGCCGCCCGTCGGTGCGGACGACACCGACGACGTCCGCCGTGCCGTCGCAGCCCGTGCCCGGCTCGGCGGCCGCCGCCGACACGCTCCGCACCGTCAGCTCGGGCGGGGAGTGGCCCCGCCAGAACAGGAAGATCACGGCGGCCACCAGGACCAGCGCGGGCAGCGCGTGCCGGCGCAGCCGACGGTGCCGGCGGACCGGCGGCGGTGCCACGGGGGCGAGCGTCGAGTGCACGCCCTGCGACAGGGACGCGGTGACGCCGGGGCCGAAGCGGAGCATGGTGCCGTCCACCCGGCCCTGCGGTCCGGTCGGCACGGTCGCTCCGGCCCGCACGGTCGGTTCGGGGGTGTCCGCCGTCGTACGGTCCAGCGGCTCGCGCGGTGCTGCCGCGCCCGCCCCGGCACCCGCGCCCGTCAGCATCGTCGTGGCGTCGTCCGGGCGCTGGATCCAGTGGCTGGCCAGCATCGTCGCGCTGTACTCGTCGTCGTCCTCGACCCGGGTGTCCGCCAGGGACGCGGGGTTCGCCGGGTCGTCGGCGCCGGGCCGGCGGTCGTGGGGTGTGCTCATCGCAGGTCGCACCGCCGGGTCAGGAGCTGCTGGGACGCGCCGCCGTCGGCCGAGGCGGGGTTCGTGGTGGCGCGCACGGTCCAGTAGCAGCCGTTGCCCTGGAAGGTGTGGTCGACCGCCAGCGTGTACTGCGTGGCACCGCTGCGCCGGAACGACGAGGGCGCCCCGTCCGTGGCGCCGGACTGCCCGGCGGCGTCACCGGAGAACCAGGACACCGAGATGGTGAGCGGCCCCGTGCCGTCCGTGGTGACCGTGATCGTCGTGGTGGCCGTGGCGGTGCCCGTCTGCCGGAAACCGGTCACCGTGACGTCCTTGACGGCGGGCGCCACCGGCGGCTCGACCGTGCTCGTCGACGGGCTCGGCGAGGCCGACCCGCCGGGCGACCCGGAGGGGGTGCCGGGGTCGGACCAGGTGACCGTCGGCGAGACGGAGGCGCCGGTGCCGTCGGACGGCGACGGCGCGCCGTCGGAGGCGGACGCGGACGCCGACGCGGAGGTGGAGGCGCTGGGCGACGGGGAGAGCGACGCGTCGGACGCCGACGGCGACACCGAGGGGAGCGCGCTCGTCCCGGACAGCGGCGAGGGGACGGTCGTCGCGACGGCCTGCCCGGAGGCCGCCCCGGCCCCCTGCCCGAGCCCCTGGCCCAGCAGCAGCGCGACGAGCACCGCGGCCGTCGCCACCACCAGCCCCGGCCAGGTGGGCCGCCACGGATGCAGCCGGCCCGCCCCCGGCTCCCGGCGGAGCACCGTGCGGGCGGTGTCGACGGTGGTACCGGACGCCGTCCCCGGAGCGGCCGGGACCAGGAAGAGCAACAGCGCCACGAGCGCCGCGAGGCGGCCCCGGCCGCGCTCCTCCCACTCCTCGCCGTACTCCGCGACCGCGGCCCGCTCCAGGTCGGCCACGAACGCCGCCGCGTCCGCCGGCCGCTCCTCCACCGTCTTCGCCAGCCCCCGGCGCACCAGCGCCCGCACCCCCGCGGGCACCTCCTCGTCCGGAACGTCGCCCTCGACGTGCTGGAGCGCCAGTTGCGCGAGGTTCTCCCCCGCGTACGGCTTACGGCCCGTCAGACACTCGAAGAAGGTGGCGGTGGCCGCGTACACGTCCCCGGCGGGCGAGGCCGGCGCGCCCGTCCACTGCTCGGGCGCCATGTACGCCGGCGTTCCCGCGACCCCGGCCCGGATGCCGGCGTCCACGGCGATCCCGAAGTCGACGAGCTTGGACGTCCCCTCGGGGCTGACCAGCACGTTCTCCGGCTTGTAGTCCCGGTGCACCACACCGGCCCGGTGCGCGTCCGCCAGGCCGAGCAGCGAACCCTTGAGCACCACCAGCGCCGACTCCGGGGACAGCGGGCTCTCCCGGGTGAGGAGCGTCCGCAGCGAGACCCCGTCCACCAGCTCCA
The DNA here is from genome assembly GCF_013363615.1 of Streptomyces sp. CAI-85. Lineage (NCBI taxonomy): Bacteria > Bacillati > Actinomycetota > Actinomycetes > Kitasatosporales > Streptomycetaceae > Streptomyces > Streptomyces sp. CAI-85. The sequence goes on along the minus strand of NZ_JAANNX010000006.1, from coordinate 216,611 downwards.
TCACGATGGCGGCACCCTCCGGCGCCTCCACGTACTCGTAGAAACCGGCCACGTGCGGGCTCTCCAGCCCGCCCAGCAGCTCCGCCTCCGCACGGAAGCCGTGCACGAAACCCGGCCGGGTGAGCAGCGACTCGCTGAGGTACTTCACGGCCACCGGCAGACCGGTCGGCTCATGAACGGCGAGCACCACCCGTCCACTGGCTCCGGAACCGAGTTCGAGCGACTCGGAGTATCCGGGTACCGCCCATGTGTTCATCGCGCCTCCCCCCTTGCCGTCGTGCCGCCGCGCCGTCGTGCGATCGTGCGGACCGTGCCACCGTGGCACGGGACGTCCGGGCCACGGCAGCAGAGACACGAATTCGGCCAGTGCGGTTGCAGGGCGGAGGAAGGTCCTGCACGGCGCCGGTCAACTGCCGCGCGCCGGAAGGAAATTGTCAGTCCCGTGTTGAAGAATGCGCGGAAGTGAGATCAACCTCGCCGAATCGGGGTAGGTGATCTTGAGTCGCTCCGCCTGAAAGAGGTCACCTCCCGTGCCCGACGCCCGCTCCCGCGCTCAGCTCACCGCAGCCGAGGCCGATGTGCTGCGCATCGTCTGTGACGCGCGACGCCCCGTGTTCGTCACCGTGCACAGCAACGGGCGCCGCCGGTACAGCCATTGGCGACCGCTGGACGCCGGGACCGGCCGGGGCGGCTGCTATGTGGCCCTGCCCACCGAGGCGTGCGACCGGCTGCACGCCGCCGGGCGGATCGTCCTCGGCGAACCCGTCACCGACCCCGCCAAGACGACGTACCGGGTCAGCGCGGCCCGCCCGCCGGCCGCGCCGCTGCGCCTCCCGGTGGCCGCCGTGCCCGCACCCGCTCCGGTACGGTCCCTGCGGGCGCGCGGCAGGGGGTACGCGGCCTGAGACGGCCGGCGGCGGCAGCGGCGTCGGCAGGAGTCAGTGCACGGAGTCGCCGGGGGACACCGGGACCGTCTCCAGCAGCGGAGAGGCGAGCAACTCCGCGATCAGCTCCGGTGATCCGCCGATGTACGTGCTGACCAGGTCCACGTCGCCGCCCACGCACCAGGCGCGGTCCTGCGGCCACCACAGGTCCGGCAACTCCGCGAACGCGTCCGGCTCGACGGGGGAGAGGACGTCGTCCAGGGGCCCGGAGAGCAGCACCCTCTCCCGGTGCGGCGTCTCGAAGCACGGCACCCCGTCGAAGCTCCGGCGGCCGTAGCCGGCCCACAGTCCGAACCAGCAGCGCTCGGCGGTCCGGGTGTGCCGGGCCAGCACGGGGAGGAGATGCCGGGCCACACCGACCGGTGTCGGACCCTCCGCCGGGTGCGCCGACGACACCGGCCGTTCGTCCGGCGACGCCGGATGCGGCACCCGTACGTAGGCGGCGAAGCCCGGCACGGCGATGCCCGCGACGGTGCCGAAGTCCTCCTGTCTGGGCCCGAGTTCGGCCAGCCAGCGGGCCGCGCCCAGGTCCTCCCGCTCCACCCGCAGCCGCCCGTAGCGCTCGGGGGCGGATGCCACGTACCACGGTCGAGTGTCGTCCACCCGCCCCATTCTGCCCGGCCGTCATCTCGTTCGCCGCAGCCCGTTCCCGGCGGTCCGGGCGGCCGGTCCGGACCCGTTGTCAGTGGTGGGAGGCAGGATGGCGGGTATGACAACTCCTGGTGCAGTGATCGTGGATGCCGCCGCCTACGCGCGGGCGGTCGAGGACGCGGTGAAGGCGGCCGCCGCCTACTACGAGGGCGGCACGTCCGTGCTGGACGACGACGACTACGACCGGCTGGTGCGCGCCATCGCGGCCTGGGAGGCCGCACACCCGGACCAGGTCCTGCCGGACTCGCCCACGGGCAAGGTGGCCGGCGGCGCCGTCGAGGGCGACGTACCGCACACGGTCGCCATGCTGAGCCTGGACAACGTCTTCTCGGCGCAGGAGTTCACCGCCTGGACCGTCTCGCTCGCCCGGCGCGTCGGCCACGACGTGACCCGGTTCAGCGTCGAGCCCAAGCTGGACGGCCTGGCGATCGCGGCGCGCTACACGGAGGGCCGCCTGACGCGGCTGATCACCCGCGGGGACGGGACGGCCGGGGAGGACGTCTCGCACGCCGCGGGCACCATAGAGGGCCTGCCGGAGCGGCTCGCCGAACCCGTCACGCTGGAGGTGCGCGGCGAGGTCCTGATGACGACGGCCCAGTTCGAGCACGCCAACGAGGTGCGTATCGCGCACGGCGGCCAGCCCTTCGCCAACCCGCGCAACGCCGCCGCCGGCACCCTGCGCGCCAAGGACCGCGCCTACACGGTGCCGATGACGTTCTTCGGCTACGGCATGCTGCCGGTGCCCGGCACCGAGGACGCGCTCGCCGTCTCCCTCGCCGACAGCCCGCACAGCGACCTGATGCACCGGGTGGCCGCCCTCGGCGTGAACACCACCGCCGGCACCGCCGTGCCCGGCACGACCGCCGACACGCCCGACGAGGTGCTGACCCGGGTGCAGGAGATCGCCGCCCTGCGCGCGGAACTGCCGTTCGGCATCGACGGCATCGTGATCAAGGCCGACCTCGCCGACGACCAGCGGGCCGCGGGCTCGGGCTCACGCGCCCCGCGCTGGGCGATCGCCTACAAGCTGCCGGCCGTCGAGAAGATCACCCGGCTGATCGGCGTGGAGTGGAACGTCGGCCGCACCGGCATCATCGCCCCGCGCGGCGTCCTGGAGCCCGTCGAGATCGACGGCTCGACCATCACCTACGCCACCCTGCACAACCCCGCCGACATCACCCGCCGCGATCTGCGCCTCGGCGACCATGTGATGGTGCACCGGGCCGGGGACGTGATCCCGCGCATCGAAGCCCCCGTCGCCCATCTGCGCACCGGCGACGAACAGCCCATCGCCTTCCCCGAGTCCTGTCCGCGCTGCGGCGCCGGCATCGACAGCAGCGAGCAGCGCTGGCGCTGCGCCAACGGCCGCAACTGCCATCTGGTCGCCGCCCTCTCCTACGCCGCGGGCCGCGACCAGCTCGACATCGAGGGCCTCGGGCACACCCGGGTCGTCCAGCTCGTCGAGGCCGGTCTGGTCGCCGATCTCGCCGACCTGTTCACCCTCACCCGCGACCAGCTCCTCGCCCTCGACCGGATGGGCGAGACCAGCACCGACAATCTCCTCGCCGCACTGGCCGCCGCCCGCAGGCAGCCCCTGTCGCGGGTGCTGTGCGCGCTCGGCGTGCGCGGCACCGGCCGCTCCATGTCCCGGCGCATCGCCCGCCACTTCGCGACGATGGACCATCTGCGGGCCGCCGACGCCGAGGCGATCCAGCGGGTCGAGGGCATCGGCACCGAGAAGGCGCCGTCGATCGTGGCCGAGCCGGTCGAACTGGCCCCGCTCATCGACAAGCTGGCCGCGGTCGGCGTCAACATGACCGAGCCCGGCGCCACCCCGCCGCCGCCCCCGGGCACCGAGGACGGTGCGGAGGAGGACGCGGCGGGCGCGGGGCCGCTGGCCGGGATGGCGGTGGTGGTCACCGGTGCGATGACCGGCCCGCTGGAGAAGCTCAGCCGCAACGAGATGAACGAGCTGATCGAGCGCGCGGGCGGCCGCGCCTCCTCCAGCGTGTCCAAGAAGACCAGCCTGGTCGTCGCCGGGGAGGGCGCCGGATCCAAGCGGACCAAGGCCGAGACGCTCGGCGTCCGCCTTCTCACGCCGGACGAGTTCGCGGTCCTTGTCGCCGACTGCCTCGACGCGGGGGACGGGGAGCCGGCGGAGGCCGAGCTGGTCGGCTGACCTGCCGATCCGGGGTGGTCTCCGCCCCTACCCTGCGGAGACCACCCCGGCCGATCGCCGCGTCAGGGCTTGCGGGCGAGCCCGCCGTGCTCGGCGATGACCGCCGGAGCCGGGACATCGGCGTCGGGACGCCACAGCGGAACCGACACCACACCCGGTTCGAGCAGTTCGAGCCCGTCGAAGAAGGCCGTGATCTCCTCGACCGTCCGCAGGTTGTAGGGGACGGCACCGCTCTCGTTGTAGGCGTCCTGGGCCTGCTCGAAGACCGGGTCGAAGCCGCGGGAGCCGTCGTTGATGGACAGGTAGCTCCCGGAGGGCAGCGCCTCCATCAGACGGGCGGCGATCGAGCGGGCCTGGTCGTAGTCGGCGATATGACCCAGGATGTTGCTCAGGATCAGGGCCGTGGGACGCGAGAAGTCCAGCGTCTCGGCCGCGGCCTCCAGGATGCGGTCGGGCTCCAGCACATTGGAGTCCACGTAGGCGGTCTTGCCCTCCGGCGTCGAGTACAGCAGCGCGCGGGCGTGGGCGAGGACCATCGGGTCGTTGTCGACGTAGACGATCCGGGTCTCCGGCGCGATCCGCTGGGCGACCTCGTGCGTGTTGTCGGCGGTGGGCAGACCGGTGCCGACGTCCAGGAACTGCCGGATGCCCGCCTCGGCGACCAGATAGCGGATGTTGCGCTGGAGGAAGGCTCGGCTGCTGCGGGCGATCGTGACGATGCCGGGGAAGACGTCGGTGTACGCGTCACCGGCCGCCTCGTCGACGGGGTAGTTGTCCTTGCCGCCCAGCCAGTAGTTCCAGATCCGGGCCGAGTGCGGCACCGACGTGTCGATCTTCTGCTGCGCCGCTGAGCCGGGCGCGGGGGCGTGATCGGTCATGAGCAGTGTCCGTCTTTCAGCCGAGTCTTCAGTGTTCAGCGCACAAGATATGCCGCAACGACCCTACTGTGTACACCAGTTCATCCTTCCGGTCGGTACGGCCCCGAATACCGGCAGTGGGTGCCGTGACCATGGCACCGGATGCCGTGGATACTGCCCGTATGCGACTCGGGGTGGTGATGGGGATTCTGTACTGCGTGCAGTTCAGCCGCGAGCTGGGGGACGACGAGGTCGGACGGATCGCCGGCATGGTCCTGGAGCGGCCCCTGTACGACCTCACCGCCGAGGAGCAGTACGCCGCGGTCGAGGCCGCGCTCGCCGAGGACGTCTGGGACCAGGACCTGTCCTGGCAGCCGCACGGCGAACCGGCGGTCCGCGACTTCCTGCGGCGGCTGCTGGCCCGGCTCGACGCGGCCCGCCCCTGGCGGGAACCGCCGCTGCGCGCCCTCGGGTTCGACCGGTGGGAGGAGTACCGGCGGGGCACGCTGCTGGCCCGGGTCCGGCTCCACGCCCCGTCGCAGGACCGGCTGCACGCCCGCCTGCGCACGGTGCCCGGCGATCCCGACGGTCTGCGCGGTGTCGTACTGCGCCTGGGCTCCGGGGACGAAGTGGCCCTGATCGCCCCGCCGTTGCCGGACGGCCGCGAGGCGCGCCTCATGGTCCTGCCCCCGCACCGCCCGGCGGCGGAGCTGCTGGCGGCGTTCCTCACCCACACGGAGTGCGAGCCGGGACGTGTGACACCGGAGCGCCCCGCCCGGGGGTGACCCTCCGGGCGGGGCGCTCCGGCCCGGATCACGGTGTCACGGAGTGACGCGGACCGGCTCCTCCAGGCCCGACCCCGCTTCCCGTACCGGTCTGAACTCCACCGCCACCACCCCGTCGACATTGCGGCACAGCTCCTCCAGCTCCGGCACCGAGACCCGGGAGGAGAGGCGGCCGCTGAGGACGACATGGCCGTGCGCCACGTCCACGTGGACCGCCGACGGCGACTCGCCCAGCGTCCTGACCAGGACCTCCTCCACGATCTCCGTACGGATGGCCTGGTCCTTGCGGAGGAACACCTGGAGCAGGTCGCCCCGGCTGACCACGCCGATCAGCCGCCGGTCGTCGTCCACCACCAGGAGCCGCTTGATGCCGTGCCGGGCCATCACCCGGGCCGCGTCCACGACGCTCCAGTCCTCCCGCGCACAGACCGGCGGCGAGGTCATCAGCCCCGCCGCGTCGGTCGCCCACGCCTTGGCGGGCCGGGGCGCGCCGTCGGGGTCGTGCTCCGACCGCCCCCACATCTTGTGCAGCAGGTCCGCCTCCGAGACCACGCCCACCGGGCGGTCGTCCTCGTCGACCACGGGCACCGCCGTGATGTCGTACTCCTGGAGGAGATGGGCGATCTCCTTGAACGGCGTACCGCCCTGGACTCGCACGACCACATCGCTCATGAGGTCGCGTACCTGCTGGTGGTTCATGGGGGCTTCCTTTCTCAGACCACCCGTCGTAAGGGAAACGTCCGGCGGCGCCCCGGTGATCCCCCCTGACGCACACTGTCCATATTGCCTGATATGTATGCGTCTGTTCCGTGCCGAAGATCCCCGGCGCGGAAATACGGATGCCCCGCCGCCCCTGGCCTCCGTAGCCTCCTCCCATGGCCCACGTCCCCGCACCCGCCCTCCTGAACGTCATCGACGTCGAAGCCACCTGCTGGGACGGGCAGCCCCCGCCCGGCTCGGTGCACGAGATCATCGAGATCGGGCTCACGGTCGTGGACGTCGCCGCGCGGCGGCGGGTGTCCCGGCACCGGATCCTGGTCCGGCCCGGCCGGTCGACGGTCAGCCCCTTCTGCACCGAGCTGACCGGCCTCACCCAGGCCGAGGTGGACCGCGGTGTGCCGTTCGCCGAGGCGTGCCGGATCCTGGCCGAGGAGTACGAGGCGGGCGTACGGCCCTGGGCGAGCTGGGGCGACTACGACCGCCACCAGTTCGCCCGCCAGAGCGAGGCCGACGGGGTGGCCTACCCCTTCGGCCGTCCCGTCGAACGCACGCACACCAACGCCAAGGCCGTCTTCACCACGGCCCACGGCCTGCGCCGCAGGCCCGGCATGAGCCAGGCCCTCAAGATCGCCGGGCTGCCCCTGGAAGGCCGCCACCACAGCGGCGAGGACGACGCCTGGAACATCGCCGCGCTCGTCCTGGACCTGGCGGCCCGCGACGCCTGGCCGCGGCCGCCGGCGGATCCGTGGGCGGCGGCAAGATCCGCGCGCGTCCGCTGACCACGCACACGACCTCGCTCAGCGCCCGCTCTCCCCATGGCGGTTCCCCGGCAGAAAGTCCTGGATCTTGGCCTTGAAGCCCTGCCGCACCATCGCCCCGCGGTCGCTGTCGCCCTTGAGGACGGACGCCACCGCCGCCTCGATCTGCTCCAGCGTGGCGTGCGGCGGGATCGGCGGTACGGCCGGGTCGGTCACGAAGTCGAGCACGCACGGCCGGTCCGCCACGAGCGCCGTCTCCCACGCGCCGGCCACCTGCTCCGGCTTCTCCACCCGCACCCCGGCCAGACCGAGCGAACGCGCGAAGTCGGCGTAACCGACGTCGGGGAGCGACTGCGAGGGCAGGAACTGCGGGGCGCCGGACATGGCCCGCATCTCCCATGTCACCTGGTTCAGATCCTGGTTGTTGAACACGGCGACGATCAGCCGCGGATCCTCCCACTCCCGCCAGTACTTGGCGACGGTGATCAGCTCCGCCATGCCGTTCATCTGCATCGCCCCGTCCCCGACGAGCGCGATCGCGGGCCGGTCGCCGTGCGCGAACTTCGCCCCGATCGCGTACGGCACACCCGGACCCATCGTCGCGAGGGTGCCCGACAGCGAACCGCGCATCGCGCCGCGCAGCTTCAGATGACGGGCGTACCAGTTGGCGGCCGAGCCCGAGTCGGCGCTCAGGACGACGTTCTCCGGGAGGACGTCGTTGAGCGCGTGGGTGACCTGCTCCGGGTTGATCGGATCGGCGTCGACGGCAGCCCGCCGGTCCATGACCTCCCACCAGCGCGTGACGTTGTCCTCGATCTTCGTCCGCCACGCCGGGTCCTCGACCTGCTCCAGCAGCGGCAGCAGCCGGCGCAGGGTCCGGGCGGCGTCCCCGACGAGATTGACCTCGAACGGATAGCGCAGACCGACCATGTGCGGGTCGATGTCGATCTGCACGGCCCTGGCCTGCCCGAACTCCGGCAGGAACTGGCTGTAGGGGAACGACGAGCCGATCACCAGCAGCCCGTCGCACTCCCGCATCATCTCGTACGACGGCCTGGTGCCCAGCAGTCCGATCGCGCCGGTGACGTACGGCAGGTCGTCGTCGAGGGCGTCCTTGCCCAGCAGCGCCTTGGCCACCCCGGCGCCGAGCCGGTCGGCGACGGCCATCACCTCCGTACGGGCGTGCCGTGCGCCCTGGCCGATCAACAGGGCGATCTTTCCGCAGGAGTTGAGGACGTCGGCGGCCCGGCGCAGATCCTCGTCGTCCGGCACCGGCGCGTAGTGCGGCATGCCGAGGCTGGACGGCACCATCTTGAAGGCGTGCTCCGGCGGGGAGTAGTCGAGCTGCTGCACATCGGCGGGGACGATCACGGCGGTCACCGTGCGGCGGGCGATCGCGGTGCGCAGCGCCCGGTCCAGCACGTTCGGCAGTTGCTCCGGGACGGTGACCATCTCGCAGAAGTCCGAGGCGACGTCCTTGTACAGGCTCAGCAGGTCGACCTCCTGCTGGTAGGAGCCGCCCATCGCGCTGCGGTCGGTCTGCCCCACGATCGCCACGACCGGCACATGGTCGAGCTTGGCGTCGTAGAGGCCGTTGAGGAGATGGATGGCGCCGGGGCCCGAAGTGGCGGCGCAGACCCCGACCCGGCCGGAGAACTTGGCGTAGCCGACCGCCTGGAAGGCCGACATCTCCTCGTGGCGCGCCTGGATGAACCTGGGGTTGTCGTCGGCGCGGCCCCAGGCGGCGAGGAGGCCGTTGATGCCGTCCCCCGGGTAGGCGAAGACATGCTCCACCCCCCACTCGCGCAGCCGTCGCAGGATGTGGTCGGAGACCTTCGTCGACATGGTCGCAGCCTTTCGCAAAGGGGTTCGAGGCAGGGCGGGACACGGTCAGAGCGACCGGGTACCCCGGAAGTCCACGTCCCTCGCCCCCACGATCCGGGCGTCCATGTTGCGCTCCATCATCTCCAGGGCCGCCGCCTCCAGACGGGGATGGATGGAGGCGACCGCGTCCCTCGGCACGACGACCTCCAGATGGCGGATGTGCGCGTCCAACGCCGAGTACAGCACGCACTGTTCGGTGACCTGACCGCACAGCACCACCTGTCCGACGCCCAGTTGGGACAGCAGATAGGCCATCGGCGTCTCGTAGAAGATGGAGTGACGGGCCTTCATCACGAACAGCGCGTCGTCGTCGGGCAGGATCGGCTCGATCAGATCACGGTGCGGACGGTCCAGCGCGGTGCGCACGAGTTCGTCGTGCTGGGAGCGCCAGAGCCCGAAGTTGTCGTTCGCGTAGATCACCGGCACGTCCGCGTCCCGGGCCCGCCGGATCAGCTCCGCCACCACGGGCACGACCCCGGCGACGGAGGACACGAGCAGGTCGGCGTCCTTGTGCTCGTACGTGTTGATCATGTCGATCACGACGAGGGCGAGCCCCGTCGCCGATCCGGCCGTGCGCATGATGCCATCACCACCGTCGTGCGTGTCGTGCCAGTGTCCGTAAGCCGTGAAGCCGGGGCGGTCGCCCCGCGGGCGCGGGCCGCCGTGTGGCCGGCCCTCACACCGGGTACCCGGGCCCCGTCGTAGGAAGCGAAGGTCGTAGGAAGCGAAGGGAGTGGTCATGAGGCCGAACGCACCGGTGCCCGCCCGCGCGCACGGCTCCGCTCCGACCGGCCTGCACGTGGCGGCCGACGGGCCGGAGCCGCACCAGGAGCCCGACCTGCCGGCCGACCGCAGTCAGGCGATCCTGGAGACCACCAAGAAGGTCGGCGCCGTCCTGAAACGGTCCGGGCACCGGTTCGCGCTCGCCGGAGGCGTGGCGGTCTACGCGCAGGGCGGCAGCGCCCGGGGCGGGCTCCAGCACGACGCCGACTTCTGTGTCCTGCCCGAGGACGCCGAAGCCGTGGCGGCCGCGCTGCGCGAGGCCGGGCTCACCGTGCGCGTCCCGCCCGAGGACTGGCTGCTCAAGACCACCTGCCTCGGCCAGGACGTCGACATCATCTTCGAGCTGTCGTACGGCCCCGTCACGGCCGAGCTGCTGGACCGCGCCGACGACCTGCCCGTGGACTCGGTGCAGATGCCCGTGCTGTCCGCGACCGATCTCCTGGTCGGCCTGAACAGCGCCTTCTCCGAGCACCACTGCGACTTCGGGGCGGTGCTGCCGGTGGCCCGCGCGCTGCGCGAGAAGGTCGACTGGACGGAGGTGCGGCGCCGCTGCGCCGACCGGCCGATGCCGGCCGCGTTCCTCTACCTCCTCGAACGCCTCGACGTGATCGAGAAGGAGGGCGGGGACCGATGACCGCCGGCGAGTACCGCGTGGCCCACCTCGTGGAACGGCTGGCGGAGGGACACCCCGCCGCCCTGGGCATCCGCGTCGAGACCCGGGGCGAGACCGTCCTGGTGACCGGCACGGTGCCCTCCGCCGAGTGCCGCGACGACATCCTCGGCCTCGTCCACGAGACCCTGCCCGGCGTGCCCGTGCACGGCGATCTCGTCGTCGCGGACACCACCGCGCCCGATCACGCGGAGGAGCTTCCATGACCCGGGTGGCAGCCGTCGGCGACATCCACATGGGGCCCGAGAGCCAGGGCACCCTGCGCCCCGCCTTCGAGACCCTCCCCGACCGCGCCGACGTCCTCCTGCTGGCCGGCGACCTCACCCGGCACGGCACCCCGGAGGAGGCGCGGGTGGTCGCGCGCGAGATCACGGACCTGGGTGTTCCGGTGGTCGCCGTGCTGGGCAACCACGACCACCACGCCGACCGCGCCGACGAGGTCACGGCCGTCCTGCGGGACGCCGGCGCCCATGTCCTGGAGGGCGAGGCGACCGTCGTCACCCACGGCGGCGAGCGCATCGGCGTGGCGGGCACCAAGGGGTTCGGCGGGGGATTCGCGGGCCGCTGCGCCGGCGAGTTCGGCGAGCCCGTCATGAAGGAGTTCGTCCGCTACTCCCGCCTGCGCGCCGACAGTCTGCGCGGCGCCCTGGAGGAACTGGCCGGCGACGCGTGCGACGTACGCATCGCGCTGACCCACTTCTCGCCGGTGCCGGACACGCTGGCCGGCGAACCCCTGGAGATCTATCCCTTCCTCGGCAGCTATCTGCTCGCCGAGGCCATCGACTCGGCCGGCGCCGACCTCGCCGTCCACGGCCACGCCCACTCCGGTACGGAACACGGCCTGACCAGCGGCGGAGTGACCGTACGCAATGTGGCCCAGCCCGTCATCGGACGGGCCTTCCACGTCTACCACCTCAGGTGAACGCCTTACGCAGCGCCGGCAGCAGTGTCTTCTCCGACCAGTCCAGGAACCGGTGCTGCGACTCGCCCCCGATCTGGACGAGCGCGACCTCGGTGAACCCGGCCTCGGCGTACGGCCGTACGGCCTCCACGAAGTCGTCCGGATCGTCGCCGCACGGGACGGCCGCGGCCACGTCGTCGGGCGTCACGAACCGGGTCGCCTCCTCGAAGGAGTCCGGGTGCGGAAGCTCGGAGTTGACCTTCCAGCCGAGCCCCGACCAGCGGAACTGGTCGTGAGCGCGCCGCACGGCGGCCTCCCGGTCGGGATCGTGACAGACCGGCAACTGGCCCACCCTGGGCTTTCCGCGGCCGCCGTGCTCCTCGAACGCGTCCAGCAGCTCCTTGTCCGGCTCGGTGGCGATCACCAGATCCGCCAGCCGCCCGGCCAGCGCACAGGAACGGGCCCCGGAGACGGCGATCCCCAGAGGCGGCGGCGGGTCGGGCAGGTCCCACAGCCGGGCCGAGTCCACCTGGAAGTGCGGGCCGTGCCGCGTCACATGGCCGCCCTCGAACAGCTCCCGGATGATCAGCACGGCCTCTTCGAGCATCTCGTGCCGTACGTCCACCGAGGGCCAGCCGCGGCCCACCACATGTTCGTTGAGGTTCTCGCCCGCCCCGAGCCCCAGCCGGAACCTGCCCTCGGCCAGCAACTGGACGGTGGCCGCCTTCTGCGCCACCACCGCCGGGTGGTAGCGGACGGTCGGGCAGGTCACGTACGTCATGAGCGGGATGCGCGAGGTGGCCTGGGCGGCGGCACCGAGCAGGCTCCACGCGTACGGGGAGTGGCCCTGGGAGCGCAGCCACGGGAAGTAGTGGTCCGAGGTGACGGAGAAGTCGAAGCCCGCCGCCTCGGCGCGGACCACATGGTCCACCAGGTCCCGGGGGCCGGCCTGCTCGGTCATCATCGTGTATCCGATCTGCACCATAAAAGGACGACTATCCCTTCTGTCGGACCGAAAACGACCTGACCTGTTTTCACCGCACCCGTGTCGCCTCCCTCCTCCCGGGTACGCGGGGGCCGGACACCCCGTGCCCGTGACGAGAGGAAGTGGAACGATCATGCGCATCGCGTTTCTGACGGCACCCGAGGGCGTCGAGCAGGTCGAGCTGACCGAACCCTGGCAGGCCGCGCTGGACGCGGGCCACGAGCCCGTCCTGGTCTCGACCGAGCCGGGCGAGGTACGGGCCTTCGACCATCTCGACAAGGCGGACACGTTCCCGGTCGACGAGACCGCGGGCGAGGCGTCCGTGGACTCCTTCGGCGGGCTGGTCCTGCCCGGCGGGGTCGCCAATCCCGACTTCCTGCGCACCGACCGTGACGCCGTGGCGTTCGTGAAGGGCTTCTTCGACCGGGGGCTGCCGGTCGCGGCGATCTGCCACGCCCCCTGGACGCTCATCGAGGCGGACGTCGTACGCGGCCGCGAGCTGACCTCGTGGCCGAGCCTGCGCACGGACATCGGCAACGCCGGCGGCACCTGGGTCGACGAACAGGTGAAGATCTGCGACCACGGCACGAACCTGCTGGTCACCAGCCGCAAGCCGGACGACCTCAAGGCGTTCTGCGAGACGTTCCTGGACGTGTTCGCCAAGGCGGAGAAGCAGACGGCGTCCGCGAGCTAGGGGCAGCCGCGCACCGAGCCCCTATGCGGGCGAGGCGCGGAGCCGGTCCAGCCCGCGCCGCGCTGGCCCCAGCGCACGGCCCCGTCCGCCCAGCTCCGACCAGGGGCGGGTGCGGGCCTGGTCCAGGGCGTCGGCGACGCTCCACCGGCGCGGGCCGAGATCGGGGTCGTCCAACTGCTCCCAGGCGAACGGCGTGGCCACGGGCGCGCCAGGGCGGGCCCGCACGGTGTAGGGGGCGACGACCGTCTGGGCGTAGGCGTTGCGCTGGACGTCCAGGTAGAGGCGGTCGCCGCGGTCCTTCTTGCGGGCGGCGACGGTCAGCCGGTCGGGGTGTTCGGAGACGAGCAGCTCGGCGACGTCCCGCGCGAACCTCGTCGAAGCCGTGACGCCGTGCGAGCGGGACGACGACGTGCAGTCCGCGCGAGCCCGTCGTCATCGGCGCGCAGGGCAGCTCCAGCCGGTCCAGCACCTCCCGCAGCCGGTGGGCCGCCTCCCGTACGGGGGCGAAGTCGTCGGCGTCGCTGGGGTCGAGGTCGAAGACCATCAGATCGGGCCGGTCCGGCCGGTCCGCGCGGGACAGCCAGCGGTGCAGGGTCAGGCACGCCTGGTCGGCGAGCAGGACCAGGGTGGCCGGGTCGTCGCAGACCAGGTGGCGGACCGTGCCGCCCTCCTTCGGCAGGTCGACCCGGGTGACCCAGTCCGGATAGTGGTCCGGGGTGTTCTTCTGCATGAACCGGGGCCCGTCGAGCCCGTCCGGATACCGCTCCAGCATCAGCGGCCGGCCGCGCAGGTGCGGCAGCATGAACTCGGCCGCCGCCTCGTGGTACGCGACCAGGTCGGCCTTCGTGTATCCCTCGCCGTTCCCCAGGTCGGGGAGCAGCACCTTGCCGGGCCGGTGCACCTCGACGGTGTGCCGCCCCGCGCGGACCGTGCGCACCATGGGGTCGCCTCCCTCGGCAGGGGCCTGTCCGACCCGGGCCGCGTAACCGGCTCGGGGCGGGCGAAACCTTTCCGGAACCTTCCGCCCTCGACCTCCCGTGGCATGCTCGGACCATGGAGAGCGAGCCTGCACTCCCCGACCCCGCGCACCCCGATCCGCCGGGCCCCGAGCCCGCACAGCCCGGCCCCGCACATTCCGACGACGGAGCCGCCCCCGGTGTGCTCGCCCTCGCCAAGGTCGTGGCCAGGCTGCGCGCCGAGGTCGTGGACCTGGAAGGCGTCGCCTCGATGACGGCCGTCGTCGAACGCGCCAAGGGCGTCGTCATGGCCCAGGCGGGCGTACCGGCGGACGCGGCCTACGAGCTGCTGCTCGCCCGGGCCGCACGGCACCGGCGCACCCTGATGGAGGAGTGCTGGATCACCCTGGGCCGCACGGGCCGCGCCGGCCGTGACTTCGCGCAGCCGCCGTCTCCCGCTGCGGAGCCGGAAACCGAGGCGTCCGAGGACGGCTCCGGCCGCTCACCGTTCGACACCCGCCAGTACCTGCCCGGCACCGGCCGGGAGACGCCGCTGTCCGGGTTCGCCGACGCCCTGGCCGGTGCCCGCACCTGCGGGGACATCGCCCGTCTGCTGCGGACCGCGCTGTCCGGCGCGGCGGGCGTGGACGCCGTGATGATCTACACCGTCACGGCCGCCGGCACCCTGGAACTCGCCGGGCACGCGGGCGTCGACGCCGCCCTTGCCGCACAGTGGAGCCACATCCCGCCGCTCGCCGGTGTCGCCGCCCTGGCGGCGGTCGCCGAGGGCGAGCCGCTCTGGCTGGAGGACCCGGCGCGCGACGCCACCCGCTATCTGCTGATCGGCGATCCGCCCGCCCGCTGGCCCTCCCGCGCCTGGATCCCCGTCCCCGAGGAGCGCACGGCCGCCGCTGTCGTCGGCTTCCTGCGCACCCGCCCCGGCCCGTTCGACACCTCGACGCGGTCCCTGCTGCGCCGGGCCGTCCGCCTGTGCGCCGGACCGCTGCGCGGCCCTCTGCCCGGCACGCCGCGCCGCCCCTCGCACGACGGCCGGGACGGGGCGGGATCCGACCCGGTGCGGGACGACGTCGACACCGTCCAGCGGATCTTCGACGCCCTGCCAGGACCCGCCGTCCTGCTGCTCCCGCTGTGGACCGAGGCGGGCGCGGTCGAGGACTTCCGGATCGAGGCGGCGGCCCCCGAGTCCGTCGACGTGGCGGGCCGCCGGGGCAAGGAACTGGTGGGCCGCAGCATCCTGGAGACGTATCCGACGGTGGCCGGCAGCCCCCTGTGGGACGCGTACCTGGACACGCTGACGACGGGCACCACCTACGACAGCGAACCCTTCGCCTACGAGGAGGTGCTCGCCGGCGTCCCCCGCCGGTCCAGCTACTCCGTGCGGGTCTCCCGGCTCGGCGGCCGGCTGGTCGTGTCCTGGATCCGCCACGACACGGGCGAGCGCGAGGCCCGCCGGCTCGCCGACATGCAGCGCCTGGGCAATCTGGGCTGGGCGCGATGGGACCTCACCACGAACACCATCACCTGGTCCGAGCAGGTCTACGCGATCTTCGACCGGGATCCCGGCCGGGGCCCCATGACCCTGGAGGAGCTGCCCGGGCATCTGGTCCCCGACGATCTGCCCAGGCTCGGCACGGCCGTACGGCGGCTGCTGGGCGAGGGCCGGGCCATCGACCAGCCCTTCCGGATCACGGTCGCGGACGGCGTACGGCATCTGCGGATCGTCGCCGAGGCGCAGACCGACGCCGACGGCACCGCCGTGGAGGTGCACGGCTTCTTCCAGGACCTCACCGCGCAGCGGGACGCCGAGATCGCCCTCGGCGAGAGCGAACGCGCCAACCTCGTCCAGCGCGGCATGCTCCAGGCCGAACGCGCCCTCGCCGCCCGCCTCCAGGAGACGCTGCTGCCGATCCCCGAACAGTCGCTGGAGCTGGCCGGCCTGTGCGTGGACGTCGCCTACGTCCCCGCCGGCACCGGGGTGAACGTCGGCGGCGACTGGTACAGCGCCATCGAACTCCCCGGCGGCAACGCCCTGTTCGTGGTCGGGGACGTGGCCGGACACAGTCTCGCCGCCGTCGGCACCATGGCCCAACTCCGGTTCACCGCCAAGGGGATGGCCGTCACCGGGTCGGCCCTCCCCGATGTCCTGAGCAGGCTCAACACCCTGCTGCTGCACACCGCGGGCGACGCGTACGCGACCAACGCCACCATGATCATGGGCTGTTACCGCGCCGAGGACCGGCGGCTGACCTGGGTACGGGCCGGACATCTGCCGCCCCTGCTGATCCGGGGCGGGGAGGCCACGTTCCTGCCGCAGCCCGAGGGCATCCTGCTCGGGGCGGCGCGCGACCCGGTGTTCGGCCAGGCCGTGATCGACCTGCTGCCCGGCGACCACCTCCTGATGTACACCGACGGGCTGGTGGAGAACCCGGGGGAGGACATCGGCGTGGGATTCGACCGGCTTGCCGGGACGGCGCTGCGGCTGCTGCGCACCGACGGCGTCGAGGCACTCGCCCCCGCCCTGGCGGCCCTGCGGCCCCGCCACCGGGACGACATCTGCGTCCTGGACATCCATGTGCCCGACGGATCGGCCGCGTACGGCGTGGGGTAGCGGCCCCGGAAACGGACTAATGTTTATGCATGGGCGGTTTTCGAGCGGCCGTGCCGCACGCCGCGCCGGATGCCGTGCCCGACGCGATGGACGCGGCGCTGCTGGACGTGGTCGACGACAGCGGCGCGTCCCGCGGTCTGCTCTACGTCCTGCCCCCTTCCGGTGACGCCCTGTGGCTGGTGGCGCTGACCGGCGCGCCCCGCGAGATGGCCCTGCCCTGGGCCCGGGTGGGCCTGTCCGAGCCCGTCGCGGTGGCGGACGCCGTACGCCGGGGCGGGCTGGTGTGGGTGGGGGACATCGAGGAGATGGCGCGCCGCTACCCGCGCACCTCGCTCGTGCTGCCGTACCCCTTCTCGCTGGCCGCCGCCCCGCTCACCGCCGAGGGCGCCACCGTCGGCGGTCTGGTGCTGCTGTGGCCGGGCTCGCACCCGGCCCTGCTCAGCGACCGCGAGCGGGAGGCCGTCGACGCGGGCTGCCGCCGCCTCGGCCGGCTGCTGCACCGCGTGGCCGGGGACTGCGGACTGTGCCCGCCGGACGAGCCGCGGATCCTGCCGCACCCGCTGCGCACCCGCGCCGTGTCGGCCGAGGCGGGCGAACTCGCCGCGTACGTCGCCCGGCTGCCCGGCGGCGCCTGCGCCCTGGACATGACCGGCCGGTTCACCTTCGTCACGCCCGGGGCCGCCGACCTCCTCGGCGTCCCCGTCGACGAACTGGTGGGCGCGCTGCCCTGGGAGGCCCTGCCGTGGATGGACGTCCCCGAGGTCGAGGACCGCTACCGGTCGGCCCTGGTCAGCGAGCAGCCCACCACCTTCATGGCGGTGCGCCCACCGGACGTGCCGCTGGTCTTCGAGCTGTACCCGGACCCGTCCGGGATCAGCGTCCGCATCACCCCAGGCGACCCCCTCGCCGGACCCGGCCCGGCCACGGCGGCCGAACACCCCGCCGGACCCGGCCGCGCCGGGCTGCTGTACCACCTGATGCACCTGGCCGCCACGCTCACCGAGGCCGTCGGGGTCCAGGACGTCGTGAACCAGGCCGCCGACCAGCTCATGCCCGCCCTCGGCGCCAAGGCCATGGCCCTGATGGCGGCCCGCGACGGCCGGCTGCGGATGCTCGGCCACCGCGGCTACGACGCCGAACTGATGGCCCGCTTCGACGACCTCCCGCTCACCGCGGACACCCCCGCCGCCCGCGTGGTCGACACCTGCACCCCGCACTTCTTCACCAGCTTCGACGAGCTGCGGCGCCTCTACCCGCGGGCCGTCCAGCTCGACGACAAGGCGTCCTGGGCGTTCCTCCCGCTGGTCGCCTCCGGCCGCGCCATCGGCTCGCTCGTCCTCGCCTACGACCGCCCCCAGCACTTCCCGCCCTCCGAACGCGCGGCCCTCACCGCCCTGGTCGGCCTGGTCGGACAGGCCCTCGAACGCGGCCGCCTCTACGACACCCAGTACACCGTCGCCCATCAGCTCCAGGCCGCCCTGCTGCCCCGGCGCCTGCCGACACCGCCCGGACTGCGGGTCGCCGCCCGCTACCGGCCGTCCGGCCACGGCATGGAGGTCGGCGGCGACTTCTACGACCTGATCCGCCTCGACGACACGACCGTGGCCGCCGCGATCGGCGACGTCCAGGGGCACGACGTGGACGCGGCCGCGCTGATGGGGCAGGTGCGCACCGCGGTCCACGGCCACGCGATGGCCGGCTCCGCGCCCGCCGACGTCCTCAGCACCACCAACCGGCTCCTGGTCGACCTGGACGCGGGCCGGTTCGCGAGCTGTCTCTACGCCCATCTGGACCTGGTCCGCCGGACCGTCTGCCTGGCCAGCGCCGGCCATCCGCCCGCCGTGCTGCGGCATCCGGACGGCCGCACCGAGGTGCTCGACGTCCCGCCCGGCCTGCTCCTCGGCATCGAACCCGACGCCGCCTACCAGGCCGCCGCCTACCCGCTGCCGCCGGGCAGCGTCCTCGTGCTGTACACCGACGGGCTGGTGGAACGCCCCGGACTCGACCCGGACGAGGCCGTCACCGCGCTCGCGGGCCACCTCGCCGCCGCCGACCCCGGTGACCTGGACGCCGTGGCCGACCATCTCATCGGCCATGCCGCCGAGCCGGTCGACGACATCGCCCTGCTGGTCATCGGCGTGGACCCGTCCGGGTGACATGGAGCGGAAGGCGTCGTTCCGTGGCATTCAACGCCGGGCGGCGGGTACCCGGCGGCGATGAACACGACACTTGCGCAGACAGCCGCCGCGGCGTCGGGGGCGGGCATGGCCGTCATCGTCGTCCTCGGGGTGCTCATCACGGTGATGCTGGTGTGGGCCGTACGCCTCGGCATCGGCGTACGGCGCCGGGAGCCCGCCCCGCCGCGGCCCGCGGAGCAGCCGACGCCGCCCGCCTCGGGGCCGGTCCACGAGGAGCGCGAGGTGCGCGAACCCAACGAGGTGCCGCGGGCCGGCGACGGCGGCGAACGCCTCGACCCGCACCAGCTCGGCGGCGGCCCCAGCCGGCGCAGCGCGGACCAGTCCCGGCCGCGGTTCGACGACAGGCCCTGAGCGTCCCTCACGGGGCCAGGACCGTGCCGCCGCTCTTCCAGGCGTCCAGGAGGCGGGCCGCCAGGCGGTCCTCCAGGAAGGCGGTCGTCCGGATCCCGAACACCACGTCGGCGTCCAGGTGCGGTTCGCTCTCCAGGAGACCGCCCACGACGTCATGGCGGACGACCTGTTCGTGGACGGCGTCCGCCTCCACGTGCTCGGTGTAGAACCGCACGGCCGCGGGGCCCGCGCCCACCCGGCGCAGGGCCTCCGCCAGCCGGCGGGAGGCCGGGGAGGAGGTCACCTCGACGGCGGCGAAATGCCCGACCAGCGCGGCGCGCAGCGCCCGGTGGAGGCCGAACAGGGACATCTGGTTGACGACGGCGAGGGCCTCGGCCGGCGCGGCGTCGAGATAGTGCCCGTACGCCGTGTCCAGCCCCAGGTCCTCCATCAGGTCGGCGAACAGCTCCGCGTGGATCTCCTGCGGGCGCCCCGCGCCGAACTCGTCGAACTCCACCGCGACCATCGCCGCCTTGGCCCGCCCGCGCAGCCTCGGGATGACCCAGGCGTGCGGGTCGGCCTCCTTGAGGTGGTAGAGCGAGCGCACCGCCGCGTACTCGCGCAGCCGGTCGACGGTGCCGTGGTCCCGCAGGAAGTACGACACGCCCCCGTCGTCGCCGACCGGCTCGATCTGGAGCGCGTCGAGCGCCTCCGCGGCCGTCTGCGTGTTGTCCACCGGCACATCCGCGCGCAGCGCGCCGAGGAAGCGGTCCTCCAGGGCGGCGCGGTGGGCGAGCAGCGCGCCGTCCCACTCCAGCCGGTCGGAGACGCCGTCGAACCCCTCGTAGTGCAGTTCGTAGAGGACGTACAGGGCGAGCTGTACGTCGTCGCCGTAGGGCGGGCAGTCCGCGGGCACGGGGGAGAGGCGCATGGCGCGCGGGTCGCGCAGGGCGGCCAGCACCTCGGCCGAGAGCGGGCCGCGCGGCGCGGGCAGCGGTGGCGGGCGGCGGCGGACGTCGCGCCGCCGGGCGGGTGCGTCGGTCATCGCGGGTCGTCCCCTCGGCGTGGCTCGCGGCGGCGGTGGCTGGTGTCGCACCAGGGCATCGTCCGGCTGCGGCGGCAGGTGCACAGCGCCACCGTGAACCGGTGGGACACCTTCACCTCGCCGTCCTCGCCCACCACCTCGACCGGGCCCTCCACCAGCAGGGGGCCGTCGCGCTGGACACGGACACGGCGCGGACGCTCAGGCGTGTTCGGCACGGATCACCACCAGTTCCTCCGTCGTACTGTCGGCCGTACCGCCGGCCACCAGCCCGCGGGCGCGCAGCCAGGACAGGCGGGAACGCAGGACACGGCCGAACGGCAGCCGCGCCCGGTCGACGACCTCGGCGCGCAGCCCGGCCGCCGCGAGCCGGTCCACCGTGGCGTCGACGCCGCTCAGATGCGAGTGCACCATCAGCAGCGTTCCCGCCGGCCGCAGGACCGCGGGCGCGGCGTCGCAGATCCGGTCGATCAGCAGCCGGCCGTCCCGCCCCGCGTCCCACGCCCTGGCCGTGCCGCGGGGCGGCGCGTCGTCCGGCGCGGGTACGTACGGCGGGTTGGAGACCACGAGGTCGAAGCGGCGGCCCGGCACGGCGTCCACCAGGTCGCCGTGGCGCACCCGGACGGTCTCGCCGTTGAGCAGGGCGTTGAACCGCGCGGCGGCGACGGCCCGCCAGGAGATGTCCACCGCCGTCACCCGCCCGCCCAGGCGCGCCGCCTCCACCGCGAGCAGACCGCTGCCGGTGCCCAGGTCGAGGACGTCGGTCCGGCCGGTGATGCCCTCGCGGCGCATCGCCCGTCTCAGCAGACCGGTGTCGGCCTGCGGGCGGTAGACGCCGCGGGGGACCCAGCAGCGCGGCGGGGGAGCGAGGGCGAGGGTCTCGACCGTCATCGGGCTCCTCCGGAAGGGTTGTCGGTGGACGGGACGTCACACGAGTACCCCCTGGTCGCGGACGTAACGGCGAGCCGGTCCGTCACCCGGGCGGGGTGTCCGGCAGCGCGGCGAGCAGTGCGGCCGGGTCGGCGTGGACGGCGTCGGCGCCCGCCTCCTCCAGGTCGTGGCGCGGGATGCCGCCGCACAGCAGGCCCACACAGCGCACTCCCGCGCGGCTGCCCGCCCGCATGTCCCAGACGGTGTCCCCGACGAACACCGCGCGCTCCGCCGGAACGCCGGCCAGTTCCAGGGCCCGTTCGACCGGTTCGGGGGCCGGTTTGCCCTCGGTGACGTCGTCGGCGCTCGCCGTCGCCGTGATGGCGTCGTCCGCGTCGATCGCGCGGCGCAGCGCGGACAGCTCGTGGCCGCTCGCCGAGGTGGCCAGCACGATCGTCCAGCCGTCGTCCGCCAGCCGGCGCAGCAGGCGTCCCGCGTCCGGCAGCGGCGCGAGGCGCTCGAAGTACTGGGCGTAGAGCGCCTTGTGGGCCGCGTCGAGGCCCGCCGCCTCCTCGCGGGCGCGTTCCTCGCCGAGGAGCCGGGTGACGAGGTCGTCGGAGCCGAGGCCGACGGCCCGGTGCACGGCATGCGTGGGGATCATGTGTCCGGCCTGGCGGAACGCCTCCCACCAGGTCACCACGTGCAGGGAGTTGGTGTCGACGAGAGTGCCGTCCACGTCGAACACGGCGGCGCGGGCCCCGGGTTCGTAGGTGCGGTGGTCCGCGTCGGACAGGGGTGACTCCGGTGACTCCTGCGGGGACATGGGGAACTCCTCGTCACATGGGGGGCGTTGAGATGTCACGCCGTTCCAGCGGCCGGACGGCGGGCCCCTGGAGGACCTGTCCGTCCGGGGCGAAACGGGAGCCGTGGCACGGGCACTCCCAGGCCCGTTCGGCGGCGTCGAAGGCCACCGGGCAGCCGAGATGCGTGCAGCGCGCCGACACCGCGTGCAGCCGGCCGTCGTCGTCCCGGTGCACGGCGCAGAGCCGCCCGTCCACGCGCACCACGGCCCCCTGGCCGGGCGGGACGTCCTGCGGGGCGGTCCCGGTCGCGGCCGGCAGCCGGCCGCCGACGAAGTGCCGGGCCACCTGCGCCTGATGCCTGAGGAAGGCCGTCCCCTCACGGACCACGGACGCCACCCGGCGGGGATCGTAGAGGTCCTGCCACGCGACCTTCCATCCGGCGAGGAGGTCGGCGAGCAGCCGGCCCGCCATGACGCCGCCGCTCAGCCCCCAGCCGCCGAACCCGGTCGCCACGTACGTGTGGCGGCTGCCGGGGTGCAGCGGCCCGATCAGCGGCACGGAGTCGGTGGAGTCGTTGTCCTGCGTGGCCCACCGGTGGGTGACCGTGAACCCGGGGAAGTGCTCCCCGGTCCAGGCCGTCAGCCGGGCGAACCGCTCCTCGACGTCGGCGGTGCCGGGCGTGAAGTGCTCGCCGGTGACGATCAGCAGGCGCCGGCCGTCCCCGTACGGTGCGGAGCGCACGGACCGGGTGGCGCGTTCCGGCGTGATGTACATGTCGCGCGGGGCCAGGGCCTCGTCGACGGGACCCGCGAGGACCAGTTCGCGGCGCGGGGAGAGCCGGGTGAAGAGGAGGGCGCGGTCGAAGACGGGGTAGTGGGTGGCGACCACGACCTCGCGGGCGCGCACCGAGACCCCGGCGTCGGTGGTCAGCACGCACGGCTCGCCCTCGGACAGGCCGACGACGCGGGTGCCCTCGTAGACGGCACCGCCGCGCCGGCGCAGCTCGTCCGTGAGCGCCAGCAGATACGCGCGCGGGTGGAACTGGGCCTGCCCGGTCACCCGGACCGCTCCGGAGACCGCGAACGGCAGTTCGGTCTCCGTGACGAACTCGGCGGGCAGCCCCGCCTCGCGCGCCGCCTCGGCCTCCGCCCGCAGCCGGGGGATCTGCCGGGAGTCCTCGGCGTAGGTGAGGGCCGCGGTCTCCTCCCAGTCGCAGTCGACGCCCAGCTCCGCGGCGATCCCGGCGGCGTGCCGGATCGCCTCGCTCTGCGACCGCGCGTACAGCCGCGCCCCTTCTGGGCCCCGGGTCCGGCGCAGACGGTCGTACATGAGGGTGTGCAGCGCGCTCAGCTTGGCCGTGGTGTGCCCGGTCACCCCGGCGGCGACCCGCCCGGCCTCCAGCACGGCCACACCCCGCCCCTGCCGGACCAGCTCCCAGGCCGTCGACAGCCCCGCGATCCCGCCACCGATCACGGCGACATCGACCTCGAGATCACCGGCCGGCGGTGGCGCGGGGGCGCCGGGCGGCGCGGTCTCCAGCCAGTACGAGCCCTGGACTGCCGTATCGCTGTTCATGCCGCCCGAGTGCCCACCGCACGGCGACCGGAACGGGCCGTCTCTCGGGAGACGCCGTGATCCGGAGGTCTTCATACCGCCGAGCCGGGTACCCGGAGCCGCCCGGACCACAGGCGAGGAGGAACAGATGAGCACGGTGAAGGAAGCGGTGGACGTGGACGTTCCCGTCCGCACGGCCTACAACCAGTGGACGCAGTTCGAGGAGTTCCCGAACTTCATGGAGGGTGTCGAGGAGGTGCGGCAGCTCGACGACCGGCACAACCACTGGACGACGAAGATCGGCGGGGTACGGCGCGAGTTCGACACCGAGATCGTCGACCAGTTGGCGGACGACCGGATCACCTGGCGCTCCGTCGACGGCGACACCCGGCAGCGCGGCTCGGTCCGCTTCGAGCGCCTGGACGACACCCACACGCGCGTGGAACTCACCATGGACGTCGAGCCCACCGGTATGGCCGAGAAGGGCGCGGACCTGACCGGTGTGATCGGCCGCCGGGTGAAGGGCGACATGCGCCGGTTCAAGGAGTACGTCGAGCAGCGCGACGTCGGGTCCGGTGCCTGGCGCGGCCGTATCCGTCCCGGGGACCCGGGCTCGGTGCAGTGAGCGGGGCGGGGCGCCCGACCCTCTGAAGCTCCTCAAGTCCCTTGGCAGGCAAGGAATTCGGCGGCCAGGATGCCGTGCATGACAGGATTCCTGGGGTTGAGCCGGACGAGTGACGTGGTGTTGACGATCCGGGACGCGGACGTGGTCGCCGCGGCGCTGCGCGAGGCGCTCGCGTCGGCGTCGCCGGAGGAGCGGCCGGGGCTGGAACGGGCCGCCGTGCTCGTGGAGTCGACCGTCGGCGCCGACGGGCCGCGGCTGCGCGCCCGGTGGGTCCGCGCGCGGCTCGCGGCGGCCGGTTTCGAGGGGGACATCTCCTCGGTCGCGGCGGTGAAGGCGCTGCGCCGCGCGGAGCCGACGCTGAGCCTGCCGGCCGCCGTACAGCTTCAGCGGGAGGCGGTGGCCCACCCGGAATGAACGGACCGGAGGCCCCCGCCTTCACGATTTCCTCACACGGCGTACACCCCCTGATCACCTCGGGTAGGCTCCTCACGCTTCACTCGCACCAATGAGGGGGGAATCCTCATGTCCATACGCCGTGCCTTCGCCGTGTCGGCCGCCGCTGCCGCCGCCGGGACGCTCGCCGTGGTCACCGCCGTGCCGGCCCAGGCCGCCGAGTACACGTCCGCGCTGAAGGTCAAGGGTGTCCAGTACGACGCCCCGGGCACCGACTCCAACCGCTGCTCGGGCGGCAATACCAAGAACGAGTACCTGACGATCAAGAACTACTCGCGGACCGCGACCGTCAACCTCAAGGGGTACGTCGTCAAGGACGCCACGGGGAACAAGTTCACCTTCACTGCCTCCCACAAGCTGGAGCCGGGGGACTACGTGAAGCTGCGCGGCGGCCGGGGCACCGACTCCGACGCCGGCAATGTCGTCTACCGCCAGAACTGCAACTTCATCTGGAACAACGACAAGGACACCATCTACCTGCTGAAGCCCGGCGGGGCCCGCGCCGACGTGCACTCGTACACCAAGCGCGCCAACGACGCCGACGGCAACGGGTACATCAACTACCACGGCTGACGGACCACGGGGGTCTCCGTACCCCTTCATGACGAGCCGTCCGCCCGGCTCAGGCGCACCTGACGGGCGCGTGCCGCACCCCGGTGTCAGGCTGGGAGGACCGCTCCGTGAAGGGAACCCCCATGATCACCACCGACTTCGCCCCGGGCAGCCCCTGCTGGCTCGACCTCGGCGCTCCCGACGTCCGGGCCGCCGCGTCCTTCTACGCCGCGGTCCTGGGCTGGGAGTACGAGCCGATGGGGGAGGGGGTGGAGGGGGGTATGTTCCGCAAGGACGGAAAGATCGTCGCCGGGCTGGGCAAACTCACCGAGGAGGGCGCCCGCCCGGCGTGGATGATCTACTACAGCGTCCCCGACGCGGACGCCGCCGCGCAGACCGTCGAGCGCCTCGGCGGCACCGTCCGGGTGCCGCCGACGGACCTCGACGAATGGGGCCGGATGGCCCAGTTCAGCGACCCGCTCGGCGGCCAGTTCGCCGCCTGGCAGCCGGGCACGACCAAGGGCGTGGACCTGGTCGACGCCCCCGGCTCCCTCTCCTGGGTCGAGCTGTACACGACCGACGCGGCCGCCGCGAAGGAGTTCTACGGCGAGGTCTTCGGCTGGATCTTCGACGCCATGGACCTCCAGGGCGACGCGGGCGAGTACGACCTGATCACCCCCGCCGGACTGCCCGAGGAGCGGATGCACGGCGGCGTCATGGAGATGACCGAGGTCAATCTCACCCTCACCGACGGCCGCCCCTACTGGCACCCGGTCTTCGGCGTCGAGGACTGCGACGCCGCGGTCGCGAAGGTCACGGAGAACGGCGGCAGCGTCCAGATGGGCCCCGAAGACGTCCCCGACGTCGGCCGCCTGGCCGTCTGCCTCGACCCCTGGAACGCAGACTTCGTCCTCCTGGCCGCCCAGCCACCCACCTCGACCTGAGGCGCCGACCGTGCCCCGGCTGACCGTTACGGAAGGAGCCCCGCCCCCGCCAGATGTTTGGCGACCGTTTCCGTTTCCTCCGGGGTCAGGGGGATCTGGGGGTCGGCCGTTGTCGGGGAGTCGATGATGCCGCGGAGGTGCAGGGCCGTCTTGAAGGCGCCGATCGCTGCCGAGGTGGGGCCCATGCGGGTCGGGTCGGGGGCGGTCGTCATGGCGAACAGGGCGCACAGGCGCTCCTGTTCGGCCCGGGCCCGTTCCAGGTCGCCGGAGCGGCAGAGGCGGGTCAGGCGGACGTAGCCGTCCGGGTCGACGTTGGCCAGGCCGGGGACCGCGCCGTGCGCGCCGAGGGCGAGGGCCGCGTCGACGGTCAGTTCGGAGCCGGTGAGGGCGCTGAACCCCGGGAGCGAGCGGGCGCCGTGGACGACCTCGCGGAAGCCGGCCAGGTCGCCGCTGGAGTCCTTGAGCCCGGCGAGCGCGCCCTCGTCGGCCAGCTCCAGGACGAGCCGGGCGGGCAGCTTGGTGTGCACGGCGGCCGGGATGTCGTAGGCGAGCACCGGGACGGGGCTGCGGGCCGCGATCAGCCGGAAGTGGCGGGCGATCTCGGCCGGGTGGGTGCGGGTGTAGAAGGGCGCGGTGACGACCACGGCGGCCGCGCCCGCCGCCGCGGCCGTCTCGACGTGGTCCAGCACGCGGGGTGTGGTCATGTCGATCGCCCCGGCCAGCACGGGCAGCCGCCCGGCCGTGTGCGCCACCACCGTCTCGGTCACCAGCCGGCGCTGCCGGTCGGTGAGATGCGCGGCCTCCGAGGTCGAGCCGAGCACGAACAGCGCGTCCACCCCGGCGGCCGTCAGATGGTCGACCAGCCGGCGCAGCGAGGGCACGTCGAGCCGGCGGTCCGGGGTTAACGGTGTGCAGACGGGCGGGATCACTCCGGTCAGCGGGGCGGGCAGGGTCATCGGTGCTCCCAGGGCTGGCTCGCGCGTACGAGGTCGTTCGGTCGCCTCGTCCTCCTGGGGCAGATGGTGACAACAAAAACAAGGTGCGGGGCGTGACGTGGCCGAGAGGGCGGCCGGACGTCCCGCCGAATGCGCCCCCGCCCTCGCAGTCAGGACGCGAGCAGGCGGCCGCGTTCGAACCAGGCCCTGGTCTCCCGGTGCCCGGACAGCGCCACCACGAGCGCGCCCCACCCGATACCGACGGCCCCTACATGGTCGTACGTCAGAAATGCGGCCAGACTGCCCAGAACGGTCACCCAGCCGACGGTGAGCGCCCCGGTCCGCACCGCCGTACCGCCCTCGGTGAACCGCAGCGACACCACCAGCGCCGCCCCGGCCGTCAGCACGCACCCGGCCGCCGCGAGCAGGAGCAGCGCGAGGAACGGCGCGCCCAGCGCCCCCGTCTCGAACGTCACCGCCGCGGCCCCGAGCCGCAGCGCGCAGCCGGCGGCCGCGAGGACGAGGGCGGCCAACAGGCCGCGGGTCCACCGGGCGGGAGCGGGCATGCGCGTCATTTACGGCCCTTCGGTCGAAGCGGACAGGGCGAGTTGGCAGGTCAGAGCCGAATGTGACCGCCCTCATAGCGGTGATGACGTTCGCACAGGGAGTCTG
The DNA here is from genome assembly GCF_013363615.1 of Streptomyces sp. CAI-85. NCBI lineage: Bacteria > Bacillati > Actinomycetota > Actinomycetes > Kitasatosporales > Streptomycetaceae > Streptomyces > Streptomyces sp. CAI-85. Next base: position 189,237 of record NZ_JAANNX010000006.1, on the reverse strand, counting down.
CCCCCGCAGGAGTTTCCGAAGAACTGTTATCCGCCGCCGGTCCCCGGATCTCCCCTCGTAGACGGACAGCATCGACGACAGGGAAGCAGCGATGAGCACACGGCACACGACGGACCCGGCGGCACTGGTGAGCGCCGCCCGAGCGGGCGACCCCTCCGCCCAGGACGCGCTCGTCGGCGCGTACCTCCCGCTCGTCTACAACATCGTGGGCCGCGCGCTGAACGGTTCGGTCGACGTGGACGACGTCGTGCAGGACACCATGCTCAAGGCCCTCGACTCGCTGGGCGGCCTGCGCTCCCCCGAGAGCTTCCGCTCCTGGCTCGTGGCCATCACCATGAACCAGATACGGGCCCACTGGCACCGCCGCCAGCCCGCCCAGGGCGGCGTCGACGAGGCCGAGGGCGTCGCCGACCCGGGCGCCGACTTCGTCGATCTGACCCTCGTCCAGCTCCAGTTGTCCGGGCAGCGGCAGGAGACCGCGCGCGCCACCCGCTGGCTGGAGCCCGACGACCGCGGCCTGCTGTCCCTGTGGTGGCTGGAGTGCGCCGGTGAACTGACCCGGGCCGAGATCGCCCAGGCGCTCGACCTCTCCCCGCAGCACACCGCGGTCCGCGTGCAGCGGATGAAGGCCCAGCTCGAAGCGGCCCGGGTGGTCGTACGGGCGCTGGACGCGCAGCCGCCGTGCCGGGAACTCCAGGGCGAGCTGGCCGGCTGGGACGGCCGGCCCTCCGCGCTGTACCGCAAGCGGGTGGCACGGCACGCGCGCGGCTGCGTACGCTGCTCCGGGCTGTGGAGCGGACTGATGCCCGCCGAGGGCCTGTTGGCCGGTCTCGCGCTGGTCGCCGTCTCGTCCGCGCTCCTGGCGCGGATGCCGTCCGCCACCGCCGACACGGTGGCCCTGGCCGGGGCGTCGACCACGCTCGCCGCCGAGGTCGACGGGGTCTCCTCCGTGCCGGGCCGGCACCGGTCCGCGGGGGAGCAGGGTCTCTCGCGCGGCGAGGCCCGTCGACGGCGGCGGGTGCGGCGCCGTGCGGTGGGCGGCGCGGTCGTGGCGGTCTGCGTGGTCGGCGGCGGCCTGTATTACTTCGGCATCCAGGAGGGCGGCGGGACCAAGGAGGGCACCGCCGCCCTGCCCGCGAACGGCACGGTCGTCACGGACGAGCCCACCCCCGACGGCGACCGCTCCGCCTCGGCGTCCGCGTCCCCCTCGCCGTCGGCCTCCGCGTCGGCCTCGCCGTCCCCGTCCAAGTCGCCGAGCGCGAGCGCCTCCCCGAGCGCCCGGACGGAGAAGAAGAGCACGCCCGCCACGGAGAAGAAGGCCGAGCCGCAGAAGACCTCCTCGGGCGACAAGGAGACCCAGTCGGGCAGCAGGCCGTCCGGTCTGGGGGCGCAGGTGATCGCGCTGGTCAACGAGGAGCGCGCGTCGGCGGGCTGCGGCCCGCTCACCGACGACAGCCTGCTGCGCGCGGCGGCCCAGGGTCACTCCGAGGACATGGCCGCCCGTGACTTCTTCGACCACACCAACCCCGACGGCGAGGACCCGGGCCAGCGCATCACGGACGCGGGCTACCGCTGGTCCACCTACGGAGAGAACATCGCCAAGGGCCAGCAGACGGCCGAGTCGGTGATGACGTCCTGGATGAACAGCCCCGGCCACCGCGCCAACATCCTCAACTGCTCCTTCAAGAACATCGGCGTGGGCATCCACAACGGCTCCGGCGGCCCGTGGTGGACGCAGAACTTCGGCGCCAAGCTCTGAGCCGGGAACGGGAGGGGTTCCGAGGCCGAGGCCACGGAACCCCCCCGGTCGCGCCCTGCCGTCAGTACGTGTGCAGGGTCAGCCCGTACCGGTTGAGGATCTCGTTCACCGGCTGGAACCAGGTCTCGCCGCCGCTGGAGCAGTTGCCCCAGCCGCCCGAGGTCACGCCCTGCGCCTGGTCACCGCTGATGAACGACCCGCCGGAGTCGCCGCCCTCGGCGCACACACTGGTCTTCGTCATCTGATGCACCGCGCCCTGGGCGTAGTTGACCGTCTGGTTCTTGCCCAGCACGGTGCCGCAGTGCCAGTGCGTGGTGGAACCCGAGCGGCAGATCGACGCGCCCACCGGCGCCTCGGCCGAGCCGCGCACGAGCCGGTCGGACACCGTGCCCCAGCCGAGCACCACCGGTACGGTCCACCAGCCGCTGCCCACGTTCACCCAGGCGTAGTCGTTGTCGGGGAACGACGAGCCCTGGAAGTTGCCGATGTAGGAGCCGTCCCAGCCCCTGACACCCGCCCCGGCCTGACCGCAGTGACCGGCGGTGACGAACCCGCCGTGGACCGAGAAGCCGATGGAACAGCGCACGTTGCCCGTGTAGTACGGGTCGCCGCCGACGGTGCCCGCGGCGAAGGTGCCCGGGGCGCCGGCGACGGTCTCGACGGTGACGGGTCCCGCGGCGCGGGCCCGGGTCAGGAAGCGTTGGACATCGTTGTCGGCGAGCTTGCCGCGGACGACCGAGACGACGACGGAGTTCGCCTGCGGGTCGACGTGCCAGCCGGCCACGGCCGACGGGGCGGCGAGTTTGTCGACGCGGCCGCGGACCGCGTCCAGTTGGCGTGCGCTGTGCTCGACGAGGCGGACCGCGGCCCCCGCCTCGCTCAGCGCGGCGCGGGTCGTGCGGGAGGCGTCCGGGGTGACGGCCACGGTCAGCCGTCCGGCCTCGGCGTCGTACCAGGAGCCGGCGTACGCGGCCCCCGCGGTGCCGCGGGCCTTCGGTTCGAGGGCGGTCGCCGTCCGTTCGGCCGCGAGCCGGGCCTTCGCCTCCTCGGCGGAGAGACCGAACTCCTTCTGCATCGCGCCGAGCAGACCGGCGGAGACGGACGCGGTGTCGGTCGTGGAGGCGGCGGAGGTGGCGGAGGCGGTGGAGGTGGTGGAGGCGGCGGAGGCGGTGGCGGACGCCTCGCTGCCGCTGGCCGAAGCGGGGAACGTGCCCGCCCCGCCGAGTCCGGCCAGCAGCAGGACCGCCGTCACGCCGATGTGCTTGAGTCTGGTGCGTCTCATGGGAGTTGCCCTTCGTCGTTCCAGTGAGTGGGGGTTGGAACAGCCGATGAGTGAGAGCGCTCTCAAATGTGGCGCGGCAGAGCCTAGCCGCGCCCGGGTGTCAGGTCTATGCCAATGCGGCGCGGATGCGGAGGGTTTTCAACGAAGGGGAGGACAAAACATCCTCAAGTGCTGCGTCCCGGGCGCATGACGCCCGTGCTGCCCCGCGCGATCAGCCCCGGCACCGGCACCCGGACCGTCTCCGCCGGGCCCCCGTCGAGCAGGGCCAGCAGGGCGCGCGCCGCCGTCCGCCCGAACTCCACACTGTCCCGGGACAGCGCGGACAGCCACGGCTGCACCATGCGGCACAGCGCGGAGTCCTCCCAGGACACCACCGACACGTCCGCCGGTACGGAGAAGCCGAGTTCGGCCGCGGCCGCGACACCGGCGACGGCCATCACGTCGTTGTCGTAGACGAGCGCGGTCGGGGGAGCGGTGCCGCCCAGCACCCGCCGGGTGACCGCCGCGCCCGCCGCGTCCGAGTAGTCGGTCGGCACCGACCGCACCTCGGTCAGCCCGAGCCGCTCCGCCTCCGCGCGCAGGGTGCGGATCCGGCGCCGGGTGTGGGCGAGGTCCGGCAGCCCGGCGATGTGCACGATCCGCCGGTGCCCGAGCGCGTACAGCTCGTCCACCACCGACGCCATCGCCCCCGCGTCGTCCGCCCACACCGCCGACAGACCGGGGTGGCGTTCGTCGGGCGCGCCGCCGATCACCACCGCGGGCAGCCCCAGTTCGTCGAGCAGGCCGGGCCGCGGGTCGTCCCGGCACGGGTCGACGACCAGCACACCGTCCACCCGGTGCTCGGCCCACCAGCGCCGGTACACCGCGCACTCCTCGTGGACGTCGTGCCCGATCTGGAACAGCAGCCCGAGGTGACGCTCCGCCAGCACTTCCTGGATCCCGGAGACGAGTTGGAGGAAGAACGAGTCGACGCCGAGCGTGTGCGCCGGGCGGGCCAGCACCAGGCCGACCGTGGCCGCGCCCTCGCCGGACAGGGCGCGGGCCGCCGTGCTCGGCCGCCAGCCCAGCTCCTCGGCGACCCGGCGCACCCGGTCCCGGGTGATCTCCGAGACCCCCGGACGGCCGTTCAGCGCGAAGGAGACCGCGCTCTGGGAGACCCCCGCCCGCTCCGCTATGTCCCGCATGGTGGGCCGGCGGACCGGCGAGCGCTTTCCCGGCACAGTGGTTTCCCCCATTCCCACGGCAATTCCCGGCCAGTATGCACTAATGCGCTTCAGCTCAGCACCCTAATGCGCATAAGCGACTAATGAAATTAGCTCGGCGCACGGCATTGACGGGCCGGTCAACGGGCGTGCAGGGTCTGCCTCGTTGGCCCATTGCCGCTTCAACTCCCCAGCAACGGAGGCCGTACACCGTGAACATCTCCCGCAGAGCCCTGATCGCCGCCGCCGTCTGTGTCGTCCTGCCGTTGAGCGCCTGCGGCTCCGGCGACGACGGCGGCCCGGCCGACGCCTCCGGCAAGGTCGAGGGCGACATCACCTTCCAGACCTGGAACCTGCGCGCCAACTTCAAGCCCTATTTCGAGGGCGTGATCGCCGACTTCGAGAAGAAGCACCCCGGCACGCACGTGAAGTGGATCGACCAGCCCGCCGAGGGCTACGCCGACAAGATCAGCGCGGACGCGGCCGGCGGCACCCTTCCGGACGTCGTCAACGTCTCGCCCGACCTCGTCGCCCCCCTCGCCAAGGCGGGCCTCGCCCTCGACCTCGACAAGGCGGCCGGCACGTACGAGAAGGAGTACCTGGAGGGCGCCTGGGCCAGCCATCAAGTCCCCGGTCTGAGCGGCACGTACGCCTTCCCCTGGTACCTCAACACCGGGCCCCTCTTCTACAACAAGACCCTCTTCCGGCAGGCCGGACTCGACCCCGAGCAGCCGCCGAAGACCTACGACGACCTCTTCACCGACGCCCTCGAACTGGCGGACCGAAGCGACGGCAAGGTGGCCACCCTCGCCAACGTCCCCACCATCGAGGACTTCGGCCGCTACGGCGTCCCCCTCATGGACGACGACGGCACCGCCTTCCGCTTCAACGACCCGAAGGGCGTCGAACTCCTCACCCGCTACAAGGAGTTGTACGACGCCAAGGCCCTGGACCCGCAGGCGCTGACCGCCACCCCGGAGTCCTCGGGCAAGAAGTTCCTCACCGGGGCCGTCGCCATGAACCCCGGCAGCGCCCTGGACCTCGGCAACTTCAAGAAGCAGGCGCCGAGCCTCTACGACAACATCGGCATCACCGACCAGATCACCAGCACCGGCCACGTCAACATGTACGTGATGGGCGTGATGGTGAACGCGCGCAGCAAGCGCACCCCCGCCGCCGTCGCCTTCGCCCACCATGTCACCGACGCCCAGCGGCAGATGTCGTTCGCCCGGCAGGTCGCCATCTTCCCGAGCACCGCGGGCTCCCTGGACGACCCGTACTTCACCGAGGAGGACGGCACCGACGAGACACGCGTCCGGATCGCCGCCGCCAAGTCGCTGAAGAACGCCGTCAATTACACCCCGGTGCTGTTCAGCGAGCAGATGAAGACCGCGCTGCGCAACGAGGTCGCCAAGGCGCTCCAGGGCCGGCAGAGCCCGAAGGAAGCCTTGGACAACGCTGTCAAGCAATGCGACACGCTGCTCAGGCAGCAGGGTTAGGCCGATGGCCGCCGACCCCGCCCCCTCCCGGATCCGCCGCCAACTCCCCATCAGCCCCTGGCTGTTCGCCGCCCCCGGACTGCTGGTCGCCGGCGCGTTCGTGCTCTGGCCGTTCCTGTCCACGCTCGCCGACTCCTTCACCGACCGCCGCACCCTGATCCCGGGCCGCTTCGTGGGCCTCGCCAACTTCCGCGAGATGCTCGACGACGACATGTTCTGGATCGGGCTGCGCAATAGTGCGCTGTACGTCCTCGGAGTCGTCCCGGCCCTCGTGGTGCTGCCGCTGCTGCTCGCGCTCCTGGTGCAGAAGAACATCCCCGGCATCACCTTCTTCCGGTCCGCCTTCTACACCCCGGTCGTCGCCTCGATCGTCGTCGTCGGACTCATCTGGGTGTGGCTGCTGGACGAACGCGGCCTGGTCAACTCGCTGCTGGAGACGGTCGGGGCGGGCCGGGTCGGCTTCCTCAGCGACCAGTGGCTGCTTCTGCTGAGCGCCATGACCGTCACGGTGTGGAAGGGCCTCGGCTACTACATGATCATCTATCTGGCGGCGCTCGCCGGAGTGCCCCGTGAACTGCACGAGGCCGCGGCCGTGGACGGCGCCGGCGCGGTGCGCCGCTTCCTCACGGTCACCGTGCCCGCCGTCCGCTCCACCATGGTCCTGGTCGGGGCGCTGTCCTCGGTCGCCGCCTTCAAGGTGTTCTCCGAGGTGTACCTGATGGCCGGGCCCAGCGGCGGCCCGGCGGGCGAGGACACCACGCTCGTCATGCTCGTCCAGCGCACCGGCACGGGTCTCACCGGCCGCGTCGGCTACGCCTCCGCCCTCTCGGTCGTCGTGTTCGTCGTGACCGTCGCCCTGATGCTGCTCGTGCTGCGCGCCGACCGGAAGGAGGAACGGGTGTGAGCGTCCTGGAGAAGACCCGGCCCGCCACGACCCCGCCCGCGGCCGCCCGCGCGCCCCGGGTCACCGACGAGCACGGCCGCCGCGTCCGCGTCGGCGAACTCGCCCTGCGCTACCTGCTGTTGCTGGCCGTCCTGGCCCTGACCGTCGGACCGTTCCTGTGGCAGCTCTCCACGTCCCTCAAGGGACCCACCGAGGACATCTACAGCTCCCCGCCGGCCTTCCTGCCCGCCGATCCCACCCTGGACAACTACACACGGGTCGCCGACACCGTCCCCGTGTGGGACTACGCCCTGAACTCGCTCAAGGTCGCCACCGCCAACGTCGTCACCAACTGCGCCGGTTCGGCCCTCGCCGGGTACGCGCTCGCCCGGCTGCGCTACCGGGGCCGCCGGGCCGCGACCCTCGCGTTCGTCCTCGCGATGCTGGTCCCCGTCGAGGCCATCATCATCGCCCAGTTCACGACCATGCGGGAACTCGGCCTGAACAACACCCTCGTGGGCGTGGTCCTGCCGGGCTGCATCGGCGCCATGAACGTCCTGCTGATGCGCAACGCCTTCCTCAACCTGCCCTACGAGATCGAGGAGGCGGCGTTCGTCGACGGCGCGAACGTCTGGCAGCGGTTCCTGCGGATCGCCCTGCCGTCGGTGAAGGGCACCCTCGCCGTCGTCGCGATCTTCGCCTTCATGGGCGCCTGGGACGACTTCCTGTGGCCGCTCATCGTGCTCAGCGACCCCTCCAAGTTCACCCTGACCATCGGCCTCAACTATCTGCACGGCACCTTCGCGAACGACGAACGCCTGGTCGCCGCCGGCACCGTCATCGCCGTCGCCCCGCTGATCGTCCTCTTCGCCTGCCTCCAGCGGTACTTCTTCCGCGGGGTCGGCGAGGGCGCCGTGAAGGGCTGAACGGTCACTCTCCCGTCGTCCAAGGGACTCCGCATGCCTCCTGCCGTGCGCTTCGGCGTCAACTACACCCCGAGCGAAGGGTGGTTCCACCACTGGCTGGACTTCGACCTCGACTCCGTCCGCGCCGACCTCGACTCCGTCGCCGCCCTCGGCCTCGACCACGTCCGGGTCTTCCCGCTCTGGCCGTACTTCCAGCCCAACCGCACCCTGATCCGCCCCCGCGCCGTCGCCCAGCTCCGCTCCCTGGCCGTCGCCGCGGGGGAACGCGGACTCGACGTCAACGTGGACGGACTGCAAGGGCACCTGAGCAGCTTCGACTTCCTCCCCGCCTGGACCCGCACCTGGCACCGGCGCAACCTCTTCACCGACCCCGACGTCCTGCACGCCCAGGCCGCCTACCTGCGCACCCTCGCCGCCGCCCTCGCCGATCTGCCCAACTTCCTCGGCATGACCCTCGGCAACGAGGTCAACCAGTTCTCCGCGGGACCGCACCCCGACCCCGACCGGGCCACCGGCGACCAGATCGACGCCTGGCTGGAGCGCATGCTCGCCGCCTGCGAGGAGGGCGCCCCCGGCCGGCTGCATCTGCACGCCGAGTACGACGCGACCTGGTACCAGGACGACATGCCGTTCCTGCCCGCCCAGGCCGCCCGGCGCGGCGCGGTCACCGCCGTGCACTCCTGGGTGTTCAACGGCACCGCCCAGCGCCACGGCCGCGCCTCCGTCCCGGCCGAGCACCACGCCGCCTACCTCGTCGAACTCAGCAAGGCGTGGGCCGAGGACCCGCACCGGCCCGTCTGGCTCCAGGAGGTCGGCGCGCCCGCCCCCCTCGTCCCCGCCGAGCACGCCGCCGCCTTCACCGAGGCGACCGTGCGCAACGCGCTGGACTGCCCCGACCTGTGGGGCATCACCTGGTGGTGCTCCCACGACGTGTCCCGGCAGCTCGCCGACTTCCCCGAACTCGAATACGGGCTCGGCCTGTTGACCAACGAACGCAAGCCGAAGGACACCGCCCTCGCGCTGGCCCGCGCGGCTTCCGCACCGGCGCCCGCGCCCGCCCCCCGGACCACGGCGCTCGTCGTCCCCGCCGACCCGGCCCGCCGCTCGGCCTGCGCCCCCGGCGGCCCCGTCTACGACGCGTTCTTCCGGCTGACCGCCGACGGCGCCCGCCCCACCACCGTCCTCGACACCCGCGCCGCCGACCGCGCCCATCTCGCCCGGCGCGGCATCACCGAGGTCGTCCCACCCGATCAGGTACTCCCCACCCCACAAGGAGGCACCCGCTCGTGAACCCCACCCGACGCACCGTCCTGCTCGCCGCAGGCGCGGCCGGAGCCGCCGCCCTGGTCCCCGCACCGGCCGCGGGCGCCGCCCCACGGCAGGCAGCCGTGCCCCCGCCGTACGCCGCCTACTGGTACCCCGACTCCCTGCCCGCCGGCACCCCCGGCACCGGCATCACCTGGCGCAGCCTGAAGAGCTGGACCGCCGAGGACGACACCGACCTCGCCTTCAACGCCGCCTCCGTACCCCTCGCGCCACGCTTCACCCCCACCCCCGCGAACGCCACCGCCCGCGCGGACCAGGCCCGCATCCAGTCCCTGGTCTCCTTCGGACCCACCTCCGCCAACCCCTCCCAGGGCTCGGCCACCGCCGACCACTACGCCTTCACCCACTGGGCCTACGTCGACGAGCTGGTGTTCTGGGGCGGCTCCTCGGGCGAGGGCCTGATCCTCGCCCCGAACGCCCCCGTCGTGGACGCCGCCCACCGGCACGGCGTACCCGTCCTCGGCACCATCTTCCTGCCGCCCGTCGCTTACGGCGGACAACTCCAGTGGACCCGTGACCTGGTCCAGCGGGACACGAGCGGCCACTACCCGCTGGCCGCGCAGCTCGTGAAGGTGGCCGCCGCGTACGGCTTCGACGGCTGGTTCGTCAACGCCGAGACCGGCGGCGGGAACAGCGCGCTGGCCACCGCCATGCTCGGCTTCCTCACCGAGCTGAAGGCCCTCGCCGCCGCCCGCGGGCAGCGCGTCACCTGGTACGACTCGATGACCGTCAACGGCACGGTGAGCTGGCAGGGCGCGCTCAACGCCCAGAACCAGGCGTTCTTCCAGTCGGCCGACGACCTGTTCGTGGACTTCCGCTGGTCCGCGTCCTCCCTCGTCTCCTCGGGACAGCGCGCCGAACAACTCGGCCGCAGCCGCTACGCGTTGTGGGCGGGCGTGGACGTCGAGGCCAACGGCTCGAACCGCTCTGTGAACTGGGACGCGATCGTGCCCAGGGACAAGCCGCACGTCGTGTCCCTCGGCCTCTACCGGCCCGAGTGGACGCGCAACCACCTGCCCGCGGGCGGCAGGGGACCGGCCGCCTTCCACGCCGCCGACGACCGGTTCTGGACCGGACGCTCCGGCGACCCCTCCCGCCCCGACGGCACGGACCCCTGGCGGGCCCCCGCGGTGTCGGTCGCGGACCGTTCCACCGTGACGGCCCTGCCGTTCGCCAGCGTCTTCAACACCGGCCACGGACTGCGCTGGTACGAGGAGGGCACGGTCACCTCCGGCACCCCGTGGAACCATCTCGGACTCCAGGACCGGCTGCCCTCCCGGCAGTGGGCCGTCCGCACCGCCGGGGCGCGGCCCGCCGTCGCCTTCGACTTCACCGACGCCTGGCGCGGCGGCAGCAGCGTCCTCGTCTCGGGCACCCTGGACGAACCGGTGGTGCTCGACCTCTACGCCACCCGGCTGCCGCTCGGCGATTCCACGGTGGTCGAGCTGACCCACCGCACCGATTCCGGCACGGTCACCGTCGAACTGGCCGTGGCCACCGCCGACCCCGACACACCGGGCACGCCACCGCCGTACACCTATCTCCCGCCGGCGGCGGGGGAGGGCGGCGGCTGGCGGACCTCGGTGGTGGCGCTCGACGGGCTGTCCGGGACCGTGCACGCGGTCGGGGTCCGGCTCACCGCGACCGGCGGCCCGGTGGCCTGGCGGCTCGGCGGGATCGCCGTCCACGACGCACCCCGCACCCCCGCCGCCCCCACCGGGCTGCGCATCACCGCGGCCGCCGGCGGCGACCTGCGCCTCGCCTGGGACGGCGGCGCCCGTGACGACGTACGGCATCACACCCTGCACCGCGTCCTGCCCGACGGCACGCGGCGCTTCCTCGGCGCCACCTGCCAGACGGCGTACTTCGTCGGCGGGCTGGCCCCGCAGGACGGGGAGCGGACGACACGGTTCGAACTGCGTGCCGTAGGGGAGCTGTACACAGCGTCGGCCCCCGCCGCCGTGACCCACACCTGGTAACCCGTCCGTCCCTGACCTTGGAGCACCCCGCATGCATGACGACCGCAGCCTGGTCGAGGCCCGGCTCAAGCGCGTCCTCGACGAGCGCCTCCGACCCGCCGTGTACCCGGAGTCGGTGCCGCTGGACGTGGCCGTGTGGCACGCGCCCGGCGAGCCCGTGCCCGTCGCCGAGGGACTGGCGGCCGAGCCCGAGCCGATCGCGGTGGGCGCCCGCTGGGGTGCTCCCTGGGGGACGAGCTGGTTCCGGGTCACCGGGACGGTCCCCGAAGCCTGGGCCGGCCGGACCGTCGAGGCGGTCCTCGACCTCGGATTCGACGAGAACATGCCCGGCTTCCAGTGCGAGGGCCTCGTCTACCGCCCCGACGGCACACCGGTGAAGGGCCTCAACCCGCGCAACCAGTGGGTGCGTATCGGCGCGCCCGTCGCGGGCGGCGAGGAGGTGCGGCTGCACATCGAGGCCGCCTCCAATCCGGTGATCCTCGACTACCACCCCTTCCTGCCGACCCCGCTGGGCGACAAGGAGACGGCCGGCGACGCACCGCAGTACACGCTCGCCCGGATGGACCTCGCCGTCTTCGACGAGACGGTGTGGCAGCTCGTCCTGGACCTGGAGGTGCTCGGCGAGCTGATGGCCGAACTGCCGGTGGAGTCCGCCCGCCGCTGGGACATCCTGCGCGCCGTCGAGCGGGCCCTGGACGCCGTCGACCTCCAGGACGTGGGCGGTACGGCGGCCCGGGCCCGCACCCGGCTCGCCGCCGTTCTCGCCGCACCCGCCGTGCCCTCGGCGCACCGCATCAGCGCCGTCGGCCACGCCCACATCGACTCCGCCTGGCTGTGGCCGCTGCGCGAGACGGTCCGCAAGGTGGCCCGCACCACCGCCAACATGACCGCTCTCCTCGACGACGAACCCGAGTTCGTCTTCGCCATGTCCCAGGCCCAGCAGTGGGCCTGGGTGAAGGAGCACCGGCCCGAGGTGTGGGCCCGCGTCAAGAAGGCCGTCGCGGACGGGCGGTTCGTGCCGGCCGGCGGGATGTGGGTGGAGTCCGACACCAATATGCCGGGCTCGGAGGCGATGGCCCGTCAGTTCGTGCACGGCAAACGGTTCTTCCTCGACGAGTTCGGCATCGAGAACGACGAGGCGTGGCTGCCCGACACCTTCGGCTTCGCCGCGGGCCTGCCGCAGATCATCAAGGCGGCCGGCTCCCGCTACCTGCTGACGCAGAAGATCTCCTGGTCGCGGACGAACAGCTTCCCCCATCACACCTTCCGCTGGGAGGGCATCGACGGCACCCGGATCTTCACGCACTTCCCGCCCGTCGACACCTACAACTGCTCCATGAAGGGCGCCGAGATCGCCCACGCGGCCCGCAACTTCAAGGACAAGGGCGTGGCCCGGCACTCCCTCGCACCCACCGGCTGGGGCGACGGCGGAGGCGGCACCACCCGCGAGATGGTCGCCAGGGCGGCCCGGCTCCGCGACCTGGAGGGCTCCGCCACCGTCACCTGGGAGACCCCGGCCGCCTTCTTCGCCAAGGCCCGCGCCGAACACCCCGAACCGCCGGTCTGGGTAGGCGAGTTGTACCTCGAACTGCACCGGGCGACCCTGACCAGCCAGGCCGGCACCAAACAGGGCAACCGCCGCAGCGAACACCTCCTGCGCGAGGCCGAACTATGGGCCGCCACCGCCGCCGTCCGCACCGGATTCCCCTACTCCTACGCCGAGTTGGACCGCATCTGGAAGACGGTGCTGCTCCACCAGTTCCACGACATCCTGCCCGGCTCCTCCATCGCCTGGGTGCACCGCGAGGCCCGGGCGACCTACGCCCGCGTGGCCGCCGAACTCACCGCGATCATCGAGGCGGCCCAGCGGTCCCTGGCCGGCGAGGGCACCACCCCGCTCGTCTTCAACGCCGCCCCGCACGCCCGCGACGGCGTCCCGGCAGGTGGTGCGAACACCCCCGTCGCGCACGGCCGTACGACCCTCGCCGCCCGCCCCGACGGCGGACACGTCCTGGACAACGGGCTGCTGCGGGTGGAGATCGACGCCCGCGGACTCGTCGTGTCCGTCCACGACATCGAGGCGGACCGTGAGACCGTCGCGCCCGGCCGGGCCGCCAACCTGCTCCAGCTCCACCCCGACTTCCCGAACATGTGGGACGCCTGGGACGTCGACGAGTTCTACCGCAACACCGTCACCGACCTCACCGACGCCGACGAGGTCGTGGCGGGGGAGGACGGCGCGTCCGTGCGGATCGTCCGGACTTTCGGCGCGTCCCGGGCCGTCCAGGTGCTGTCGCTGCCGGCCGGCGAACGGCGGCTGGTGATCGACACGGAGGTCGACTGGCACGAGACGGAGAAGTTCCTCAAGCTCGCCTTCCCGCTCGACGTGCACGCCGAACGGTACGCGTCCGAGACCCAGTTCGGGCACGTCCACCGGCCCACCCACACCAACACGAGCTGGGAGGCGGCCCGTTTCGAGGCGTGCAACCACCGGTTCGTGCATCTGGAGGAGCCCGGCTGGGGCGTCGCCGTCGTCAACGACACCACCTACGGCCACGACGTGACCCGCGCGGTCCGCGACGAACCCGGCGCCGACGGCGGCACCACCACGACGCTGCGGGTCTCCCTGCTGCGCGCGCCCCGCTTCCCCGACCCCGAGACCGACCAGGGCGTGCACCGTTTCCGGCACGCCTTGGTGCCCGGGGCGACGATCGGCGACGCCGTGCGCGAGGGCTGGCGGCTCAACCTGCCCGCGCGCACGGTCACCGGCGCCCACGCCGTCGCCCCGCTGGTGAGCGTCGACCGGGACCAGGTGGTGGTCACGGCCGTCAAACTCGCCGACGACGGCAGCGGCGACGTGGTGGTGCGCTTCCACGAGGCCCACGGCGGCCGCGTCCGGGCCACGCTCACGACGGGCTTCGGCCTCGCCGGCGCCACCGTCACCGACCTGCTCGAACGGCCCCTGCCCGACGCCCCCGCGCCCGAGGCCGACGGCGACCGGATCACCGTAGGACTGCGGCCGTTCGAACTGGTGACGCTGAGGCTGCGAAGGGCGTAGCCGAACCCGCCGGGGGCGTACGTCAGTTGTTCGAGCCGACCGTGTTGTCGTGGCCGGCGTTGAACACGTCGTCCCCGGCGAACTGGCCCCAGTCGCCGAACACGATGGTCACCGAGGGGGCCGAGGAGTCGTCCACGGACACCCCGGCACCCGCGGTGCCACCGGCGACGAGGACGAGGGCGCAGGTGGCGAGGGCGGTCAGACCGGAACGGACAGCACGCATGGGGGGCACCTTTCGGCGAGCGAATCGGACAGCGCCCGAACCTAGACGCGGGAACGCCCGCTGTCCGCGCGCCCGTCACGCCACGGCGCGAGTCCCATCCGAATGGCCGAGGCGGGTCGCCCGCAGCACCTGGACACGCCAGCGGGCGGCTCCCTCGTCGGGCCGGTCCCGGACCCGTGCGGTGAGCCCCTCGGTGAACCGCGCGGCCGCCGCGGCGGATTCGGGGATGCCGGAGAACAGCGAGGGGCCGAAGGCCGCCATGAACGAGGCCGCCACCTCGTCCGCGTACGCCTCCAGGTCGCCGTCGGCCATGTACCGCTCCCACATCGGGTCGTCCAGCACCACGAACTCCCCTTCCTCCAGCCGGAACCGGTCCCGGAACGGGCCGGAGAGCAGCGGGGCGGTGAACTCGGCCGTGGTGCGGTTCCAGGTCGGTACGGTCATCGCCGCCACCTGCTCGCCGGTCAGCATCCCCTGGTCCACGAGAGCGGCCAGTTCCTCCACCGCCAGGTCGAACAGGCCCTCGGCGCCGCTGAGTCCGTCGTCCGTCGCGGCACCGCCCACCACGACGAGCTGGCCGCCCGGCGCGAGTTCGTCGGCACGATGACTCAGGAAGACGTCCCAGTCCCGCGCCGACTGCCCGCGCAGCGCCTCCCGGGCGGCGCCCCGCGCCCGGGAGCCGTAGATGTGCCCGGCGATCGGCAGCGGGACCCGGGACAGCCAGTGCACGGCGATCGAGGACCAGGCCAGATGCAGTTCGCCCGGCGGGAACAGCGGCTCGAAGAAGGAGCGCGCCTGGGCGCAGGCGTGCACGCCGGGGACGCGGGCGTAGGACGACGGTCCCGTCAGGGTGGCGAAGAGCGCGCCGAAGTCGTTCGCGGGGATGTCGGTGTGGGTGACCCACACGGGTGTGCCGGGGCGGCGGGCGCGCACGGCCGCGACGGTGCGGGCCATCGGCTCCATCGCGTTGGTCCCCGAGGCGCAGCCGAGGTCGGCCACCCGGAAGGCGCGGTCGTCGGCGGGCACGGGGGCGGCGGCCAGGGCGCGGTCGAGCAGGCCGACGGCGGCCCGGAGCCCGGCGTGCTGGGCGGCGGAGTGACGGCCGTATCCGCTGCCCATCGCCCCTGATCCGGTACCGGCCATGCGGTCACCTCCGTCGTACGGCGGGAGCGGCGGCTCAGGGTGTCTTGCGCAGGACGCTCGGCTCGTCGCCGCCCATGTCGAGGCGGAACGGCGGATAGACGTCCGTCATCAGGGAGGTGTAGGCGGCGAGCCGCAGCACCCACCGGTTGAGGCCGACGATCAGGTCGAACAGGTCCCGCGGGTAGCGCTCGGTGAACAGCAGGATCACGGCCGCGATCACGGTCAGGACGGCCACCAGCCCGCCGCCCCACCAGCCGGTGTGCCAGCCGCCGACGAAGAAGCCGACGACGATGTAGTGCGGGATGGCCAGCAGCCACCACTTGACCAGGACCAGGCCCCGGGACAGCCGTTCGGGGTAGGCGACGTCCAGCCGGGCCGGATAGTCCGGCTCCTCACGCAGGCTGAACGGCGGATAGCGGTCGGTGGCCAGGGCGCCGTACGAGTAGAAGGAGACCCGCCAGCTCCAGCGCAGCACGCCGAGGTTGAAGTCGAACAGGGGGCGCGGGTAGCGCGCGGTGAACAGGATCGCGAAGAAGGCGATCAGGCCCACCAGGCTGAAGGCGATCCACAGGAAGAACAGCACCACCACGTGCGGGACGACCAGGATCCACTTCACCAGCCAGAGCCAGCGGGAGAGCGGCGCGTCCAGGCGCGCGGTGACCCGGACCGGGAGGCCGGGCGTGGGTGCCGGGGTGGTCATGGCGATCGACTCCGATCCCGCCCACGGCACCGGATCGGCGCGGCGCGAGGCGTCGGCGTTCCGTACGTTGCTCCTTCCACTGTCCGCCCGCCGCGCCGTCTTCGCAGGGCCGGAACACCGGCGGCCGGGTGCGCGGGTCAGAGCCGGATGACGACGAGCGCGGTGTCGTCGCTGTTTCCGGCCGCCGGCAGGAGGTCGGCGAGGAGCGCGTCGGCGAGCGATTCCGGGTCCCGGGCGCGGTGCCGGGCGAGGGAGTCGGCGAGCCGGGCGAGACTCGCGTCGATGTCCTCGGTACGGCGTTCGATCAGCCCGTCGGTGTACAGGACCAGCGTGGCGCCCTCCTCGAAGGGGGTACGGGTCTGCGGGCGGGCGAGGTGCTCGGGGCGGGCCGCGAGCGGGGGATCGGTCGCCTCGTCGAGGAAGGTCACCGTGCCGTCGGGGCGCAGCAGGGCCGGCGGGGGATGACCGGCCGAGCTGTAGGTGACCGTACGGGCGGCCCGGTCGACGAAGGCCGTCACGACGGTCGTGGACTCGGCGCCCTCCACCGAACGGGCGTACAGGCCGAGCGCCTCCAGCGCCTGGGCGGGCCCGTCGGCGACCCGGCAGGCCGCGCTCAGGGCGCTGCGGAGCTGCCCCATCACACAGGCGGCGGCGAGACCGTGCCCGACGACGTCACCGACCGCGACCGCGAGATCGCCGCCGGGCAGGTCGACCAGGTCGTACCAGTCGCCGCACACGTTCAGCGCGCCGGTGGCGGGACGGTAGCGCACGGCCGCCGCGTGCCGTCCGGCCGGGCCCGGCGCGGGCAGCATCGCCGCCTGGAGCGCGAGGGCGACCTCGCGCTCCCGCGCGTGCGCCCGGCGCAGCCGTTCGTTGACCTCCTGGAGTTCCCGCGCCCGGGTGTACAGCTCGGCCTCCAGGACCCGGGCCCGGTCGTCGTCGCCCGGATTGCCGCGGGCCCGGATCAGCTCGGTGATCTCCTCGACCCGGTGCACGACCAGCGCCACCTTGCCGTCGGCGCCGAGGACGGGGGCGTTGACGGGGCTCCAGTAGTGCTCCTGCCAGACCCCCGGCCGCGCCGGGTCCTCGATGTCGTAGCGCAGCAGCGCCATGGTGTCGCGCTCGCCCGACGCCACGACCCGCAGCATCGACGCCTCGGTCTCCCGTCGGCCGGCGGCGGCCGCGTCGTTGGGGTTCTCCGGGAAGACGTCGAAGATGTAGCGGCCGAGGAGCTGGTCGCGGGTGCGTCCGGCGAGCCGCAGGAAGTCGTCGTTGGCGTCGGCGTAGACCAGGTCGGGGGTGAGCAGCGCCACCATGCCGGGCAGGGCCCGGAAGACCGCCGCGTAGTCGATCTGCGGTTTCCTCATGTCCTGCCTGTCTGGTGCGTGCCGGGCGTCTTCGTGCCGTTTCCACCATAGGAGCGGCGACACCGCGCGGTCATCCCGATGCGCTCTGTGTCCCGGACTCCGTCCGCCGTTCAGGGCCCGCCGCTCAGGGCCCTCCCGCGGTGCCCTCCGGCCCACGGCCCGCCCCGGTGGTGCGGTGCGCGAGCAGTGCCGCGCCCAGGTCGGCCGCCGTGCGCGGGTCGGACAGGGGGCGGGCCAGCAGTTCCTCGACGCGCCGCAGCCGGTAGCGGACCGTGTTGGGGTGGACGAACAGGGTCCGCGCGGCGTCCGCGGCGGAACCGGCCGCCGCGAACCAGTGCTCCAGGGTCTCCAGCAGCCGCGCCCGCTCCGCCACCGGCAGCCGCAGCAGCGGGGCGAGGACCACCTCGGTCAGATGCGCCGCCTCGGACGGGGCGGCCGCGACCAGCATGGCCAGCGGGTTGTCGTCGAACCGGGCGACGCCCGGCCCGGTACCGGCCAGCCCGGTCAGCGCCAGCCGCGCGAAGCGCAGCGCCTGGGGCGCGTCCCGCAGCGCGTCGAAGGAGGGGCTGACCCCGACCCGGGCCCGCGACCGGCGCAGGACCCGCAGCCAGGTGCTCTCCGCGTCCGGCGCGGCCAGCGCGACCACGCCGATCTGCTGGTCGGGCAGCAGCCGCCAGGCCGAGGGGAGCCGGGCCCGGCGCAGCGTGGTCTCCACGCCCGCCAGCGGCTCCGCACCGGGCGCGCTCGCCACCGCCGCGGCCACCGCGTACGGCCCGTGCTCGGGCAGGCCCAGCTCGCGCGCCGCCTCCCACAGCGTGGTGCGGTCGACGAGGACACCGGTGAACAGCGCCTCCACCAGCGCCGAGCGCCGCGCCTCGCGCTGCTGGGTCAGCTCGGCGGTGGTCTCCCGGTGGGCCGCCGCGACGGCCTCCGCGTAGCGGCCGAACAGCGCCCAGATCTCCGCCGACAGCGACACCAGCTCGGCGTCGCTGACCTCCGGGTGGGTCCGCGACTCGGCGATGATCTCCGACCACAGCAGCTCGAAGCCGATCCGGTACGCGTGGAGCGTGTCCGCCAGCGGCATGCCCTGCTCGGCCCGCATCCGGCCGGTGTCCCGGGCCGGGCTCGCGTCCGGATCGCCGCCGCGGCTGAAGTGGCTCAGGACGAGATCGGCGTTGGCGGTGCACGAGCGGCGCAGCGAGTCGTACGGGATGAGGGACGTGTCCTGATAGGCGTCGACGTCCGCGCGGATACGCTCCGCCATCAGCTCGCCCAGCTCCGGGAGCCGCGCGTGCAGGGCCGAGGCCACACCGGACAGATCCATCACCGCAGCTTAACGCCGCCTTCTTGTCCCCCGGAACAATCCGGCGCGGTGGACGCTGTCGTACCGCCCATAGGCCGCCACCGTCGGTGGCAGCAGCATGTCGTCCACGTGAACGGCGGATTTCGACGGTGACATTCGTGGAGGCGGGTATGGCGAATCTGGCGCAGTTCCTGGAGGAGACGGCCGGGCGGCAGCCGGAACGGCCCGCCCTGCGCTTCGCGGGACAGGTCACCGACTACGTGGAGCTGGACGAGCGCAGCGCCCGCGCCGCCGCCCTGCTGCGGGCCGAGGGGATCCGGCCGGGGGACCGGGTCGCCCTGATGCTGCCGAACGTCCCCGAGTTCGTCGTCCTGTACTACGGCATCCTGCGCGCCGGCGCCGTCGTCGTCCCGATGAACCCGCTGCTGAAGACGCGGGAGACCGAGTACCACCTCGACGACTCCGGGGCGGCGCTGCTGTTCGAGTGGCACCAGGCGCCCGGGGAGGGCGCGCAGGGCGCGGCCGCCGCCGGGGTGCGGCACATCGCGGTCGAGCCCGCCGCGTTCGCGGAGCTGCTCGCCGGGCACGAGCCGCTCGCGGAGACCGCCGCGACCGCGGACGGCGACGTGGCCGTGCTGCTCTACACCTCCGGCACCACCGGCCGGCCCAAGGGCGCCGCGCTCACCCACGGCGGGCTGCGGCACAACACCGAGGTCAACACGGTCCATGTGCAGCGGATGACGCCCGAGGACGTGGTGGTCGGCTGCCTTCCGCTGTTCCACATCTTCGGCCAGATCTGCACCATGAGCGCGACCGTGCGCGGCGGTGCCTCGCTCACCCTGATCCCGCGCTTCGAACCGCAGGCCGTGCTGGACGCCGTCGCCCGGGACCGGGCCACGGTGTTCGAGGGCGTGCCGACCATGTACGCGGCGCTGCTCCAGCACCCGACGGACGCGGACGTGTCCACGCTGCGGATGTGCATCTCGGGCGGCGCGTCGCTGCCGGTGGAGATCCTGCACGGCTTCGAGCGCCGCTTCGGCTGCGCCGTCCTGGAGGGTTTCGGCATGTCCGAGACCAGCCCGGTGGTCACGTTCAACCACCCCGACCGGCCGCGCAAGGCAGGCTCCATCGGCACCCCGATCCGGGACGTGGAGGTGCGGCTGCTCGACGACAAGGGCCAGGACGTCGCGCCCGGCGAGATCGGCGAACTGGCGGTGCGCGGGCCGAACGTGATGAAGGAGTACTGGAACCGTCCGGAGGAGACGGCGGCCACCATTCCGGACGGCTGGCTGCGCTCGGGCGACCTCGCGCGGCAGGACGAGGACGGCTACTTCTACATCGTGGACCGCAAGAAAGACATGATCATCCGCGGTGGCTACAACGTCTACCCGCGCGAGATCGAGGAGGTCCTGCACGAGCACCCGGCGGTCGCGCTGGCCGCCGTGGTGGGCCGGGCGGACGATCATCTGGGCGAGGAGATCGCCGCCGCGGTCGTGCTGCGTCCGGGCGCCGAGGCGACGCCGGACGAGCTGCGGGAGTTCGTCAAGGAGCGGGTGGCGGCCTACAAGTACCCGCGCGAGGTGTGGCTCGTGGACGCCCTGCCGACCGGCCCCAGCGGCAAGATCCTCAAGCGGGAGATCGTGGCGCCGACGGTGTGAGCGCGGCGCGGGGCGGGTGATTCGGTTCCCTGATAGGGAAGTTGAGGGTACTTGAGACGGCGGCCGCCATCGACCTGGCGGCCGTTCCCTCGTAGGGTGGCAGCCGCTGTTCGAGGTACCCCCCACCCCGCGCGCCCGCAGAGGACCAGCATGCCGCCCAGATTTGTCAAGCACCTGACAGTATTGGCTGTCGCCGCGCTCGTGCTCACCCTGACACCGAGCGCGGGCGCCACCACCAGGGCCACGCCCGCCGCCGAGGATGCCACCGCCACGGAAGCCGCCGCCGCGGACACCTGGCAGCCGCCCCTGTCCACCCGGGGCCGCTACGTCGTGGACGCCCGGGGCGACCGCTTCCGGCTGAAGTCCGCCAACTGGGACGGCGCGCAAGGCTCCTGGAACGGCAGCGGCAGCACCGCCGACCCCGCCAACCACCACGCGGGCCAGAACGCCAACGGCATCCCCCTCGGCCTGGACCGCGCCCCGCTGTCCCGGCTCCTCGCCGACTTCCGTGAACTCGGCCTCAACAGCATCCGGTTGCCGTTCTCCAACGAGATGATCCGCGCCACGGCACCCGTACCGGACACCGCCGTCACCGCCAACCCGCAGCTCCGCGGCAAGACACCCCTCCAGATCTTCGACGCCGTGGTGAGCGCGCTCACCGGCAGCGGCTTCGCGGTGATCCTCAACAACCACACCAACACCACCCGTTGGTGCTGCGGCATCGACGGCAACGAACGCTGGAACAGCAGCCAGACCACCCAACGCTGGGCGGACGACTGGGTGTTCATGGCCCGCCGCTACGCCTCCGACCCGCGCGTGGTGGGCGCCGACCTCTACAACGAGGTCCGCCGCGACGTCTTCGACGACCCCAACTGGGGCCTGGGCGACGCCCACGACTGGTACGCCGCCGCCAAGCTCGCCGCCGACCGCATCCTCACCGAGGCCAACCCCGACCTGCTCATCGTCATCGAGGGCATCAACTGGACCGGCCTGCCCGTCGACGGCTTCCCGCACGAACGCCCCACCCTCGCCCCCGCCCGCACCCTCTCGCACACCCTCCTCAGGTCCAACAAACTCGTCTACTCCGCCCACTTCTACGGCTACACCGGCCCCCGGCACAGCGGCGCCACCGGAATCGGCGAGACCCATGACCCCCGCTACCAGGACCTGAGCCGCGAGCAGCTCTTCCAGACCCTCACCGACCAGGCGTTCTTCGTCACCACCGAGGGGCGGCACTACACCGCGCCGGTGTGGATCAGCGAGTTCGGCACCGGCGCGAACGAGACGGGCGCCGCCGCGCGCACCTGGTTCGGCAACATCACCGACTACTTCGCCGACCGCGACGCCGACTTCGCCTACTGGCCGCTCGTCGGCTGGCAGGGCCACGACGACTGGGCCCTGCTGCGCTACGACACCGACGGGCGCCGCCACGGCATCCTCGACGGCGGCGACTGGCGCGGCGCCGGCTGGCAGCGCCTGATGACCTCCCCGACCCGCACCGGCCCCGTCGCCCCGGTGGCCGACTGGCGGATGCTCACCACCGACCAGGGCGACGACGTACGGTCCCTGCGGATCCGGGCCGGCGGCGACTGGGACTCGGGCGCCTCCAAGGCCGTCTGCCCCGACGGACTGCGGCTGGCCGGACTCAGCCACACCGGCGGCCGGGGCCTGTGCACCGACGTGACCGCCGGTGACCTGCGCGCCGCCGGGGACGCCCGCACCGTCGTCACCGACGAACGCCATGTCCCGGCGAACGGCGACTGGGCCGGCGGCTACACCAAACTCCAGTGCCCCGCAGGCCAGTTCCTGGCCGGCTACAGCCGGCGCGGCGAACGGGTCTCGGCGGCGCTGTGCGTCCCCGCCCGCACCACGCTCGGCCGGGCGGGACGGACCGTGTGGTTCGACCGCTCAGACAACCGCCCCGCCGACGGCACCGGAGGGGACTTCGCCCAGAACCACTACAAGGGCCAGTGCGCCGCCGACGAGTACGCCGCCGGCATCGCCTTCACCACCCGCCTGGGCAGCAGGCAGGGCCCGGCGGCCCTGCTGTGCGTGACACTGCGCCCCTGAGAGACGCCAACCACGATGCGGCGCGGGGCACTTGCTCGACATGCCCCGCGCCGCAGCGCGCTCACGCCAGGCTCACCCACGCCCCCGACTCCGCCGAACGGCTCATCGCGTCCAGGGCCACCGCACTGCGCACCGCGTCCTCCAGCGTCGGCCCGTGCGCGGTGCCGTCGGCGATCGAGCGCAGGAAATGCTGCGCCTCGACGACCTTGAGATCGTCGTAGCCCATGCTCGACGCGGCCCCCGGCTGGAACGCCTCGTAGTCGCCGTGCCCGGGACCCACGTACAGCGTGCTCACGGGCTGGTCCTGGTACGAGTCCCCCCGGCTGACGCCGAGTTCGCCCATCCGGCGGAAGTCCCAGAAGACCGCGCCCCGGGTGCCGTGCACCTCGAAGCCGTAGTTGTTCTGCTCGCCCACCGAGACCCGGCACGCCTCCAGGACACCCCGGGCGCCCGAGGCGAAACGCAGCAGGCAGTTGACGTAGTCCTCGTTCTCCACGGGGCCCGGCTCGCCGCCGGCGGCCAGGGCGTGACCGGCCGTGGCCCCGGTCGGCCGGGCCCGCTCCGGGATGAACACGGCCGTGTCGGCGGCCAGCGCGGTGATGTCGCCCAGCAGGAAACGCGCGAGGTCCACGCCGTGCGAGGCGAGATCGCCCAGCACCCCGCTGCCGCCCCGCTCCCGCTCGTACCGCCAGGTCAGGGCGCCCAGCGGATGGGCGGCGTAGTCGCTGAAGAGCCGGACGCGGACATGCGTGACCGCGCCGATCTCCCCGGAGGCGATCAGCTCACGGGCGTAGGCGACGGCCGGGGCGTTGCGGTAGTTGAAGCCGACGGTCCCCTGCACACCGGACTTGGCGACCGCGTCGGCCACCGCGCGGGCGTCCTCGGCGCTCAGACCGACCGGCTTCTCGATCCAGATGTGCTTGCCCGCCCCGGCCATCGCGACACCGATCTCGCGGTGCAGGAAGTTCGGCGCGGTGATGCTCACGGCCCGCACCCGCGGATCGGCGGCCACCTCGCGCCAGTCCCGCGCCGTCGAGGCGAACCCGAACCGCGCGGCGGCCTCCTCGGCCCGGCCCGGCACCTCCTCCGCGACGGTCACCAGCTCGGGCCGCAGGCCCAGCCCCGGATAGTGGTGGGCGACCCGCGCGTACGCCTGGGTGTGCACCCGCCCCATCCAGCCGAACCCCACGACGGCGACGCCGAGCGTATCCACCATTGGACTGCCCCTCTTTGGACCGTTCCATTTTGCTTGCCCGGCCCACGATGGAGCCCCTCCGGACCGGTGTCAAGGGCCGTCGGTCGGCCTGCTCGGCTTTACAAAGCGGACAGCCGTATGGAACGGTCCACACCATGAGGACCCCGACCATCCGTGACGTCGCCGCACGGGCGGGCGTGTCCAAATCGCTGGTCTCCCTGGTGCTGCGCGGCGCCGACGGCGTACGACCGGAGAAACGGCAGGCCGTCCTTGCCGCCGTCGAGGAACTCGGCTACCGGCCCAACGCCGCCGCGCGCAGCCTCAGCGAACGCCGCACCCGTACCGTTGGCGTGCTCCTCAACGACCTGCGCAACCCCTGGTTCGTGGACCTGCTCGACGGGCTCAACTCCCGCCTGTACGACAACGGTCTGCGCATGCTCCTCGCCGACGGCCATCTCAACCGGCGCCTCGGCGAGGACCTCGCCCACACCTTCACCGAACTGCGGGTGGACGGCCTGATCGCCGTCGGCACCCTCCAGGACCCCGGCGTGCTGCGCGCCGCGGCGGGCCGGGTCCCCACCGTCGTCGCCGGAGCCCGGGAACCGGAGCTGCCCGCAGTGGACGTCGTCGCGGGCGACGACGAGGAGGGCGCCCGGCTGGCCACGGAGCATCTGATCGGCCTCGGCCACCGGCACATCGCCCACATCGCCGGCCAGGGCGCGGTGGGCGAGCTGCGCCGCCGCAGCTTCGAGGCCACCATGCGCGCGCACGGCCTCGCCGGCACGGCCCGGGTGGAGCGCGGCGACCTCACCGAGGAGGGCGGCTACCGGGCCACCGTCCGGCTCCTGAACGGCCCCCGGCGGCCGACCGCCGTGTTCGCGGTCAACGACATGACCTGCGTCGGCGCGCTCTCCGCCGCCGAGGCGAGCGGGCTCGCCGTCCCACGGGACCTCTCCCTCGTCGGCTACGACAACACGTACCTCTCCCAGCTCCGCCACCTCTGGCTCACCACCGTGGACAACGCCAGCCACGAGGTGGGCCGCCGCGCCGCCCAGCACCTGCTCGACCGCATCGCCGACCCGGACCGCCCCGCCCACGTCGACCTGACGGCCCCCACCCTGGAGGTCAGGGGAACGACGGCGCCGCCGCCGGGGGGAGCGGAAAGTCTTACGAGGAGCTGACGCGGCGGTGAAGGCGCTTCGCCTCGGGCGCCTCCCCGGCCACTGTTGCCTCACCGGCCACGGGAGCGAAGTGGCCCACCCGACTGCCCGCCACCGCCGGATCAGGCAGGGTGGGCACCGCCGCGGTGCAAGTGAAGCTGCCTCCGCGGTGGGGCGCCCCGGACGATCGCGTCCGGGGCGTCACCCGTACCCGGAGGGCCGTACCGGAGGCCGCATGCCGGAGGGGCAGTCCTCCGATACCGGAAGGTCAGTCCTCGGCCATGACCCGGACCGTCGTCAGCCCGCTGTCCGCCGTGTCCGGCAGGTTCATGCCCGCCGCGACCCCGGTGGTCAGGTAGCGCAGCACCGGCCCGGTGAGGCGCTCGCCCGGCAGGACGGCGGGGATGCCCGGCGGATACGGCGTGATCATCTCCCCGGCGACGCGCCCCTCCGCCTCCGCCACGGGAACGTCCGTGTGCCGGCCGAAGTAGGCGTCGCGGGGGAGGACGGCCTGCTCCAGACGGAGGGACGCCGGGGACGGCACGTCGACGCGCGGCGCGTCCCGCAGGTCGTCGGCGTGGTCGGCCAGGTCGCGCAGGGCGGTCAGGAGACGCGCGGTGGTCCGGTCGTCGTCCGCGTGGGTGAGCTGGGCGCTGATCCGGCGGTGGTCGAAGAGGTGCAGATCGATGCGGTGGTGCTCGCGGATCCGGTCGGCGGCGCGGTAGCCGGTGGTCCCCAGGGCGCCGATGTCCATCACGACCGGCAGGGGATCGAAGTCGTCGGCCAGGCCGGGACCGCAGAAGTCCCGCGCGTCGTTCACATGGATGCCGGGGATCCGTTCGATCTCCGCCCGGGTGCGCTCGGCCAGCTCCAGCGCGTGGCCGAGCAGTGCGTGACCGTGCCGGACCATCTGCCGCCGCCAGGCGTCGATCCCGGCGTACAGCAGGACGCTCGGGCTGGTGGTGCCCAACAGGTCGGCCCGGGAGGCGAGTTCGGCCGGGTCCACGTGATCGCCCTGGAGGTGGAACACCGAACCCTGCTCCAGACCGCTGCCCATCTTGTGGATGCTGGTGACACAGATGTCGGCGCCCGCGTCCATGGCCCAGGTGGGCAGCGCGTCGTGGAAGGGCAGATGGGCGCCCCACGCCTCGTCGACGATCAGCGGCGTGCCCCGGCGGTGGCACACGTCGGCGATGGCACGGAGGTCGGCCGCTGTGCCGTAGGGGGTGGGGCTGGTGACGAGGGCGCCGTCGGCGTCGGGATGCTCCGCGAAGCCCTTCTCGTAGGCCGCCGCCGACGGGGGATGGGCGAGATGGCGCTCGGTGTCCCACTCCGGCTCGACCCACAGCGGGCGCACCCCGGACAGGATGAGGCCCGCGACGACCGACTTGTGGGCGTCCCGGCCGATGAGGAGACTGCGCCCGGGGCCGGTGACGGTGAGCATGGCCGCCTTGACCGACAGCGAGCTTCCGCAGGTCGAGAAGAAGGTGTGCTCCGCGTGCACGGCGTCGGCCATCAGCTCCTCGGCCCGCTCCAGGACCCGGCCGCGGGTGAGACGGTCGTCGAGTCCCCCGCTGGCCAGCACGTCACCGAAGTACACCGCGTCCCCCAGCACCGCCCGGGCCCGGGGGTCCGCGCCGCGGGCCTGCTTGTGGCCCGGCGGGGTGAAGGCCAGCTCGTCGGCCTCGTGATAGCGGGCCAGAGCTTCCAGGACGGGCGCTTCGTCATGGTTCGCAGGCATGCCTCCGGAGTGCCCCCGCCGACCCGATCCATGCGTGACGGCGCCTCACGCCGGGACCCGCCTACAGCCCGGTGTGGACGTACGCCGCCCACTGGGCCGGGACCGCCGGACGGGCCGCGCGTCGGTGCCGGACCGCGTCGTGCAGCGCCTCGGCCGAGCGGGCGGGCCGGGGCGGGGTGTCGCCGCCGTCGGTGAGACGGTCGTAGAAGCGGTGGGCGACGGCCCTGGCGGTGCGGTCCGTGACGGGCCACAGGGTGCCGACGACGGAGCGGTAGCCGGCCAGATGGAAGGCGGCGGTGAGGTGGGTCGCCTCGTCGGCGTGGCGGGGGCCGGTGTCGGTGGTGCTGCACGCCGAGAGGTAGGCGAGACCGGCGTCGGCCAGGCGGAGCCGGGCGATCGTGGTGAGCGTCAGCGGGTGCGTCAGGTGGTCGTGCAGGATCAGCAGGCTGTCGGAGGGGCTGTCCAGGTCGGCGAAGCCGTGGCAGGCGAAGTGCGCGACGTCGTGGGTGGTCAGCGCCGCCGTGACAGCGTCGTGGGTCGTGGTGCCGCCCGGGGACGGCAGGACGGTCGCCGCGGGGACGAGCCGCCGCAGGCTCGCCGCCTCCTCGGTGGCGCCCGGCAGGGGAGTGACCTCCGGCGCGTCGGGCACGGCGACGACCACCGTGCGTCCGGGGTCGGGGTCCGGCCCGCGCAGCGCTCGCGCGTGCAGCAGGGCCCGTGCGGTGGGCGTGTAGGAGGAGATCACCCGGTCGAGCACCGCGTCCGCGCCGCCGTCGTGCCGCCCCGCGGCGTGCAGCGGCAGGAACGTCGCCACGCCGACCGGGCACCACCACACCCGCGGCCAGGGCCGTCCGGCGGCCGGGAGTTCCGGGTGGCCGAGGGCGTCGAGGACCTCCCGCGCGAAGCCGTCCCACATCCAGGCCAGCACGCCGAGGATCCGCCGCTGGGCGGCGAGCGGGTCGTCGCCGTCCAGGGCGTCCGACGCGGCGCGCAGCACGTCCACCTGCTCGCGGACGGCGGCCTCGGTGAACGCGGGCAACGGCACGGCCCGCACCGGCTCCTTCGCCGAGTCCCGCAGGACGAGGGCGTGCCCCGCCTCGCGGTGCGCGACGAGATAGACGACCGGGCCGTCCACGGCCGCCTGCCGGACCTCCTCCACGGCGGGCGCCGACAGGAAGCCCGCGAGGCCGGGGACCTCCCGGATCCGGCCGAGCAGCCCGTCCCAGCGGGCCATCAGGTCCGCGCGGTCCTCCTCGGACGCGTCCACGGCGTGGTCGTTCGCCTCGACGGCGTCCCGCAGGGCGTGGAAGCTCGCGGCCAACTCCGGTGCGCGGCGCCGCAGTTCACCGAGATCACCCCGGGTGTCCAGGGTGTCGGCGATCAGCAGCCCCCTGGTCTGCTCAAGGAGTTCGACCGCGCGTGCCGGCTCCCCCGCGGCGACGGCGGCCGCCGCGACCGTCGCCGCCATGCCGTGCAGCCCGGTGACCCGGTGCAGCCGGTCCGCGCGCCGCAGCCGCCGCGGCGCCACCGGCCCGACCAGCTCGGCGACCCGTTCCGCCATCACCAGGGCGTGCGCCGGGTCACCGGCCTCCAGATCGCCGTCCGCGGCGTACCGGGCGGCGGCGACCCTGAGGACCGCGGCGGCCGTCCGGGTGCCGGCCGCCTCGGCGAAACAGCTCCTCGCCTCGTCCAGCTCGCGTCGCTCGCCGCCCCGGTCGAACGACGTCTTCACCGCGACCCCCAGGTTGAACAGATACATCGCCCGGTCGGGATCGTCGGCCGGGGTCGCCGCCACCGCCTCCCGCGCGACCTCGACGTTCTCCCTCAACGCCGCGACGTCGCCCGTGCGTTCCAGCAGGGTCTGGAGGGCCGCGCCCAGGTTGGAGCAGTACATCGCGCGGTCGGGGTGGCCGGCCGGTGTCATCGCGACGGCCCGGCGCGCGGCACCGATCGCCTCGTCCAGCGCGGCGGCGTCGTCCGACTCCTCGGCCAGGGCGCGCAGCGCGACCCCGAGGTTGGCGAGCCGTCCGGCGTGGTCGGGGTGGTCCTCCGGGGTGGCGTCGACCGAGTCCCGCGCCGCCGCGACCGCCTCCGTCAGCAGCCCGGCCTCGCCGGTCCTGGTGAACAGGGTGTGCAGGACGGCGACGAAGTTGCTCAGCCGGGGGCCGCGGCCGGGATGGCCGGACGGTGTCGCGGCGGCCGCCCGCCGGGTCGCGTCCACGGCCTCCCTGAGCGTTCCCAGGTCGCCGAACCGCTGGAACGACGTCTGGAGGATGCCGCTCAGATTGGACAGATACATGGCGAGGTTGGGGTGGTCCGGCGGGGTTCCGGCGACGGCCGCCCGCCCCCGCTCGACCGCCTCGGCCAACGCGTCCTCGTCACCGGTCCGGTCGAAGAGGGTCTGGAGGGTGGCGCCCAAGTTCGCGAGACGGCCGCCGAGTTGGGGATCGCCGTCCGGAGTCGCCGTCACCGAGGCGCGCCCGCAGCCGACGGCCTCGCGCAGTACGTCGACGTCGCCGGTTCGCGCGTACAGGGCCCGCAGCGCGCCCCCGAGGTTCGAGGCGTACCTGGCCTGTTCGGGTGAGCCGTCCGGGGCCGCCGCCACCGCGGCCCGGCCCGCCGTCACCGCGTCCGCCAGCTCGTCCAGGTCCCCGGCGCGCGCGTACAGGGTGAACAGTACGGTGCAGAGGTTGCCCAGGTACATCGCACGGCCCGGATGGTCCGGCGGCGCGGCCGCCAGCACGTTCCGCATCAACCGGACCGACTCGCGCAGCGGTTCCGGGTCCCCGGTGCGTTCCGCCAGGGCCCGCAGCGAGCCCGCCAGGTTGGACCAGGCCATGATCCGGTCGGGGGCGTCGGGCGACCAGGCGGCCACCGCGTCCCGGCCGGCGTCCACCGCCTCCTCCAGCACGTCGACGTCACCGGTGCGCTGGAACAGGCCGCGCAGGCCGATGCCCAGGTTGGACAGGACCGCGGCGCGGTCGGGGTGGCCGGGCGACAGGGCGGCGGCCGCGGCGCGCTCGACGTCCACCGCCTCGCGCAGGGCCTCCGTCTCGCCGGTCGTCTCGAACCGGGTGTGCAGGGCCAGTCCGAGGTTGGACAGGACGCCCGCGCGGGCGGGGGAGTCCGGGGCGACCGCGGCCACGGCGGCCCGCCCGGCCTCGACGGCCTCGTCCAGCAGGGCCGCGTCCCCCGTGGCGTCGGACAACGTCCTGAGCACGGTGCCGAGATCCGACAGGAGTCCGCTGTCGCCCCGCGCGGTGACCGCCTCGCGGAACCGGGTGAGCGCGGCCCGGTCCTCGTCGGTGGGCGGCGTCAGCAGGTCCACGGCCCGGTCGAGGTCGTCGTCGGCGTCCGGCAGCGCGAGGTAGCGCAGCCAGTGCCGGAGGCCCAGCGCGGAACGCACCGCGCCGTCCGCCGGGACGTCGGGTTCCGCCAGTTCGGCGAGGACCGCCGCCAGGACAGTGGATTCACCGCCCGCGACCGCGTCCGGATCCCCCTGCGCCACCGCGGAGTCCAGGGCGGTCCGTAATCGGGCGAGGGTCCTGTCACGGTCGGTGACCTCGGGCGAACTGACCACGTGCGTCCTTTCCCGGGCGAAGGGGTGGCGCCATGGTGTCACCCGGCGCCACCCTCCGGCAGGCGGACGGCCCACTTCCCCCGTGGGCTACTCCGCTTCCTCGCGGATCAGTTCCTCGTACGCGGCGGCGGTGAGCAGTCCGTCGAGCTGACGCTTGTCACCGATCTTGATGTCGATCAGCCAACCCTCGCCGTAGGGCTCGTCGTTGACCAGTTCCGCATTCGCGTCCAGCTCGTCGTTGAGCGCGCTCACCGTGCCGGACAGCGGCGCGTACACCTCGCTGACCGCCTTCACCGACTCGATGGACCCGAAGGGATCCCCCGCCTCCAGGACCCGGCCCTTGTCCGGCAGTTCGACGAAGACGACGTCGCCGAGCTGCCGTTGCGCGAACTCGGTGATACCGACGCGCACCACATCGGCGCCGGTCGGCAGCACCCACTCGTGGTCCTTGGTGTACTTCAGCTCGGTGGGGACGTTCGCCACGGGGACTCCTTCAGGGCGGTCGGGGCGCCGAACGGTCGTGGTCGGCGGGGCCAGTGTGGGTGAGCGGACGGACGTTCCGGCGGACCGTCACCCTGATGGACCACCAGGGCTGTGCCGGGCGGCCGGCCGGTGGCCACTTGTCGCCGTTGACCGGCCCCGGCCGCCGTGCGAGCGTCACCGCAACGCCGCCCGCGCCGAGCCGGGCGGCCGGACAGGAGGGGCAGCCATGCACCCACGACGGACCCGCCGGAACCGGTGCGCGACGACGGTCGCGCTGGTGGTCTCCGTGGCCCTCGGGACGGCGGGCGCGGTGAGCGCGATGGGCGCTGCCCAGGCCGCCGAGGCACGCCAAGACGCCGCCCCCGTCAGTGTCCTGACGATCCAGAGCGACCCCACGCCCGAGGAGCAGGCGCAGTTGCGCGAGGTCGCCGCCGCGATCTGGAACCCCGAGCTGGCGGCCGGCTGGAACATGAACACCGACGTGGCCGCCGTGCTCTCCGACGCCACCGGTGAGATCCTGCGCTGTTCCCAGGCGTTCGCCCTGGTGCCCAAGCCACCGGGTTTCGTCCCCGGCATCGGCTACCTGGTGAGCTACGCCCAGCAGTTGAAGAACTACTTCCTCGCCGTGCGGGACAACCGCACCTACCGCGCCTGTGTGGTGACCGCCGCCGCGAACTACCGTTCCGCCGTCGAGATGGCCTCCATGGGCATCTGAACGGCCGTTCCGCCTCAGGGCGTCGACGGCGCCGCGCACTGGGTGGACGGCGGGCAGAACCACGCGCGGGCCGTGTCGAGCAGCTCGCGCTCGTCCTCGTTCCCGTCGCTCTCGGAGCCGTAGACGATGAGGGCGTAGTTCTCGCTGTCCTCGGCCCGGAAGCGGTAGTCGATGACATGGAACGAGGAGCCGTTCGACGGTTCGCCGCTGAGTTCGTCGGCCGTGTACTCGTGCTCGGCCGCCTCCCCCTCGGAGGGGTCGGGCACGTACTGGAGATGGATCTCCTGATAGCCCTCCAGCTTGCGCCCGGCCCGCTGGGCCTCCACCACCGAGGCGTGCGGGGAGTCCTCCATGAGCTGGAAGACCTGCACCCTGCGCACCCCGTCGGGGCCGCGGTACTCGACGACGTCGATGCCGTACTGCGAGGGGCTGCTCTCGCGGCTCCAGCCCTGCGGCAGCGCGATACGGAAGCCCTCGGAGTCCTCCAGGACCTCGAAGCCCGCGGGCGGCGACGGTGACGCGGACGCCGTCGGGTCGGACGCCGTCCCGCCGTCCGAGGTGTCCTCGCCGGTCGCGCCGTCGTCGGTCCCGCCGGGATTCACGGGCGCCTCCTCGGACGGCGGCCGGTACGGCTCCGGTTCGTCCTTCCAGCCGAGCGCCCAGGTGGCGAACGCGAGGGCGCACACGCTCAGGACGGCCGCCGTGCGCCGGATCATGAACCGCTGGCGCGGCAGATCGAGATACTGCTCGGGGTGGAAGAGGCGTTCACGGCGTGATCCGGCCCATTCCTGGCGCTCGGTGTCGAACACTCTCATCGTCGCCGTCCTCCGTACCGCGCTGCCGTGTCCGTCATCGGGGAACTCCGCCCGTCAGCCGAGCAGTTGGGCGATGCCCTGCACCACCGCGGTGGCCGAGGCGACCGCGCCCACGGCCGCCGCCTGCGAGCCCAGCCAGCCCCGCACCCCGCCGAGCAGCCGGGTCAGCCGGCCGGTGCTCGCGGTGCCGGCGCCCACGATCTCGGCCTCGGCATCGGCGAGTTCACCGTCGAGCACGGCGTCCACCTCGCTGCGGTCCGCCGCCGACGGCAGCGCCTCGCGCAACTCGCGGATGGCGGCGAGGAGTTCGGCGTGCCGCGGGTCGGGCTCGGCGCCGGTCGTGTTGTACGAGGTCGCCTTGCCGTGGCTGCCGGTGGCGATCGACCCTCCGCTCATCGACCCGATGCTCACGCTTCCGGACTGCTCGGGGGTGTTCTGTTCGTCGCTCGGCATGGCGTGCGTCCCTCGTCTCATGGTGCGGGGTGGGAGTTGGTCGTCGTCGGCGGGTTCTTCGGCGAACCCGGCGTGGACGGCGGGGTGGTGTGGGACGCGCTGCCGTGGCGGCCGGTGGCCACCGCGCCGCCGGACATGTCCTTGATGAAGACGCTGCCGCCGCTGAGCTGGTACACGTGCTGCTCGAACTCCTCGGTGCGGTAGCCGTGCGCCTTGAGCGCCTCCCGGACACCGTTGACGATGCGTTCCCGGATCGTCTTCACATAGCGGGTGCTGTCCATCTCCTGGAACGCGGAGAGCTGTCCGGTGCCCACCAGGGAGCGCAGCGAGACCCGCGGCGCGTCCGGCAGGGCGTCGCCGTCGGACCAGCCCGCCAGGACCGCGCTGCGCAGGGTGGCGAGTCCGCCGAGGCCGGCGTCGACCCCGACCGCCGGGGCGTGCCGCAGGGCGCGCAGGGCCGAGCGGACCCAGCTCTCCGGGAGCCGTTCCACGAAGGTGTCGACGGCGCGGAAGTCGCGCCGGACCGGGCGCAGGACGTAGGGCAGTACTTCGAGGACGAGCATGCGGCCCTGGGTGTGGACCCGCACCAGGACGGTCACGACGACCTGTTCGCGCCAGGCGCCCACCCGGACCCGCAGGAACACCCGGCGGCTCTCGCCGCCCTCGTCGACGGCCTCGCGCTGATGCGCGGCGACCTGGGCGGGGTCGTAGACGGGCAGGCCCCGGCCGCGGCCGGTCCCCCGGGTGAGGGCGGCCGGGTCGGCGACGCCGCCCACCTCCAGCTCCTCGTCGCGGGCGACGCCCGCGGGCAGATAGACGAACCGGTCGATCTCCAGGTCCCGCAGCCGGTCCCGGCCGCTCAGCGCGGATGCCTCGCGCAGTCCGGTCAACTGCGGTTCGATCATGGAGAGCGCGGCGTCGGCGGTGAGCGGACCGCTGACCTGACGGGGGACGCCCGGGACGGTGTCGGTGGTGCCGGTCGTGTCGGGGGTGTCCTC
The DNA here is from genome assembly GCF_013363615.1 of Streptomyces sp. CAI-85. Lineage (NCBI taxonomy): Bacteria > Bacillati > Actinomycetota > Actinomycetes > Kitasatosporales > Streptomycetaceae > Streptomyces > Streptomyces sp. CAI-85. The sequence goes on along the minus strand of NZ_JAANNX010000006.1, from coordinate 155,719 downwards.
GGCGGCCGGGCCGGTCTCGCCGGGGTGCCGGGTGCGCTTGCGCAGTTCCATCGCGAACGACCAGGGCGTCTGGGCGTCGCCCAGGCCGACGAACGGGTTCTCGTCGTCGTACAGGGTGAGCGACGCCTCCTGTTCGCGCCGGACGTCGTCCCGCAGCATCTCGAACAGCGGCCCCTCGGGCAGGTCGGGCTGGGTGGCGGTGGGGAAGGTCCAGCGGGCCAGCCAGCGGCACAGCGCCTTGCGCTGGGAGCCCTGGTACCACCAGACGATGAGCACCATCGCGAGAGGGAACAGCAGCGGGTACGGCGTCTGGACGCCGCCGCCGAGGACGCCGAAGACGTACCAGCACCAGTAGAAGGCGGCGAAGGCCCAGGCGCCCGCGGAGAGCAGGGACCCCGCGCCGTCGGCCGCCTTGGCGACCGGGTCCGGTAATCCGGCGGACCGGGCGGCGGCGCCCCCGCCCTTGGCGGTGTGGGCGAACCACAGGCCGAACACGACCAGCGCGTACAGCACCGACCAGGGCAGCGGCAGCCCGTCGGTGAGCCGGTCGTCGCCCTCGAAGAACGCGGTGAGGACGTCGCTGAAGTGGACGTCGGCGCCGTCGCCCCAGCGGTCGGAGAGGCTGTCCCAGAACATGACCACGTCGGACAGGAAGAAGCCGGCCCAGGCGCCGAGCATCAGCAGGGCCGTCCGCGCCTCCTGCCGGGTCGCCCGCAGGGCGTGGGACAGGACGGGGAGGACGTCGACGCCGTTGGGCGGGGCGACCGGGCGTTCCCGGTGGTCGAGGAGTTCCTCGACGACCCGGCGCCGGAACCCCGCGTCCTGGTACACGCCGGCGCACAGCAGGCGGGTGGCCTCCGTGCGGCTGTAGCGGTGTTCCGGAAGTCTCACGCCAGACACGTCGCTCCCCCTGCTGGTCCGTCGTAGCTGATCCGTCGTACCCCCGATCGCGGCGGCCGTCGAGGGATGGGACGGAAAAAGTACAGCCGATGTGATCGGGCTCGGACAGGTTCTGATCCCTGGTGCCCTGATGGAGTGAAAGGCGGCGGAAGCGCTGGACGGGTGTGACCTCTGGGGGTACCGGCGGAGCCGAATTCAGCTTAGGTTAGCCTTACCTCGCCTGGCCGGAAATCATCATCATCTCGGCCGGTTCTTGATCATGACCGGAGGCCCCTCATGTCCCCAACCCCGCCGTCCCGCCGCCACGGCCGGATCGCCGTGCTCTGCCTGGTCGTCCTCGGGGCCCTGCTCCCGGCGACCGCCGCGCAGGCCGCGAGCCGCGGGGTGCAGGGCGGCCGGCTCGACTGGGGCATCAAGTCGTCCTTCCAGAGCTATGTCACCGGGCCCATCGCGAAGGGGAGTTACTCCCTGACCGGCGGTGCCGCCACGGTCGGCGCGAGCACCTTCCGCTTCCACTCGGCGAACGGCAGCTACGACGGCGCCACCGGCTCCTTCTCCGCGTCCTTCTCCGGCGGGGTCCGCTTCGTCGGCCACCGGACCGACGCCGGCGCCTACCAGCTCGACCTCACCCTCAGCCGCCCCACCGTCCGGATATCCGGCTCCTCCGGAACCCTCTATCTGGACGTCACCGGCAAGGCCAAGAGCAGCGGTCGCGTCACCACCTCGTACCAGGTGCCCTTCGCGAACCTCTCCCTCGGCGGCATCGACATGCGGGGCGCCGGCAACTCGGTCGTCCTCAACAACCTGCCCGCCACCCTCACCGCCCAGGGCGCCACGTCCTTCGCCGGGTACTACACCGCCGGCACCGTCCTCGACCCGGTGAGCCTGTCGGCCGACGTCAAGCCCGCCGCGGCCGCCGCGTCGAAGAAGCCCACCGCCAAGGCGTCCACCAAGTCGCCCGCGAAGAAGGGCACGTCGAGCAAACTGAAGGACGGCGCCGCCGACTGGGGTGTGCGCCGCACCTTCCGCGAGTACGTCACCGGCGACATCGCCCGCGGCGAGTGGACCCTCTCCGGCGGAGCCCAGGACGGCGGCGCGCTCTTCCGCTTCCCCGGCGGCCGGGGCACCTTCAAGGGCGGCGACCTCGACGCCACCTTCAAGGGCGCCGTCCGCTTCACCGGCCAGGACGGCCTCGACCTGACACTCGACGCCGTCCGCGCCACCGTCAAGGACGGCAAGGGCACCCTCTACGCCGATGTGACGAGCCCCGGCCTCACCGACTCCAAGGTCCCCCTGGTCACCTTCACCGCCAAGAACCTCAAGGCGAAGAACGGCCTGGTCGCCGTCACCGAGGCCCCCGCGAAACTCACCGCCGACGCCGCCGAGGCATTCGGCGGCGTCTACCGGGCCGGCACCGCGATGGACCCGGTGTCCCTCGCCGTCGCCCTCACCGACGACGCCGAACTGCCCGCCCTGCCCGACCTGGGCAGCACACCCACGGCGAGCGAGACCCCCGCCGCGTCCTCGGCGTCCCCGGCCGCCACCCCCTCCACCCGGCCCGTCGCGAGCACCACCGACGACGACGGCGTCCCCGTCCTGCCCGTCGGCCTCGCGGCCGGCGCCCTGCTGCTGACGGCCGCGGCCTCGCTGCTCGTCGTCCGCCGGCGCCGCGCCCGGCCCGCCGCCGACACTCCCACGTCCGAAGAGGACTGACCCCCGGGCCCGCCGCCGCGGCGCCGTCCCACCACCCAAGGAGAACCCCCGACCATGTCCGCCACCTCGTACAGACGCCGTCCCGTCGCGCTCGCTGCGGCCGTCGCCACCGCCGCCGCGCTGGGCGCCACCGCCCTCGCCACGCTCGGCGCGACGACCGCCTCGGCCGCCGAAGTGCCGCTCTCCGGTTACGAGTTGACCTGGGGCATCAAGCAGTCCTACCGCACGTACGTGACCACCTACGCGGCCGGCACCTTCACCGCCACGGACGGCGCGAGCCAGGCCGCGGGCAACGGCGCCTTCACCTTCACGGACGGCACCGGCACCTACGACTCCACCGCGCACACCCTGGACCTCGGCTTCAAGGGCAGCCTCCGGATCGTCTCCGCCGCGCACGGCTTCGACATCTCGCTGTCCGACGTGAAGTTCGACAGCGCGGCCGCGGAGATCACCGCGGACGTCACCAAGTCCGGGACGACCACCCAGGACGTGCCGCTCGCCGACGTCACCGTGACCCGTGCCATGACGGACATGGAGACCAAGCTGACGAAGGAGGCCGCGGACGTCTTCGGCAGCGCGAGCTACGAGGGCGCGGCCGGCGACCCGCTGACGGTCCTTCAGAAGACCCCGCCGGCGTCGCCGTCCGCCTCCGCGTCGGCCTCCGCCTCCTCCTCCCCGTCGGGCGGCACCTCTCCGTCCGCCTCCGCCTCGGCCTCCGGCGGCACCTCGCCGTCCGCGTCGGCCTCCGCCTCGCAGAGCGCGTCGGCGTCGGCGTCCGCCTCGGACGGCGCCTCGCCCTCCGCCTCCGCCACGCAGGCCCCGGCCAAGGGCGACATCGCCGACGGCACGCTCGGCTGGGGCGTGAAGAAGTCCTTCCGCACCTACGTGGTGGACGGTGTCGCCAAGGGCAAGATCACCACGTCGGGCGGCGCGAAGCAGGCCGCGGACAATGGCGTGTTCACCTTCGTGGACGCGACGGGTGAGTACGACACGGACGAGGACACCCTCACCGCGTCCTTCAAGGGCTCGGTGAACTTCAAGGGCCACGAGGAGAACGGCGAGTACGGCCTCGACCTCACGCTCTCCGACGTCCGCGCCACCCTCGACGGCGGCACCGGCAAGCTCACCGCCGACGTCACCAGCCTCGGCGAGAAGACCGAGGACGTCGTCCTCGCCGACCTCAAGGCGGCGAAGTCCGACCTGACCGCCTCCGGTGACGTCATCACGGTCGACGGCATCGCGGCCGACCTCACCGCGGCCGGCGCCGAGGCGTTCGGCGGGTTCTACCCGGCCGGCACCGACCTCGACCCGGTCGACCTGCGCGTCGCCCTCACCGACGACGCCGACCTGCCCGGCGACGGCGGCACCGACGGCGGCTCCAGCGGCGGCGGTTCCGGCAGCGGCGGCTCGGGCACCGGCGGCGCGGGCAGCACCACGGGCGGCGCGGGCACGACGGCCGGCGGCATCACCGGCGGCCTCGCCAACACCGGTTCGGACGTGCCGGCGGTCGCGCTCGGCGGCGCCGCGGCGGTCGCCGTGGCGGCGGGCGCGGGCGTCGTGATAGCGATGCGCAGGCGCCGTACGGCCGAGGGCGAGTAACCGGCCGCGGGTGAATGACCGGCCGCGGGCGGGTCGTCGGCCGAGGGCACGTCATCGGCCGGGGGGAACACCCGCCCGTAGCAGCCGACTCACGCCGAGGGGCGGACCGGATCGACCCGGTCCGCCCCTTCGCCGTGTGCCGGCCCGCGGCTCATGTCCGGACGGCGTAGACCTTGCCGTCGTCGCTGCCCACGAACACCACGCCGTCCGCCACGGCGGGCGAGGACTTCACCGCGTCACCGGTGGCGAACGACCACAGCTCGTCCCCGGTACGGATGTCCAGCGCGTGCAGATGGGAGTCGTCGGCGCCGACGAAGAGCACGTCGTCGGTGGCCGCGGGCGAGGAGGCGACCCCGGCGCCGAGGGAGCACGACCAGCGCTGCTTGCCGCTGCCCGGGTCCAGCAGATGCACGGCGTCGTCCCCGCCGCTCAGGAACACCCCGTCGTCCAGGACCAACGGCCGGGTGGCGACCGGGCCGCCGGTGCGGAACTGCCACTTGCGGTCGCCGCCGGACGCGTCCACGGCGTACAGGTTCCCGCCGTCGGCCCCCATGAAGACGACACCGTCGTCCACCACGGGCGAACTCTGCGCCGACTGGCCGCCGATGTGGAACGACCACTCCTGGCCGCCGTCCGAGGCGTCCAGGGCGTAGAGACAGCCGCAGTCGCTGCCGATGAACACGAGGCCGTTCGCCACGGTCGGCGAGGAGCCGATCTTGGCGCCCGTGTCGTAGGTCCACGCCTTGGTGCCGGAGGCGGCGCTGACGGCGTGCAGATTGCCGTCGTCGCTCCCGACGAACACGAGCCCGTCGGCGACGGCCGGCGTGGACCGGACGTCGCCCCCGGTGGTGTACGTCCACGCCCGGTCGCCCGAACCGGCGTCGACCGCGTGCAGGGTGCCGTCGTCGCTGCCGATGTAGACGACACCGTTCGCGACCACCGGCGAGGAGCGCACGTCGCCGCCGAGGTGGTACGACCACTTCTGGTTCCCCGACGAGGCGTCCAGGGCGTACAGACAGCCGCAGTCGCTGCCGATGTAGACGACGCCGTCCACGACCGTCGGCGACGACCGCACCAGGTCCCCGGTGCCGAACTCCCAGAGCTTCTTGCCGGCCGACGAGGCGGGGCTCGCGGAGGCGCTCCCCGAGGGGGAACCGGAGCCCTTCGAGGACGGCGAACCGGAGGGGTCCCCGTCGCCGCCTCCCAGCAGCTTCCACCCGGCCAGCGCGCCGCCCACCCCGACCGCGGCCGCCGTGAGCCCGATGATCAGGCCCCGGCGCGAGGGGTTGTGCGACGGCCCGGGCGCGCCGGGGTACGCGCCGGGCGGCCCGAGGACGACCGGCGGCGGCCAGCCCGTCCCGGGCGGGGTGGGATACCCGGTGACGGGCGGGCCCCACGCCGGGTTGACGGGGGCCGGCACGGGCGCGGGCGCCGGTGCCTGTGCCTGTACGGGAACGTGCGGCTGTACCGGGGGAGGCGGCACCGGCGTGGCGGCCGCCACCGGGGCGGTCGTGGTCGGCCGCGGAGCCTCCGCCGGCCGGGGCGGCGCGGGCGGATGGGCCGACGGCGTGCTCTCCGGAGCCGCAACGGGCGCTGCGGCGGGCGGAGTTGCGGGCGGAGTCGCGGCGGCCGGTGCCGGAAGGGCGGGCGGAGTCGGCGCCGCCGCGGGAAGGGCAGGCGGTGCCGTCGGCAGGGGCGGCGGTGTCGCGGGAAGCGCCGCGGACGTCTGCTCGCGGACCTCCTGGGCGACGACCGTCGGCATCCACTCCGGTTCGGTGAGCAGGCCCGTCGCACCGCGCCCGCTGCCCACCGCCTCGGCCAGCCGGTCCAGGAGCGCGGCCACCCCGGGGCGCCGCTCCGGCTCTTGGGCGAGGCAGTCGGCGACGATGCCGCGCAGCACGTCCGGCACCCGGCTCAGGTCCGGAGCCTCGTACACCGTACGGAAGTTGAGCGCGTTCGCCGGGCCGGTGCCGAACGGGCCGGTGCCGGTGGCGACGTAGCACAGGACCGCGCCGACGGAGAACACGTCGCTCGGCGTCCCGACCGTGCGGCCGGTGAGCTGCTCGGGGGACATGAAGCCCGGCGTCCCGACCACCGTGCCCACATGGGTGAGTTGGGTGTGCTGGGTGTTCGTCTCGACCGCGCGCGAGATCCCGAAGTCGATCACGCGAGGGCCGTCGACCGCGAGCAGGACGTTGGACGGTTTGAGGTCCCGGTGGATCACTCCGGCCGCGTGGATCGCCTCCAGCGCCTCCGCCAGGCCCGCCCCCAGGACGAGTGTCGGCTGTTCGGGCCACGGCCCGTGCTCGGACAGCGCGGTGCCCAGGGACATGCCGGGCACGAAGACCGTGGCCAGCCAGGGCGGTGAGCCCTCCGGGTCGGCGTCCACGACCCCCGCGGTGAACGCGCCGTTGACGCGCCGGGCGGCGGCCGTCTCGCGCGCGAAGCGCCGCCGGAAGTCCGGGTCGCCGGCCAGTTCGGGCCGCACCACCTTGACGGCCACCGGACGGCCGCCCGGCGAACGCCCCAGATACACCTGACCCATGCCGCCGGCCCCGATCCGGGCCACGATCCGGTACCGCCCCACCAGTCGTGGGTCGCCCGGCGACAGGTCTTCGAACATCCCCAATGTGCTGCCCTCCCCCAGGCGGCGCGGGCCATGTGCGCCCCGCCGCGGACCACCATCCTCCCGGATCACCGGGACCGGCTCAATGGCTTCCGGGTTTCCGGTCGGCCCGCTCGCCGGGCCCGGGCCGAGCACCCGGGCCGACGGCGGTCAGACCCCGGTGACCTTGGAGTTCGCCGACACCTCGTACACCAGCGTGACGGTGCGACGGCCGCCGGGAGGCAGGTCGAGGTCCCAGCGGGCGATGCCGTCGGCGTCGACCGCGTCGGGGGCGGGGGAGCAGGACTCCTTGCGCAGCCGCACCTCCACGGCGGAGACCTCCGAGACGGGGATCCGCTCCCGCAGGACGACCGTGCGCTCCCCGGAACCCTCCTCCGCCGCTTCGGCCTGCGGTCGTTCGTCGGGCGCCGAGAAGCGGGACAGATGCAGGCGGACCGTGCGGGTGATCACGGTGCGTTGCGTGAGCGTGGTGGTGTCGCGGGTCTCCTCGGTCTCCCGGACCACCCGGTGGTCGTCCCGGCTGCCGTAGGCCAGTTCGACGGGGGCGCCCGGCGCGGTGAAGTCCAGGGTGCCGCGGCCGCTGAAGCCGCTGCCGCGGACCAGGTCGACGGGCCCGGCGAGCAGTGCGTGCCCCGACCGGTTGTCGAACCGCACCACCTGGGTGACCAGCGGGGACAGTTCGGGCGTACAGGCGTACTCGCCGCGCGCCGCGGTGGTGAACGACGAGACGGGCACCCGGTGGCCGCGGCCGTCCGAGGGCACGGTGACCGGTGCGGGGGAGTGCAGCACCCGGACCTCGCCGCCGTCGTCCACCCCGGGCAGTCCGAGCACCGCGGCCGGGCCGAGGTCGGCGGTCTCCTCCTCGCGGATCTCGACGTCGACGGTACGGCGTTCGGCGGGGGAGCGGTCCTGGAGCGTGAGCCGGTCCTCGCTCAGCCGGGGCGGCTCCCCGGCCAGCGCCGAACGCGCCGTGGACAGCGTCAGCCGTACGCCCGACCAGTCCTCGCCGGTGCGCTGCCAGACCATCGCGTCGGTCTCCAGCGTGAGGGAGTCCCCGTCGAGCACGGCCCGGTAGGCGGGCCGCCACAGCGCGCACGGCACGAGATGGCTCACGCGCAGCTCGGCCGGACCGGCGGCCGTGGCCTCGACGGTCAGCTCGACGTGCCCCACCAGTTCGGCGGGCCGCTGCTCGGCCAGGTCCAAGGCGTCGCCCGCCGCGCCGAGTTCGGTGGCCAGTACGGTCAGCCGGGCCTGTACGGTGCGCAGTTGCTCGGCGTGGGAGTCGCGTTCGGCGTCCACCCGGTCCAGTTCGCCTCGCCAGCGCGGTACTTCGGTCTCGCCGTGGCCGGTGCCCTCGCCGATGTCGCGCAGCAGATCGGCGGCGAGCCGGCCGAGCGCGTCGAGCCGGGCGTGCAGCCGGTCGCGCCGCTGCTCCAGCGTGACCTGCTCCTGTTCGAGGGCGTCCACGCGCCGGCGCAGGGCGGAGTCGTCGGCGGCGGGCCGGCGGGCGCGCGGCGTCCAGGCGCGGACGATCCGCGCGTCGAGCACGGTCGCCGGCAGGGCGCCGGTCAGTTCGGCGTGCAGGGTCCGGTCGACGGCCAGCGCGCCGACGGGTCCGAGGCGCAGCCGCTGGACGCCGGCCGTCAGCTCCACCACCGTGGTGCGTTCGACGTGGGCGCGGTCCTCCAGGCAGGTGACGGCGGTGACGGGCAGGGGGATCGGCTCCGGTGCCGTGGACATGGGGCGTCAGCTCCTGCGGTTGCCGCCGGCCAGGGCCTTGGCGGTCGGGATGCGGATCTCGTAGCCGCCGTCGAGGGCGGTGGTGCCACCGGCCGGCAGGCCGACCCGCCAGAGGCGGGTGCCGGGCGCGTGGTGCTCCGGCCCCAGGTCTTCCTCGGGTGCCGTCCAGTCGGCGCGTTCCTCGATCCGGACGTCCGGATCGGAGGTGACCGGCACGCGTTCGCGCACCTCGACGGTGACGGGCGCGGCGAGCCGGTTGGCCAGCTCCACATGGACCTTGTGGTCGAGCACGGTGGTGGCGCCGCGCAGCCCGGACGTCGACTCGTGCACATGGACGCGGCGGGTGACCCGGATGCCCTCGGCGGGACCGAGTCCCACCCGGCTCACCCCGCCCGGGGCGAGCGTGGGCAGCGCGGCGGTGCGCAGGAAGTCGTCGTCGACGGTGACCTCCACCGGGCCGGCCAGCAGCGCCTGGTCGGTGGAGTTGGAGAGCACCAGCGTGCCGTACACGGTCTGCTCCACGGACGGCACGCACAGGTACTCGGTGCGCAGCCCGACCGGGATCTCACCGACGGTGACGGTGTGCCAGGTGCCGTCCGAGGGGATGTCGGCGCGGGCCACGGCGTCGAAGCGGTGGTCGAAGGAACCGGCCGACTCACGGGGCCGTACGGCGTGTCCGGGCAGCGGAAGCGCGGTCACGGACTCGGCGCGGCGGCGGTGTTCGGTGGCGACCGGATCGTAGGGGGTGTCGGGGAACAGCCGGCCGCGGCGGGCGCCCGGCTCCTCCGGACCGCTCAGCACGAGGGCCGTGTAGTCGAGTTCGTCGCCGCTCGGGCGCGGGGGTCCCACGGCGGGCGCGGGGGCCGCGGGCACCGGTCCGCCGGGGGCGGGCGGCGGGGGTGCGCCCATGCCGCTGCCCGCGGGGGCGGCCGGTGCGAAGGCGGCGGCGGGAGCCATGGCGGGGGCCGCGGTGCGGGCTCGGCCGGTGCGCGGCGCGCCGCCGGGCCGGGCGGGGGCCGCCTGCGGGAGACCGCCGGGCGCCGGGGCGCCGAACGCCTCCGGATAGGCGCCGGACGGCGCGACGGGGGGCGGCGCGCCGTACATCGGGGGCGGAGGCGGCGGGGTCGGCGGCTGTGCGGCGCCGGCCGCGTAACCGCCCACCGCGGCCTTGGCCGGGCCGCCGGCTCCGGCCCTCGCGGGGCGCGGGCCCGCCGTGTCGTATCCGGTGAACAGGTCGGAGAGGCCGGCCGGGGGCTCGCGCCAGCCGGACGGCGCGGGGGCGGGCTGGCGGCGCCCGATGCGCAGCGAGCGCAGCCGGGGCAGATCGGTGCGGCGCCGCAGATCGGCCGTGGCCAGGGCCAGCCGTACGCCGGTCCAGTCCTCGCCGGTGCGCTGGGCGACCGAGGCGCGCAGCACCAGCCGTCCGCTGCTGTCGCCCTGACGGACCGTGAGCCGGTAGGCGGGGACCCAGACGGCGCCCGGGACGCCGTACTCCACCTCGACCTCGACCTCCGTGCCGGCGGCGCCGTCGAGGGTCAGGGCCGCCGAGACCGTGGTCGCCACATGGGAGGCCGGGGCGTCGGTGGAGGCGCGGGCCAGCCGGTCGGCGGCGGCCGACAGGGCGCGCTCGGCCTCGGCCAGCTCCTCCTCCAGCTCGACGAGACGGGCGTGCAGACCGGTCAGCCGTTCGTCCACGAAGTCGGCGAGTTCGAGCCAGGCGTCGACCGCGGTGCGCCGGTGCGGGTCGTCGCGCTTGCGGGCCGGCGGGACCGGGCGCAGCGCCGCGGTCTCCTCGATCAGGCCCGCCTGCCGGTCCCGGCGGCCGAGCACCGCCCCGTAGACGTCCCGGAGCCGCTCCACCTCGCGGCGCAGCGCGTCGGGCGCCTCGGCGCCGACCGGTTCGGCCTCCACCTCGATGCGCGCCTCGGTCACACGGACCCCGGAGGCGCCCGTGACGCGCGCCCGCAGCGATCCCGGGTCGAGCGAACGGGGCAGCCCCGTCACCCGCACCCGGCCGTCCGCGGGCACACTGCCGCGCGCCAGGCGCGTGCAGAGCGCCCCCTGCGCGTAGACCACGACCCCGTCGAGGGCCGACGCCCACCTCTGAACCGTCCCAGCCGTCATGTACTCCGCCCCCGGCCGTGCCTGTGCTGAGCGAAGCCTACGTCGGGCGGCCGGCACACGGTGCGGCGCCGGCCGGTTTTCCCCGGCGGCCGGGGCGGTCACCGGTCGGCGCCGGGGCCCCGCGGGCCGGTTACCGCTGTGGTTCCTGCGGGTCGACGCCGGTGAAGGCGGAGGTGTCCTTGCTGCCGCTCGGGCGTCCGGAGCGGCCGCGCCGGCCGGTGTCCTCGCGGCCCTTCTCGTCCCGGTCGCCGTACTCCTCGCCGCGTGCACCGCGGCTCCGCACGGTGTCACCGGGCACCGACCCGGTCTCCTCCGACGACTTCGTGCGTCCCGCGCCCCTGCCGCCGCCGTGCTCGGCGGTGTGGAAGGAGCGGTGGGCGCTGGGGTTGTCCTGCTGACGCGTCTCGTCCACATCGGGGGACCAGCCGTGCTGCTCCGTGCCCCGATGCCGGCTCGGACCCTGTCCGTGCGGGGGCTCGGACCCCCGGGGCCTGTTCGCCATGGGTCTGCCTGCCTTGTCCGACGGGGCGGCGCCGGATGCGCCACCGTGACACCCCGGGTACCCGTCCTTGTCGATTTGTCGCTTACATCCGGTGTCTGGGCGCGGATCCGGCCCGGCGGGTCCGCACCGGCCCCGGTAGCCTGACGGGATGAGGACGGACGACACGGGGGAGGGACGGTGACGGACTCCCCGCTGCCGTGTCCGGCCCCGGGTCCGCGTTCCCTGCGGGTACGGCCGCTGCCGGAGCGCGCGGGCTGGCGGGCCGGCGGTGAGATCACCCTGGCCACCCGGCCCCTGTGGGAGCGGACGCTGCACCTGCTCTCCGTGTCGCCGCGGGAGGTCTGCCGGCTGGAGCTGTCCGCCGTGACCTTCGTCGACCTGGGCGGTGTCTCCGCCCTCGCGGTGACCGCCCAGGAGCTGCCCGCCGGGCGCCGTATCGTGCTCGACCGGCCGCCGGCCGCGATGCCCCGGCTGCTGGACATGTTCTGGCCGGGACTGCCGGCGATCGACGTGGTGGCGCGATGACCCCGACCGCCACCGCCGCCTTCGCGCATCCCGCCCTGTTCTACCGGGACGAGCGGGAGTACCTGGACGGCATCGTGCCGTTCGTCCGGGAGGGCCTGAAGGGCGGCGAGCCCGTCGCCGTGGCCGTGCCCGCTCCCCGGCTGTCCGTGCTGCGGGACGCCCTCGGCGCGGACGCCTCCGCCGTGCACCTCGTCGACATGCGGGTGGCGGGCCGCAACCCCGGCCGGATCATCCCGACCGTCCTGCGCGCCTTCGCCGACCGGCACCGCGACACCCCCGTCCGGATCGTCGGCGAGCCCGTCTGGCCCGGCCGCAGCGGTCTGGAGTACCCGGCCTGCGTCCAGCACGAGGCGCTCATCAATCTGGCCTTCCAGGGCCGCGCGGTGACGATCCTGTGCCCGTACGACGCCGGCCGGCTCGACGGGACGGCGCTCACCGACGCCCGCGCCACCCACCCGGTGCTCGTCTCCGCCGGTACGGCCGCCGCGAGCCCGTCCTACGCCCCCGAGGCGGTCGTCGCCCGGTACAACCGGCCGCTGCCGCCGCCCCCTCCGTCGGCCGACCGCATCGCCTTCGTCGCCGAGGACCTCTCCGGCACCCGGCACCGGGCCGTCGGCCGGGCCGGGCGGCTGGGCCTGACCGGTGTGCGGTCGGAGGACTTCGCGCTGGTGGTGGCGGAGCTGACCACCAACAGCGTGGTGCACGGCGGCGGTTCGGGCACCCTGCACCTGTGGGCCGAGGGCTCCTCGCTCGTCTGCCAGGTCCGCGACGGCGGACATCTCGGCGACCCGCTGGCCGGCCGCCGCCCGGCCGCCCCCGACCGACCGGGCGGCCGCGGCCTGCTCCTGGTCCACCGCCTCTGCGACCTGGTCCGCGTCCACACCGCACCGGGCGACACGACCGTACGCGTCTACCTGGACCTCTAGCGTTCCCCGCCGTCGGCCCCCGCGTGGTTGACCGGCGCCCCGCTGGGCACTCGGGCCGGAGACTGGTGGGGGTTTGGAGGCTTCTGTGGCTGTACGGCACCGTTTGATCAAGACGAGTCGGCAGACCGTGTGGGCCGTCCTCGCGGACGGCACGCGCTATGCGGACTGGGTGGTCGGAACGTCGTTCTCCGAGCCGATCCGCGGCCGATGGCCCGAGGTGGGCTCGGCGATCGGATACGAGATCCGCGTGGGACCGATGCGGCTGAACAACGAGACGGTCGTCCGGGAGTGCGTGGAGGGAGAACGCCTCGGTCTGGAGGCGCGGGCGGGTGCGCTCGGCACGGCGCGCATCGCGATCGAACTGCGGCCGTGGGGCCCGTACAGCCTGGTCATCGCGGACGAGCATCCGTTGCAGGGAGCGGGCGGGGCGCTGCACAACGTGGCCGTCGAGGCGATGATCCAGCTCCGGCACCGCGCCATGCTGGCCCGGCTGGCCGCCGTGTGCGAGGAGCAGGCCCGCCACGAGCGCCCGCCCGGCCATCCGGAGGCGCCCGGCCCGGTCTGGTCCGGCGGCGGGGCGCGGGGCGGCGACGATGCCTGACGCCGTGGTCGTCGGATCGGGCCCCAACGGTCTGGTGGCCGCGAACCTGCTGGCCGACGCCGGCTGGAGCGTGGAGGTCCTGGAGGAGCAGCCCGAACCCGGCGGCGCGGTGCGCCACGACCGGGGCGTGGACCCCGACTTCGTCAACGACCTCTTCAGCTCCTTCTACCCGCTGGCCGCCGCCTCCCCGATCGTGGCCGGCCTGCGTCTGGAGGAGCACGGCCTGCGCTGGAGCCACGCCCCCACCGTGCTGGCCCACCCGCTGTCCGACGGCACCTGCGCCGTGCTCTCCCACGCGGTGGACGCGACCGCCGCCTCCCTGGACGCCTTCCACCCCGGGGACGGGGCGGCCTGGCGACGGCTGCACACCGTCTGGGAGCGGCTCGGCCCGGACATCCTGGCCGCGCTGTTCACCCCCTTCCCGCCGGTGCTCGCCGGTGCCCGGCTGGCGTTGCGGGTGCGTGCCGCGGGCGGGCTGCGGCTGGCCCGCACGCTGATGCTGCCGGTGCGCAGACTGGGCGAGGAGGAGTTCCGGGGCGCGGGCGGACGACTGCTGCTGGCCGGGAACGCGCTCCACGCCGACCTCGCCCCCGAGGCGGCGGGCAGCGGCGGCTTCGGCTGGCTGATGAGCATGCTCGGCCAGACCTACGGCTTCCCCGTCCCCGAGGGCGGCTCCGGAGCCCTCACCCGCGCCCTGGCCCACCGCCTCCGCTCCCGCGGCGGCACGCTGCGCTGCGGCCGCCCGGTCGCCGAGGTCGTCGTGGCGGACGGGCGGGCCACCGGGGTGCGCACCGCCGACGGCGAGACGGTGCACGCGCACCGCGCCGTACTGGCCGACGTGTCCGCGCCCGCCCTGTACGGCGCACTGGTCGCGCCGGACCACCTCCCGGCCCAGCTCCTGGACGACCTCCGGCGCTTCCAGTGGGACTTCGCCACCTTCAAGGTCGACTGGGCGCTCGACGGCCGCGTGCCCTGGCGGACCGAGGGGCCGGCGGAGGCCGGGACCGTCCATGTCGCGGACGGGCTGAACGAACTCACCCGCTTCGCCGCCCAGATCGCCATGGGCGAGATCCCGGACCGGCCCTTCGCCGTCCTCGGCCAGATGACGACCGCCGACCCGACCCGCTCGCCCGGGGGCACCGAGTCCGCGTGGGCCTACACGCATGTGCCGCAGACCGTCACCGCGGACGCCGGTGACGCGGGCCTGACCGGCGCCTGGAACGCGGCCGAGCAGGATGAGATGGCCGACCGGGTCGAACGCCAGGTCGAACGGTTCGCCCCGGGGTTCCGCTCGCTGATCCGCGCCCGCCGCATCCTGGCCCCGCCCACCCTCCAGTCCCTCGACGGCAACCTGCGCGCCGGCGCCCTCAACGGCGGCACCGCCGCCCTCCACCAGCAGCTCGTCTTCCGCCCCGTGCCCGGCACCGGCCGCCCCGAGACCCCGGTGCGCGGCCTCTACCTCGCCTCCGCCTCGGCCCACCCCGGCGGCGGCGTCCACGGCGCCCCGGGCGCCAACGCCGCCCACGCGGCCCTGCACCGCCACCGCACCCCGGGCCTCGCACGCGCCCAGCGCGCCCTCACCACCCGCAACCGCACCGGACACCGCCCGACGCCGTGAGAGGGCGGCGCCGCCGAAGGGACGGAGACAGACCATGGCGGACCAGCACGACGACGACCCGGACCGTGCCCACCGCAGACCCCCCGGGGTGAGCGACGCGACGGTGGAGGCGCTCGGCGCCCTCTCCAAGGCCCTGGAGACCACCGAACGGGCCAGGGGACACCTCTACTCCTTCCACCAGCTCACCGGCACCGCCGACTTCCAACTGGACGAGGCGGTGGACCTGTTGCGCCGCGCCGGGCACCCCGAGTGGGCCGACAAGGTGCGCGCGGAGATCGTCGGCCGCAACGTCGTCCCGGGCCACTGGACCTTCCAGATCGTCGAGGCGTACGACGACACGTACCACCGGCCCTTCGCCCTGCTGGCCCGGGAGGCCGTGGACCGGCTCGCGGGCGGCCGCGACCACCTGTACGAGGCGGAGCTGAAGCAGCGGAGGAGGGGACCCGGCCGTGGCTGACAGCCCGCTGAAGGACCGCACCGCGGTGGTGACCGGAGCCGCGCGCGGGCTGGGCGCGGCGCTCGCGGAGGCGCTCGCGCGGCGCGGGGCCCGGCTGGCCCTCATCGACCACGACCGGCCCGCGCTGGACGCGGTCGCCGCCGCGCTGCCCGGTCCGGCGGTCGCCGTCGCGGCCGACGTCACCGACGACACGGCGCTGGAACACGCCGCCGAGGTCGTCCGGGACCGGCTGGGGCCGCCGTCGGTGGTCGTCGCGAACGCCGGCATCGCCGAGGGCGGCCCCTTCGCCCTGTCCGACCCCGCCGCCTGGCGGCGTGTGATCGACGTGAACCTGACCGGCAGCGCCGGCACCGCCCGGGTGTTCCTGCCCGACCTGACGGTGACCGCCGGCTACCACCTCCAGATCGCCTCGCTCGCGTCGTTCGGCGCCGCCCCGATGATGAGCGCCTACTGCGCCTCGAAAGCCGGCGTGGAGGCGTTCGCCCACTCCCTGCGGGCCGAGGTCGCCCATCACGGGGTGGCCGTGGGCATCGCCTACCTCAACTGGACCGACACGGACATGGTCCGCGACGCCGACCGCCACACGGTCCTCAGGGAACTGCGGGCCCACATGCCCCCGCCGGCCCGCCGCGTCCTCCCGGCCGACGTCGTCGCCGACCGGCTGGCACACGCCGTCGAGCGGCGGCGCACGGCCGTCTACGTCCCCGGCTGGCTGCGGGCGGTCCAGGCGACGCGCGCCGCCCTGCCGCCGGTCGTGCTGCGCGTGTCCCGGCACGTCCTGCCCGGTCTGGAGGCCGAGGAACCGCTGCCGCCCACCGGCCCCCTGGGCGCCGGGGGCCTCGCCGACCTGGCCGCGACGACCCGGCACGGCGGCTCCGTCGGCTGAGCGCGGGCGAGCGGCCGGGTCACCGTGCGCCGCGCTCGGGCAGAATCACCCTGCGCCACGCACCCACGCGTGCGCGACGGGACACGAGCCGCGAACGAGGAGTGCCGCACGGTGCGACGGGACATGCGTCAGGACATGACCGAGCCGGTTCTCCCCACGGGCCGGGCGCTGCTGCCCCGGCGCAGCCCGCCCGCCCCGCGCGCCGCCGTCCTGGTGCTGCACGGCGGCCAGGAGGCCAGCGAGCGCCGCACCCGGCCCTGGCAGCTCGCCGCGCTCCGGATGGACCCCTTCGTCCGCGCGGTCTCGGCGGCCCTGCCCCGCCAGGACGTCCTGATCGCCCAGGTCCGCTACCGGCTGCGCGGCTGGAACGGCGAACGCGCCGACCCGGTGCGCGACATCCACCGGGCGCTCGACGAACTCGCCCTCCGGGAAGGGCCGTTGCCCACGGTGCTGCTCGGCCACTCGATGGGCGGCCGGGCCGCCCTGCGCGCCGCGGGACACTCCCAGGTGCACGGTGTCGTCGCCCTCGCCCCGTGGTGGCCGCACGACGAACCGGTGGAACAGGTCGCGGGCCGGCACCTGGTCGCCCTGCACGGCGAGGACGACCGTGTCACCTTCCCCGCCGCCTCGGCCGAGTGCGTACGCCGCGCCTCGGGCCTGGCGGCACGGGCGGGGATGGCCGTCGTCGGCGGCGGCGACCACCCGATGCTGCGCCGCTCCCGCTTCTGGCACCGCACGGCCGCCGCCGTCGTCGCCCATCTGCTCGACCCCGAGAGCACACCGGACCCCCTGCCCCGGGAGTGCTACGGCACCGGGGACTTCCCCGTGCTCTGACCGCACCGGGGTGTCCCCCGGCTCCGACCGCCCCCGACGAGAGGTGTCCCGTGCAGCAGTCCGTCCTCGACCGCGCGCTCGACTGTGTCGTCGGCGCCCTCGCGACCACCGTCGAGCTGGACGGCATCGCCCTGCACCGGGCACCGGAGGCGGGACGCCGGCAACTGGCCGACCCCATGTACGAGTTCAGCAGCACCGTCCCCTCGGGCGTACGGCTGGAGCTGCTCACGGACGCCGCCGAGGTCGAGCTGGTGGCCCGGTTCACCGAGGCCGTGGCGCTCGGGGAGACCCCCAGCGGCAGCGTGCTCGACCTGGTGGTGGACGGGGAGCTGCGGGAACCGGTGGTGGTGCGGGAGGAGAACCTCATCTTCCACGACCCCGCCACGGAGGACGTACGGCTCCAGCCGGCCGACCCCGCCCGGGTCAGGCTCGCCCTCGGCCGCGCGGGCCGGGAGCGGCGGGTGGAGATCTGGCTGCCGGTCTCCCGCGGGTTCCGGCTGGTCGACGTACGGATCCCGGCCGGGGCGACGGTGCGTCCGGCGCCGCCGTCCGGTCCCGTGTGGGTGCACCACGGCAGCTCCATCAGCCAGTGCGCGGAGGCGGACCGGCCCACCGCCACCTGGCCGGCCGTCGTGGCCCGCGCCGCGGGCCGGTCCCTGGTCAACCTCGCCCTCGCGGGCGAATGCCACCTCGACCCCTTCGTGGCCCGCACCCTGCGCGATCTGCCCGCGGCCGCGATCAGCCTCGAACTGGGCATCAACGTCCTCAACGGCGACAGCATGCGCGAACGCGCCTTCGTGCCCGCCTTCCACGGATTCCTCGACACCATCCGCGAGGGCAGGCCCGACACACCGATCCTCGTCGTCACGCCCATCGTCTGCCCGGCCGCCGAGACCCGGCCGGGACCCACCCTCCTCGGCTCCGACGGCGTCGTCCGCACCGTCGACCGCCCCGCCGTGCTCGCGGACGGGGCGCTCACCCTCACCCGCATCCGCGAACTGCTCACCCGGCACGTCGAGGCACGCCGCGCCGACGGCGACGAACGGCTCCATGTCGTCGACGGGACCACCCTGTTCGGACCGGACGACGTCGCCGACCTCCCCGACGGCCTGCACCCCAACACCGCCGGCTACGCCCGTATCGCCGCCCGCTTCCTGCCGGTGGCCTTCGGCGCCGAAGGGGTGCTGCGAGGGGTGCTGCGAGCCCCTTGACCTCAGGAGCCGGCCTCCGCCTCCAGTGCGCGCTTCAGATTGCGCAGGGTCCTGGCGATGTTCGCCGTCTGGAAGTCGGCGAAGGTCCGGCCGCCGGTGACCAGCCGGTCGAAGGCGTGCGCGACGGGCGCCGGCCAGGCGCGCCGGTCGTCGGTCCAGGACTCCGTGACCCGGGTGGCCCCGCCCTCGGGCTCGAAGCGGTACTCCCAGGTCGCTATCGGCCCCCGCAGCCGCGGCCGGCCGAGCCCGATCGCGTGCACCCGGAACGCGAAACGCCGCCCCTCGTCCGCCGCCGTCACCGTGCACCGGGTGACCCAGCGGAACGGCCCCCGCTTGTTGCGCCCCTCGAACGTCGTCCCCAGCGCGGCGGACACGTCCGGCTCCGCCACCGCGGCCCCGAGGTTCTCCGGACTCCACCGCCCCATCTGCGCGGGCCGGCTGACCGCCCCGTACGCCACCTCCGGCGGGACCTCGACGACAATGCTGCCGGACACGGTGAACCTGCGGGCCACGACGACTCCGTTCGTTGGGAACGCGCATCCTACTCGCCGGTAGGAAGGCGGCCGCCCCGGGACCGGCCTGCCGTGGCCGCCCGCCGGGCCCGCGGGGGAGAGCGTTGATACCGTCGCACCCGCACCCCCCGACGAGAGAGGCCCGATGCCCCCGACGATCCGCAGGGCCGTGATCCCCGCCGCGGGACTCGGCTCCCGCCTGCTGCCCCTCACCAAGGCGATCCCCAAGGAGATGCTCCCGGTCGGCGACAAACCGGTCGTGGAGCACACCGTGCGGGAGCTGGTGGACTCCGGCATCACCGACATCACGATCGTGGTCAGCGGCGGCAAGTCCCTCATCCAGGAGCACTTCCGGCCCAACCCGGCGCTCGTCGCGCAGTTGCGCGCCGACGGCAAGGAGGCGTACGCCGACGCCGTGGAGGAGGTCTCCGACCTGGCCCGCCGCGGCCACATCAGCTACCTCGACCAGCACGGCCCGTACGGCAACGGCACCCCGGTCCTCAACGCGGCCCGCTCGTTCGGCGACGAACCCGTCCTGGTGCTGTGGCCGGACGACGTGTTCGTGGCCGAGGTGCCCCGGGCCCAGCAGCTCATCCGCGCCTACGAGCAGACCGCCTGCCCGGTGCTCGCCCTGCTGCCCATGGACCCGGCCGACTCCCAGCGCTACGGCGTCCCCATCGTCCGCGAGAACCTGGGCGACGGACAGCTCCGGATCACCGGCCTGGTCGAGAAGCCGCGACCCGAGGACGCCCCCTCCTCGTACGCGGCGATCGGCGGCTATGTCATCACCCCCGGCATCGTCGACGAACTACGGGAGCAGACCCGCCTCTGGCACGAGGCCGTCAAGAAGGGCCGGACGCCGGGCGAGGTCTATCTGACCGACGCGATCAACGCCTACGCCGCCAGCTGCGCCGTCTACGGCCAGGTCATCCAGGGCACCTGGTACGACACCGGCAACCCGGCCGACTACCTGGTGGCCCAGATGGCCCACGCCCTCGCGCACCCCGAGTACGGCCCCGTCCTGCGCGACCTGGTCCGGCGCCTGGACGCCCCGCCCGGGACGGGCGCCTGAGGGAACACGAACGCCGCCGCCCGCCCCGGAGGTGAACGGGGCGGGCGGCGGCGTGCGCCGTACGCGCTCGGACTACTTGGTGAGCGCCGACAGCTTCGGGTCGTTGGCGTACGCCTCGGCCGCGTTGTCCTTCGTCACGATGACGGGCGGCAGGAGGTACGACGGGACGACCTTGACACCGTTGTCGTACGACTTGGTGTCGTTGATGGTCGGCTTGTCGCCCTTCTGGAGGGCCTTGACCATGTTGACGGTCTCCGCGACGAGCTTGCGGGTGTCCTTGTTGATGGTCGAGTACTGCTCACCGGCCATGATCGACTTCACCGACTCGACCTCGGAGTCCTGGCCGGTGACGACCGGGACGGCCTTGCCGGCGCCCTTGACCGAGGTGAGGATCGCGCGGGCCAGCGTGTCGTTGGGGGACAGGACGCCGTCCAGGGTCTTCTTGCCGCCGTAGGCCGAGGTCAGCAGGGAGTCCATCCGCTGCTGGGCGTTCTCCGCCTTCCAGCCCTGCGTGGCCGTCTGCTTGATGTCGGTCTGACCCGAACCGACAACGATGTCGCCCTTGTCGATGAGGGGCTTGAGGACCTCCATCGCGCCGTCGAAGAACACCTTGGAGTTGTTGTCGTCCGGCGAGCCGGAGAACAGCTCGATGGTCCAGGGGCCCTTCGCCTTCTTCGCCTTCATGCCGTCGATCAGGGCCTGGCCCTGGAGCTGGCCGACCTTGAAGTTGTCGAAGGCGATGTAGTAGTCGACGTCCGGGGTGTTGGTGATCAGACGGTCGTAGGCGATGACGGTGGCGCCCTCCTCCTTGGCCTGCTTCACCTGGGTGGCGAGCTGGGAGGCGTCGGTCGCGCCGATCACGATGACCTTCGCGCCCTTGGTGACCATGGAGGAGATCTGCGCCTGCTGGTCGGCGACGGTCGTCGAGGCGCCCGCGTACTGGACGTCGGCCTTGAAGCCCGCGTCCTTGAGGCCCGAGGTGAACAGGTCACCGGCGAGCACCCAGTTCTCCGACGTCTTGGCGGGCAGCGCCACGCCGATCAGGGAGTCCTGCTTGAAGCCCTTGCCGTCGGCGCTGTCGCTGCTGGTGGAGCCCTCGCGTTCGTTGGAGCAGGCCGCGGTGCCCAGGGTGAGCAGGGCGACGGCGCCGACGGCGGCGATGCTTCTGATGACGGATGTGCGCATGGTGGAGGTGAACCCTTCGTGTGGTGCTGGTGCCTTGAGTGAGCTGTGCCGTCGAACGCGGCGGAGGCGGTGCGGTGGAACCGCCGGACCGTGTGACCGTGCCCGGTCGTGCCGGGAGAGGGGGGACCGGACACCCGGTTGTCAGGGGACCGGGTGTCCGGTCGTCTGGGGGGAGGGGGACGGGCCGCGGCCGGTCAGCCGGCGACCTTGGCCTTGTCGGCGTCCGGATCGGAGGCCGGGGCCGTCGGCGCGGCCGGCGCCCCCGGATCGTCCCGGCGGAACGGCCGGGTCAGGGTGCCGATGATCGAGAACCGTCCCTGGCTCTTGTTGTAGACGTCGAAGGCGACGGCCAGCAGGAGCACGAGACCCTTGATGATCTGGACCATGTCGGAGCCCACGCCCTCCAGTTGGAGACCGTTGTTGAGCAGGGCCATCACCAGACCGCCGACGATCGAGCCGCTGACGGTGCCGAGACCGCCGGAGACCGCCGCGCCGCCGATGAACACGGCCGCGATGGCGTCCAGTTCCCAGCTCAGACCGTCCTGCGGACCGGAGGCCGACGACCGGGCCACGAAGATCATGCCGGCCAGCGCGGCCAGCACCGACATGTTCATCATGACGAGGAAGTTGACCCGCTTGAGCTTCACACCGGACAGCTCCGCGGCGCGCGCGTTGCCGCCCACGGCGTAGATGTGCCGTCCGCCCACGGTGTTGCGGGTGTAGAAGGAGTAGGCGAGGACCAGGACGATCAGGATGATGCCGGAGATCGGCAGGCTGGTGCCGACCCGGCCGCCGGCGAACCGCAGCGTCGCGAAGACGATCACGCCGATCATGACGGCCAGCCGGATGCCCGCGACCCACAGCGGAGCCGTGTCGGCCCCCATCTCACGGCGGGTCTGCCGCGCCTTCCACTCCCGCCACACCACACCCGCGCAGGCGGCCACGCCGAGCAGCAGCGTCAGGTTGTTGTAGCCGGTGTCGGGCCCCACCTCGGGCAGGAAGCCGGCGCCGATCTCCCGGAAGCCCTCGGGCACCGGGACCGTGTCGGCGTTGCCGATGTACTGGTTGCCGCCGCGGAACAGCAGCATCCCGGCGAGGGTCACGATGAAGGCCGGTACGCCGATGTAGGCGACCCAGAAGCCCTGCCAGGCGCCGATCGCCGCGCCGACGAGCAGCCCGAGCGCGATGCCCAGCGGCCACGGCAGGTCGTACTCCTGCATCGCCTTGGCGACGACGATGCCGGTGAACGCGGCGACCGAGCCGACCGACAGGTCGATGTGCCCGGCGACGATCACCATCAGCATGCCGATGGCCAGGATCAGGATGTACGAGTACTGGCTGACCACCGCGATGAGGTTGCCGGAGGTCAGCGTCAGACCGTCGGTCCAGATCTGGAACAGCAGGACGATCGCCACCAGGGTGGAGATCATGCCGAACTGGCGGGCGTTGGAGGTCGAGCCTCCGAAGAGGTTCTTCTGAAGGTCAGTTATACGGCTCATGGAGTGGGGCTCTTCTTGGTAGCGGTCATCTGCTTCATCAGGAGTTCCGGTTCGGCGTCGGCGCGCGCCACATCGCCGGTGATGGTGCCCTCGAACACCGTGTAGACGCGGTCGCACAGGCCGATCAGCTCGGGCAGCTCGGAGGAGATGACGACGACCCCCTTGCCCTGGGCCACCAGCCGCTGGATGATCCCGTAGATCTCGAACTTGGCGCCCACGTCGATACCGCGCGTGGGCTCGTCGAGGATCAGCAGATCGGGGTCGGTGAACATCCACTTCGCCAGGACGACCTTCTGCTGATTGCCGCCGGAGAGCTTGACGACGCCCTCGTCGACGTTCGGCGTCTTGATCCGCAGGCTGCGGCGGTACTCCTCGGCGATGCGGTGCTCGCGCACCGGGTCGATGACGCTGCGCCGGGCGATCTTCGACAGCTTCGCGGCCACCATCGACGTCTTGATGTCGTCCAGCAGGTTCAGACCGATCGACTTGCGGTCCTCGCTGACGTAGGCGAGGCCGTGCCGGATGGCGTCCGACACCGTCTTCAGCCGGATCTCCTTGCCGTCCTTGAAGACCTGCCCGGACAGCCAGGTGCCGTAGGAGCGGCCGAACAGGCTCATCGCGAGTTCGGTGCGGCCCGCGCCCATGAGTCCCGCGAAGCCGACGATCTCGCCGCGCCGGACATGGAAGGACGAGCCCTTGCACACCAGCCGCTCGTCCGAACTCGGGTGCCGCACCGTCCAGTCGCGGACCTCGAAGAAGACCTCGCCGATGTCCGGGGTGTGGTCGGGGAAGCGGCTGTCGAGCTCCCGGCCGACCATGCCGCGCACGATCCGGTCCTCGTTGACGCCGTCCGCCCGCACGTCGAGGCTCTCGATGGTGCGGCCGTCGCGCAGGATGGTGATGGTGTCGGCGACCGCCTCGATCTCGTTCAGCTTGTGCGAGATGATGATCGAGGTGATGCCCCGCTCGCGGAAGCCGCGCAGCAGGTCGAGCAGATGGCGGGAGTCGTCCTCGTTCAGGGCCGCGGTCGGCTCGTCGAGGATCAGCAGCTTCACGTCCTTCGCGAACGCCTTGGCGATCTCGACGAGTTGCTGCTTGCCGACACCGATGTCCTTGATGAGCGTGTCGGGGTCCTCGCGCAGGCCCACCTGCTCCATCAGCTCCAGGGCCCGGCGCTGGGCGGTCTTCCAGTCGATGGCGCCGCGCCGGCGCGGTTCGTTGCCGAGGAACAGGTTCTCGGTGATCGACATACCGGGCACCAGCGCCAGCTCCTGGTGGATGATCACGATGCCGGACTGCTCGCTGGCCCGGATGTCGTGGAAGCGGACCTGCTCGCCCCGGTAGACGATGTCGCCGCTGTAACTGCCGTACGGGTGCACCCCGCTCAGCACCTTCATCAGCGTGGACTTGCCGGCGCCGTTCTCGCCGCAGATCGCGTGGATCTCACCTTCCCGCACGACGAGGCTGACGTCGGCGAGCGCGGTGACGCCGGGGAAGGTCTTGGTGATCGACCGCATCTCCAGCAGGTTCGTGGCGGTGGGTGTCATGAGCGGTGCTCCCCACCGCCGGGAGCCCGCGAAGCGGTCCCCGGGCCTTCGGGCCTGCGGCATTGCATGGACATCAACTTGCCTCCGATGGCACTGCCCGGTGCCTTCGTGTCCGGGATGTTTCGTCTGCGCCCGGACACTAAATCCATTTGTTTTACTAAGTCAATGGGGTGCGGGAGATATGTTGTCGGGGGGTTACGAGAGAGGACCGTGCGTGCGGCAGGCAGGAACGAACCTTCCCAAGGTCGGGCGATACAACCGGGCCGTCGTCCTGGACCAGATCCAGCTCGCCGACGGCATCAGCCGCGTCGAGATCGCCCAGCACACCGGCCTCACCCCGCAGACGGTCTCGGGCATCGTGCGCCGGCTGCTCGACGAGGGCATCGTCCGCGAGGACGGCGCCAGCCGGGGGGCGACCGGCGGCAAGCCCCGCACCACCCTGCGGGTCAACGCCGACGCGGGCAGCGCCGTCGGGCTGCACTTCGACCCGGTCGAGCTGAGCTGCACCGTGGTCGACCTGCTCGGCCGGCCCCTCGTCGTCAAGAAGCGCCCCACGCACCCCGGGACCGACCCGGCGCAGGTCGTCAAGGACATGGCCGAACTGGTCGCCGACGTCCTCGCCGAGACGGGCGTCGCCCGCGACCGGGTCCTCGGCCTCGGCCTCGCGACGCCCGGCCCGATCGACGTCGAACAGGGGGTCATCGTCGGCGCCCCCCAGCTCTCCGGCTGGACCCGGGTGCCCGTGCAGCACATGCTGAGCGAGGCCACCGGGCTGCCGGTCACCCTCGACAACGACGCCACCGCCGCCGCGGTGGGGGAGCGCTGGTCCGGCGCGGGGCGCGGGGTCGCGAACTTCGCCTACTTCTTCCTCGGCACCGGCATCGGCGGCGGACTCATCCTCAACCACCAGGTGTACCGCGGCGGTTCGCTCAACGCGGGCGAGTTCGGACACTCCTCCGTGCTGCCCGACGGGCCGCTGTGCTACTGCGGCAACCGGGGGTGCCTGGAGGGGCTCGTCAACCCCACCGCGATCGTCGCCGAGGTGCACCGCAGACTCGCCGCCGGGCCGCACCCGGACAGCGCGCTGGCACGGGCCTTCGCCGCGGACCCCGGGGCCGTCGACCACGCCGCCGTCCGGGTGGCCGCGGCCGCCGGCGACCCGGTCGCGGCGGCCGTCATCGACGAGACCGCCCACCATGTCGCCTCGGTCGCGGTCGACATCGCCAACTTCATCGACGTGGACCTCATCGTCCTCGGCGGCCACGGCATCCAGCACGTCGAGTCGCGCTACGTCGACACCGTCGCCGCGGCCCTGGCCAGCCGTCCGCTGGCCCGCCACATCAGGGTCGTCGAGGTCGAGGCGTCCCCCCTCGGCACGGACGCGGCGGTGGTCGGCAGCGCGGCCCTCGTCCTGCACGCCACGTACTCGCCCCAGCTCTCGGCACTGGTGGGGACGACGGTGACCCCGGCCTGAACCGGAACCGGCCGCTTACGGCTTGAACGGGAACGGGCTTCTTCCGGCTGGACCGGAACCCGCCGCTTCCGGCTTGAACGGAAACGGGCCTCTTCCGGCTGGACCGGAACCCGCCGCTTCCGGCCTGAACCGTGACGCGCCTCTTCCGGCCGGACCGGACCCGGACCCGGCTCGCCGCACGCCCGCGCCGCGGGACGCGGGCCCGGCGCGGCCTGCGCGCTGTGACGCGTGCCTGCCACGCCCGCGCGCGTGCCCGTCCCGCCTGCCGCGGGCCGGCCGCGCCCGCCGGGTGTGCCGACGCGGTGTGGGCGTGGCGTGCGGTCACCCGGTGCGGCGTGGGCCCGGCCCTGCGTGGGGCGTGCCCGCCGCACCTGTTGTCTGCCCTGCCGCACCTGCGCCTGCCTTGCCACACCTGAGCCCGTTCTGCCCCCCCGGGCCGGTCGCACCCGCCGGGTGCCTGCCGACGCGCTGCGGGCGTGTCGCGAGGTCACACCCCGCTCGGCGTGGGCCGGCGCCCCGTCTGTGGCGCGCTTGCCCCACCCACCTGTGCCTGCCCTGCCGCACCTGAGCCCGCCCCGCCCGCCGCAGGCTGCACTCGCCCGCCGGGTGTGCCGAGGCGCTGCGGGCCTGGCGCGCGGGTCACCCCGCTCGGCGTGGGCCGGCCCCGCCTGTGGCGCGCCAGCCGCACCCACCTGTGCCCGCCCTGCCGCACCTGAGCCCGCCCCGCCCGCCGCAGGCCGCGCGCGCCTGCCCTTTGCACTGCACGCCGACCCGTCGGCCTCGCACCCCCGCCCCGTGGACCGGCCCCGCCCGCCGCAGGTGGCAGACGTGTCCGGCGGGGCCCCGTCCCTGATCCACATGCCGTGGCCCCTGGGCTGGCTTACCGTGCCGGTATGGGCGTCAGGGGTCGCGCCGGATGACCGGGTCCGCTGAGCAGACAGATGTGGTCGATGCGCTCGGTGACGCCCTGGCCGCCGCCGTGCGTCGTACCGGAGCCCAGTCCGGCGGTGTCTATCTGCTGGACCAGGCCGAGGGCGTGCTCGGGCTGGTGTCGCTCTGCGGGGCGCCGGTCGACGCCTTCGCGCCCTGGTGGCGGACCACGTACGCCGCCCACGGCCCCGCCCAGGACGCGGTCCGCGGTGAGCGGCTCGTGTGGGTGAGTTCGCTGGAGGAGCTGGCCCGCTGCTATCCGCGCGCCGCCGCCAACATTCCCTATCAACTCGCCTTCGCCGTCGTCCCGTTCAAGGACGTACGGCACTGCCGGGGCGCGCTGCTGCTGATGTGGGCCCCCGGCCGTTCCCCCCGGCTCAGCCGCCGCGAACGCGGGCACATCGCCTCCAGTGTCCGACGCCTCGCCCGGGTCCTGAACACCGCCCCCGGCCCGCCCGTCATCCCCGACCGGCCCCGCTTCGTCCACCTCCATCACACCCAGCCGGGACCGCAGTCCCCGCACGCGGCGGCCGGCCTGGTGGAACGCCTGCCCCTCGGCACCCTCGCCCTCGACGTCGGCGGCCGCGTCGCCTACGTGAACACCGCCGCCGGCGCCCTGCTGGGCCGGCCCCCGGCCCACCTGCTGGGCAGCCGGCCCGGGGACGCGCTGCCCTGGCTCGACACCATCGCCTACATGGACGCGTACCGCACGGCCCTGACCAGCCGCGAGCCCGTCGCCCTGACCGTCCTGCGCCCGCCGGACCAGTGGCTCGACCTGCGCTTCCACGTCGACGACAGCGGCACCAGCATCCTCATCACCCCCGACCGGTCCTCCCGGCCCGCCGGGACCCCGCCGCCCGCGAGCACCGTCGGCATGCCGGAGAGCAGGATCCATCTGCTGATGACGATGGCGGCCGCGCTCACCGAGACCATCGGCGTCCAGGACGTCGTGGACCTGGTCGCCGAACAGATCCTGCCCGCCTTCGGCGCCCACGGCATGATCATGTACACCGCCGACGGGGCCCGGATGCACATCATCGGCCACCGCGGCTACGACCCCGCCGTGGTCGAGCTGATCGACGGACTGCCCGTGGACACCGACCGGACCCCCGCGGGCCGCGTCCTGGCCACCGGCACCTCGTCGTTCTTCGCCAGCCGCGCCGAGCTGACCCGCGACTACCCCCGGGCACCCCAGATCAGCGACAAGGAGGCATGGGCCTTCCTGCCGCTGCTCAGCTCGGGACGTCCCCTCGGCGGCCTCCTCCTCGCCTACAACCACCCGCGCCTCTTCACCGCCGCCGAGCGCTCGATCCTCACCCCGCTCGCCGGTCTCGTCGCCCAGGCCCTGGACCGCGCCCGGCTCTACGACGCCAAGCACGGACTCGCCCACGCCCTCCAGCAGACGCTCCTGCCGCAGGCCCTGCCGTCCGTGACCGGCCTCGAGGTCGCCGCGCGCTATCTGCCCGCGGGCCACGGCATGAACATCGGCGGCGACTTCTACGACCTCATCCGGCTGACCGACACCACCGTCGCGGCCGTCATCGGAGACGTCCAGGGCCACGACATGACGGCCGCCGCCCTCATGGGCCAGGTCCGGATGGCCGTGCACTCCCACGCCACGGCCGGGGCCAGCCCCGACCAGGTCCTCGTCCGCACCGACCGCGACCTCGCCGACCTGAACGCCGGCCGGTTCGCCTCCTGTCTCTACGCCCATCTCGACCTGGCCGCGCATCGGTTGACCCTCGCCAGCGCCGGACACCCGCCCCCGCTCCTGCGGCGCCCGCACGACCGGGCCCGGGTCGTCGACGTCCGGCCGGGGCCGCCCCTCGGCATCGAGGTCGTGGCCCCCGCCTACCCACTCACCACCCTGCCCCTGGAGCCGGGCGCCGTCCTCGCCCTCTACACCGACGGCCTGGTGGAGTCCCCGGGCACCGACATGGCCCGGACCACCGCCGGCCTCGCCCGCCGCCTCGGCGCGGCCGGCGACCTTCCGCTGCACCAGCTCCTGGACCGCCTGCTCGCCCACGCCCGACGGCGCCGCGACCGGCACACCGACGACATCGCCCTGCTCCTGCTCCAGCCGCACCGCCTCGCGCAGGCGTGAGACGTCCCGAATACGGTCAACCGGTCCGGGTACGGTCAACCGGCTCGGCGGGTGAGCGGTGCGCGCAGCCCGAGGTGCTCGCGCAGTGTCGTCCCCGTGTACCGGTCCGGATAGACGCCGCGTTCCTGGAGTGCGGGCACGAGCAGGTTCACGATGTCGTCGAGGCCGTCGGGGATCAGGTACGGCGTGACGTTGAAGCCGTCGACGGCGCCGTGCCGCACCCAGTGCGTGAACCGGTCGGCGAGCCCCGCCGGGGTGCCGACATGGCCGCGCTGCGGGCCCAGGTGGATGACCGTCTCGCGCAGCGACCAGCCGTTCGCCTCGGCCTTCTCCCGCCACTCGGCGACGACCGCGCGGGGATCGGCGACGCGCCGGGCGCCGAAGGAGCCGTCGTTCTCGGCGACGACCGGGTCTTCCTTCGGCAGCGGACCGTCGGCGTCCCGGCCGGACAGGTCGAGCCCCCACAGCAGCCCCGCCACCCCCAGCGCCGTCGCCGGGGTGACCTGCTGGAGCCGGATCCAGTGCTTCTTCTCCAGCGCCTCCTCCTCGGTGGCGCCGAGGATGATCTCCGTGCCGGGCAGGATCCGCAGATCGTCCTCGGGCCGCCCGGCCGCCCGCAGCCGCCGCCGGACGTCCTCGGCGAAGCCCAGCGCGTCGTCGAAGTCGTTGCCGTGCGCGGAGAAGATCACGTCCGCGTTGCGGGCGGCGAAGTCGCGGCCCTCACCGGAGTCCCCGGCCTGGAAGATCACCGGATGGCCCTGCGGGCTGCGCGGCAGGGTCGGCGCGAGATCCACGTCGAACTGCGGCCCCTGATGCCGGACCCGGCGCACGGCGTCCGGCGCGGCCCAGGCCGGGGCGTCCGCCGCACCGGACACCGCGCCGTCCGCCCATCCGTCGGCCCAGCCGTCCCACAGGGCACGCGCCACGGTGAGGAACTCCTCGGCGCGCCGGTACCGGTCGGCGTGGTCGAGATAGCCGCCGCGCCGGAAGTTGGCTCCGGTCCAGGCGTTGTCGGTGGTCACCACGTTCCAGCCGGCGCGGCCCGCCGACAGCAGGTCGAGGCCGGACAGCCGGCGGGCGAGGTCGGCGGGCTCGTTGAAGGTGGTGTTGGAGGTGCTGACCAGGCCGATCCGGTCGGTGACGGCGGCCAGGGCGGCGAGCTGCGTGACGGCGTCCGGCCGTCCCGCCACGTCGAGTTCATGGATCCGGCCGTCGACCTCGCGCAGCCGCAGCCCCTCACCGAGGAAGAACGCGTCGAACAGGCCCCGTTCGGCGGTCTGCGCGACCTTGCGGAAGTTGGCGGGGTCGATCTGGGAGCCGCTGGCCGGGTCGGACCAGACGGTCCAGTGGTTGACGCCCTGGAAGAACACGCCGAAGTGCACCCGCGCGTCCGGCCGGGGCACGTCGAGGGGGTCGGTGCGGGTCATCGGATCTCCCCGAGCTGTCGGGCGGCCGCGACGGCGGCGGCGTAACGGTTGGCGGGGCGTTCCAGACCCAGGTGCGTACGCAGGGTGGCGGCGGGCAACGGGCGTACCGCGAGCCGCCGTTCGACGAGCGCGGGGATCACCAGCCGGGACAGCACGGGCAGTTCCTCGTCGAGGACCAGCGGATGCAGCCGTACGCCGTCCACCACGTCCGCCAACTCGCCCAGCAGGGCGATGAGTCCGGTCGCCGAGCCGGTGTAGCGCAGGCGTCCGGCGTCGGCCCACGGCGCGTGCCGCGCCAGGTCGGCCACCCGGTCCTCGGCCGGGGCGTCCGCAGTGTCGAGGGCGACCTCGACCTCGGCGAACACCCGGGGCACCCGCGCGCGGACGGCAGCCGCGGCGGCGGTCACCGACGCGAGGTCCGGGCCGCCGACGAGGGCCACGTCGAGCCGGTCGGCGGGCACGGCGTCAGGCCGCCCGATGACGACCAACTGCCCCTGTGGCGGCCGCGGCACGATCGCCGGACCCTTCACCGAGTAGGAACCGCCGGTGAAGTCGACGTAGTGGAGCCGCTCCCGGTCCAGGTAGCGGCTGGTGGCCACCGAGCGGATGACCGCGTCGTCCTCCCAGGAGTCCCACAGTGCACGGCCGACGTCGACACCGTCGGCGGCCTCGCGAGCCCGCGCCTCGGCACCCTCGACGAGCGGGCGGCCCCAGGCGCGCGCCGCCTCCGGAGCCGTCTCGTCCCCCACGACCCAGCCCGCGCGCCCGGACGAGATGTGGTCCAGGGACGCCAACTGGCTGGAGACATGGAAGGGTTCGGCGTACGTCACCGGCACCACGGGCGCGATGCCGACCACGCTGGTCGTCGCGGCGAGGAACGCGGCCCGCTCCACCGCGCCGATCCGCCCCACCACATCGGACGCGCCGCCCGGCGGCAACGCCCCGTCCTCCAGGGTGACGAGGGTGAAACCGGCGTTCTCCGCGGCGGCGGCGACACCGGCCGTCCGGCGCGCGGTGAGCAGGTGGCCGGGGGAGTGGGCGGCGCGGCGCCAGGCCGCGGGATGGGCGCCGTCGCCGTCGATTTCGAGGGCGAGCCGCAGGGCGGGGCCGGACATCGGGGGTTCCTTCCGAGGACACGTCGAGACGGCCGGCCCGGTGGCCGGCGAGGTCAGGGGCGTGCGGAAGGACAGACGGCGGAGGCGGTGCGGCAGTAGTCGACATGCCGCCGGGTGATCAGCCGCGCGCCCGTGCCGGCACCGCGCGGTGCCGCGCCAGGAACACGCATGGCCTCCACCCTCCTCTCCACCTCGGACCGGTCGCCTCAACCTACGCCGCCCGGCCCGGGCTCGTGTTGCGGGCTCATGAAATCCGCCGGGGCAGGGGCCCGGACGGGATGACACCCGCGCGCGGGGCGGTTGCAGCCGACATCGACATCCGCTGACGAACGGCCCGAACGCCCCGAACGCCTCAGGGAGTGCACATGACCGTCCAGACCGCCCAGGACATCGACCGCACCGGATTCGTCCAGGCGTGGGAGGAGTGGCACCGGCAGAAGGAGGAGGTGCTGTCCGGCCCGCACGGCTTCCTCGCCATCACCAGCCTGCGCTGGCTGAGTCCCGAGCCGGCCCGCTTCGACGACGCGCCCGGCGCCTGGTCCACCACCGACGAGGGCATCGTCGTCGACCTAGCGCCGGACGAGGAACTCACCGTGGACGGCACGGTGGTGCGCGGCCGGCACGTCTTCGGCGTGATCGCGGAGCGCGCCAGCGTCTACGCCGGCGCCGGTGACGCGCTGATCGAGGTCGCCAAGCGCGGCGGCCACGACATCGTCCGGCCCCGCCACCCCGGCAACGCCCTGCGGACCGCCTTCACCCGCACCCCCACCTACGCCCCCGACCCGCGCTGGGTCCTGGAGGGCCGTTTCGTACCGGACGCGGAGCCGCGGCCGGTGACGGTCGGCGCCGCCGTGGAGGGGCTGGAGCACGTCTACGATTCCCCCGGCCGGGTCGAGTTCGAGCTGAACGGCGAGACGTACCGGCTCACCGCCTTCAACGGCAAGACACCGGGCGCGCTGTCGGTCCTGTTCACGGACGCGACCTCGGGCGTGACGACGTACGCCGCGAACCGCTCCCTCCAGATCGGTCCGCCCGACGCCGACGGCCGGGTCACGGTCGACTTCAACCGAGCGGCCAACCTGCCCTGCGCCTACACGGACCTGGCGACCTGCCCCCTGCCCCCGACGGAGAACCGCCTCCCGGTGGCGGTGGAGGCGGGCGAGCGGATTCCGCTGGAGCGGGGTGGGGCGGCCTGAGGGATGGGTGGGTGTGACGCGGGGGGATGCTGACCTCGGGGGGTGTGGGTGGGCGTCGGGTCGTCCCGGCCTCGGGTGGGGGCGCCGGGTCGTGCCGACCTCGCGGGTGGGGGTGCGCGGGCGTCCCGGCCCTGCTGGGTGTGGCGTTGGGTGATGCCGATTTCTGGGGTGTGAGGGCGGGCTGTCCCGGCCTCGGGGGTATGGGCGCGGGGCCGTGCCGACCTCGCGGGTGAGGGCGCGCGGGCGTCCCGGCCCGCGGGGTGCGGCGGCAGGTGATGTCGGCCTCGCCGGGTGTGGCGGCGGACGTCCCAGCCTCGGGGGTGTGGGCGTCGGGCCGTGCCGACCTTGCGGGTGGGGGTGCCTGCCCCTCCCGGCCCGCTGGGTGTGGCGTCGGGTGATGCCGATTTTTGGGGTGTGAGGGTGGGGCGTCCCGGCCTCGGGGGTATGGGCGCGCGGGCGTCCCGGCCCGCGGGGTGCGGTGGCGGGTGATGTCGGCCTCGCCGGGTGTGGCGGCGGGCGTCCCGGCCTCGAGGGTGTGGGCGTCGGGCCGTTCCGACCTCGCGGGTTGGGGCGCCCGCCCGTCCCGGTTCCGCGGCGTGTGGTGGCGGGTTATGCCGATCTCTGGGGTGTGATGGCGGGCCGTTCCGACCGGCGGGTGGGGGTGCCCGGCCGTACCGGCTCCGCGGGGTGTGACGCCGGGCCGTCGCGACCTCGCGGGTGGGGGCGCCCGGCCGTCTTGGCCCCGCGGGGTGTGGCGCCCGGCCATCCCGGCCCCGTGAGGTGTGGACGGTGGCCACATGGGGTGGTCGGGGTGTGCTGCCTAGAGTCGGCGGCATGACCGAGCCCCTCGCCGCCTCCGCCCCTGCCGCTGTCCTGGACCTCGACGGCCGTACCGCCCTCGTCACCGGCGCCGCCGGTGGCATCGGCCGTGCCTGCGCGCTGCGGCTGGCGGCGGCGGGGGCGAAGGTGCGGGCGGTCGACCGGGACGTGGCCGGTCTCGAAAGGCTCGCCGAGAGCGCGGCCGGGCTGCCCGGCGCCGTCGAACCGCACGTCCTGGACCTCACCGACCTGGACGCCGCCGAAGCCGTCGCCGCGGGCACGGACGTGCTGGTCAACAACGCCGGGCTCCAGCGGGTCAGCCCGCTGGAGGACTTCCCCCCTGACGTCTTCCACACTGTCCTCACCGTGATGCTGGAGGCGCCCTTCCGCCTCATCCGCGGCGCCCTTCCCCATATGTACGGGCAGGGCTGGGGCCGGATCGTCAACATCTCCTCCGTCCACGGGCTGCGCGCCTCCGCCTACAAGTCGGCCTATGTGGCCGCCAAACACGGACTGGAAGGGCTGTCCAAGACCGCCGCCCTCGAAGGCGCCGCCCACGGCGTGACCTCGAACTGCGTCAACCCCGCCTACGTCCGCACCCCCCTGGTCGAGCGGCAGCTCGCCGACCAGGCCCGCACCCACGGCGTTCCGGAGGACCGCGTCCTGACCGAGGTGCTCCTGCGGGACAGCGCGGTGCGGCGGCTCATCGAGCCGGAGGAGGTGGCCGAGGCCGTCGCCTACCTGTGCGGCCCGCACGCGTCCTTCGTGACCGGCACGTCGCTGGTCCTGGACGGGGGCTGGACCGCGCACTGACCGGACACGACCGAAGGCCGGAACGACCGAACGACCGAACGACAGGCCGAGCGCGGCATGAGGAATCCTGTGACCATGTCCCGCGATCACGACCGCCCCGGCCACGAGCCCGCCGGCCTCGACGACACCGCCCTCGACGGCACGGGCCACGACGGCACCGGCCACGACGGCACCGGCCACGACGGCACCGGTCACGACGACATGGACGCACCGTTCCTGGCGCTGCTCGCCCGGGGTGCGCCGGCCGAGGCGTACGAGCGGCCCGTGCTCGCGGCCCGCGCCGAGGGCCGGTCCACGGGGCGGATCGCGGCCCTGGAGCGCGCCAAGCTCGCCGCGCTGCGGGTGCGGGCCGAACTGGAGGGCCGCCGACGCCGGGAGGCCGAACTGTCGGCGCTGTTCGAGACGGCCCACGACCTGGCCGGCCTGCGGGACCTGGACGCCGTACTGAGGGCGATCGTGCAGCGGGCCCGCTCCCTGCTCGGCACCGACATCGCCTATCTGAGCCTGCACGACCCGGACCAGGGCGACACCTACATGCGGGTCACCGAGGGCTCCGTCGCCGCCCGCTTCCAGCAGCTCCGCCTGGGCATGGGCGAGGGGCTCGGCGGTCTCGTCGCCCAGACGGCCCGCCCGTACGTCACCGACGACTACTTCCGCGACGAACGCTTCCGACACACGGCGACCATCGACGCGGGCGTCCGCGACGAGGGCCTGGTCGCGATCCTCGGCGTCCCCCTGACCCTCGGCATGAACGTCATCGGCGTGCTGTTCGCCGCCGACCGGCGCGCCCGCGTCTTCGAACGGGAGCAGATCGCCCTGCTCGGCTCCTTCGCCGCGCTGGCCGCCGCCGCCATCGACACCGCCAACCTGCTCACCGAGACCCGCTCCGCGCTGGCCGGCCTGGAACGCGCCAACGAGATCATCCGGGACCGCAGCGGTGTCATCGAGCGCGCCTCCGACGTCCACGACCGGCTGGCCGAACTGGTCCTGCGCGGCGGCGGCGTGCACGACGTGGCCGCCGCCGTCTCCGAAGTCCTCGACGGAACGGTGGAGTTCACCGAGACGGCCGCCCCCGCCGCGGTCGCCGCCTCGCGGGCCGAGGGCCACGCCGTACGGCACCGGGACGACTGGATCGCCGCGGTGGCCGCCGGCGACGAACTGCTCGGCGCGCTCGTCCTGCACGGCCACCCCGGCCTCGACCCCGTCGACCAGCGCACCCTGGAACGGGCCGCCATGGTCACCTCCCTGCTGCTCCTGGCCCGGCGGTCCGCCGTCGAGGCCGAACAGCGGGTGCGCGGCGAACTCCTGGACGACCTGCTCGACGCCCGCGACCGCGACCCGCGCCTGCTGCGCGAGCGGGCCGCGCGACTGCGCGCCGACCTGGACGCCACCCATGTCGTGCTCGCGGCCCGGCTCGACGGCGCCGCCGCCGACGCCGACCAGGAGGCGGCCGCCCGCACCCGGCTCTGGTCCGCGGCCTCCCACCTCGCCGCCACCCGCCACGGCCTGGCCGCCGCCCGCGACGGCGGCACGGTCCTGCTGCTGCCCCTGGAACCCGGCACCACCGCCGGGGACGTGGCCCGCCGCACCGCCCGGCACCTGGGCACCGCCGTCCACGAGGCGGTCACCGTCGGTGCCTCCGCCCCGGTGCGCGGCCTCGCGGCCGACCGGCAGGCGGTCGTCGCCGCCTACGACGAGGCCCGCCGCTGCCTCGACGCGCTGCGCCTGCTGGCCCGCTCCGGAAACGGGGCGGCCGCCGAGGACTTCGGATTCCTGGGCCTCCTGCTGGCCGGCGAACGGGACGTGACCGGCTTCGTCGACCGCACCATCGGCCGGCTCGTCGCCTACGACGAACGGCGCGGCACCGAGCTGCTGCGCACCCTCGACGCGTACTTCGCCTGCGGGATGAGCCCCGTCCGCACCAAGGACGCGCTCCACGTGCACGTCAACACGGTGGCCCAGCGCCTGGACCGCGTCGCCCGTCTCCTCGGCGACGACTGGAACGCCCCGGACCGCGTACTGGAGATACAACTCGCCCTGCGCCTACGCCTGTTGGCACTGCCGGCCCAGCACTGATCCCCGTACGCGAGCGGAGCGCACGGGGATCAGCGGTAGGGAAGGGCTCAGACGGTCCGGGCGTCCGCAGCCTCCGCCTCCGCCTCCGGCGCGGGGCCGGCTTCCGGGACGGGAGCCACGTCGGACAGATCGCGGTGCCGGGTCTCCTGGGCGACTCCCACGGCGACGACCGTGATCAGCACCGCGGCGATCACGTACAGGGCGATCGGCGTCGAACTGCCGTAGTCGGCGAGGAGCGCCGTGGCGATGAGCGGCGCCGGGGCGCCCGCCGCGACCGAGGCGAACTGGGCGCCGATGGACGCGCCCGAGTACCGCATCCGGGTGGCGAACATCTCGGAGAAGAAGGCGGCCTGCGGCGCGTACATCGCCCCGTGCAGCACCAGTCCGACGGTCACGGCGAGGACGAGACTGCCGAAGCTGCCGGTGTCGACGAGCGAGAAGAACGGGAACATCCACAGCCCGATGCCGACCGCGCCCAGCAGATAGACGGGGCGGCGGCCGATCCGGTCGGACAGCGCGCCCCAGGCGGGGATCACCGCGAAGTGCACCGCCGAGCCGATGAGTACGGCGTTGAGCGCGGTCTGCTTGGAGACGCCGGCCGAGACGGTCGCGTAGACCAGGATGAACGCGGTGATCACGTAGTAGGAGATGTTCTCCGCCATCCGCGCCCCCATCGCCACCAGCACGTCCCGCCAGTGGTGCCGAAGCACGGCCACCAGCGGCAGCCGCTCGTCGTCCTCCTTGCGGGACTCGGCCCGGGCCAGCGCCTCCCGGAACACGGGCGACTCGTCGACGGACAGGCGGATCCACAGGCCGACGATCACCAGGACACCGGAGAGCAGGAACGGGATCCGCCAGCCCCAGGAGCCGAACGCCGCGTCCGACAGCACGGCGGTCAGCAGGGACAGCACGCCGGTCGCCAGCAACTGCCCCGCGGGCGCCCCGGTCTGCGGCCACGAGGCCCAGAATCCGCGCCGTTTCGCGTCCCCGTGCTCGGAGACCAGGAGCACGGCCCCGCCCCACTCGCCGCCGAGCGCGAAGCCCTGCACCAGCCGCAGCACGGTCAGCAGCACCGGCGCGGCCGCCCCGATGCTGGCGTGCGTCGGCAGCAGCCCGATGGCGAAGGTCGCCCCACCCATCAGCAGCAGACTCAGCACCAGCAGCTTCTTCCGGCCGAGCCGGTCGCCGTAGTGCCCGAACACCAGCGCGCCCAGCGGCCGAGCCGCGAAACCCACGGCATACGTCAGGAACGACAGCAGCGTCCCGACCAGCGGATCCGAGTCGGGAAAGAACAGCTTGTTGAAGACGAGCGCGGCGGCGGAACCGTAGAGGAAGAAGTCGTACCACTCGATGGTCGTGCCGATGAGACTGGCGGCGACGATGCGCCTGAGGTTGTTCGGAGCCGGTGGAGCGGTTGCGGGCGACGACATCGGCACCACTTCCTGAGGTGTGACGGGGACGTTTACGTGTCGCCACACCGTAGGAATCCGCAGGTCAAGCGCACATGTGGCCGGGCAACATAGTTCGGGGGCCGCCTATGCGCGTGCCCACCATGCCGGCTCGTGGAAAGTACGAGAGCAAGGCGGAGGCGGTCCGCTTGCCCTCTCGGCCGAGCCAGGGAAGGGCCGCGAGAATCGAGCGCTTGTGCACGACCCGCAACCGAACCTCTCAGTACGGCAGAAGCCACTTACGCGTCGGAGTGCTCCGGCAGGGCGAGCCAGTCCGACCAGGAGATGTCTCGGCCGAGGAAGCGCGGCTGCTCGAACGGCCAGTCGGCGGCGATCCATCGCGGCACCAGCTCATCGAGGGTCTGCTCGACCTTGCTCCCCACCAGCTCGTCCACCACCCACCAGGAGATCTCGCCGTCCGCGCCGGCCCTCTCCGGTGGGTCGAT
Source organism: Streptomyces sp. CAI-85 (assembly GCF_013363615.1). NCBI lineage: Bacteria > Bacillati > Actinomycetota > Actinomycetes > Kitasatosporales > Streptomycetaceae > Streptomyces > Streptomyces sp. CAI-85. The sequence goes on along the minus strand of NZ_JAANNX010000006.1, from coordinate 117,794 downwards.
GTAGACGCAGCCGAGCAGAGCTGTCTCCGCCGTGTCGAGCAGCGCGTAGTTGAAAGACTGGTGTGCGGCGATCTCCTTCTCGTGCCGCAACAGATCGGCCTGGTCGGCCTCGTAGGTCATGGTGGCCGCGGGCCAGCCCCAGGCCGGGCCGAAGATGGTCCACAGCCGCTCGCGCGAACCCATCACGGCCGGATAGTCGAGCGGGGTGTCCGCCTCCCGGATCGGCCGCAGGTGATGACCACTGCCCGGCAGCGGTACCAGGACGGGATGGACGAAGTCATCGGGGAGCCAGCTCACAGCGCCCGACGGTAGCAGGGCGCGGCCCTCCGGTCCGGTGGATGCGAGGAACTGCTGCCGGCCTGTGCCGGTGACCCAGGTTGATGCTGCGTAGGAGTGGTCTACAGCCTGCAAAGATTGAGCGAGCGGGTGCCGGTGCCGCGGTGGGTGGTGAGGTAATGAGGGGCGCGCTGACGGACATGCACGCATGTGGCGCGACCGGCAACGAACACAACCGCTGTCACTCGACGCGCCACGACACTGCGCCTGGCAGCGCAGGACACGTACCAACTGGCGGAAAGAGAACGGGGAGCGGCATGGCTACGGGGGGATGGGGTCCGGGAAACGGACCGGGGCAGCCTGGCGGCAACGGGCCCGGAGGCCAGGGCGGCTGGGGCGCTCCCTATGGCCCACCGCAGGGCGGCCCGTACGGTCCGCCACCACCGAATCCGGGCCTGTACCCGAACCAGCCTCCGTACCCCCACGGTCCCCGGCCGATGAGGCCCGCCGCCCGGCGCCGCGGCGGCTGCCTGTCGTTCGGTGCTCCCTTCGGGCTCATCGGCGCGATCCTGCGCTCCGCGCACCGCGCTGCCACCAGGCTCTTCGCACAGGAGGGAGAGGGCCGGATCGAGGACCGCACCGTGGACCGCGTCCAGACGGCCCGCACGGTGCTCGGTGCCGCCGCCACCATCGCCCTGATCCTCGCCTACAACGTGGACCCCAACCGCTGGGAGGACGCGGCGTACGGCGGTGCCGCCCAACTCGTCGTCGTCCCGTTCGTGCTGATCGTCGCCGCGCCCCTGGTCATCGTCGGGTTCATCTACTACGCGCCCCGGCACCTGCGGCCGCATCTGCGCTCCCGGCTGCGCGCTCCGCTCAAGGCGGTCGGTTGGTACGTGCTGACGTTGGTCGTGATGAGCGCAGTCCTCGTCCCGACGGCCCTGCTGGTCGACGCCGACGACGGGAAGAACTGGTGGGAATACGTGCTGGCCGTCGCCTCGCTGATCGTGATCGTGTGGGGTTTCCCCTTCTTCTTCATGGCGTCGCTGTACTCGGCCCGCAGCGCCTTCAACAGCGCCCAGGTTCACCCGATGCTGCCGCCCGTCCTCACCTTGACGCTGGTGTGGGTGTTCGCAGCCTTCAGCCTGATCGGCGACGGCATGCCGGCGGGCCCGCCCATCGTCCAGTTCTGCTCCATGCTGGGCGGCCCGCTGTCGGTGACCGCCGTCTCACTGTGGGAACTGCGACGGATGAGGCACCGTTTCGGCGTCACCCTGCGCGCCTGATCCGACTTCTTCGGGCGGGTTGGGCGTTGGCCGGTCCATGGGCGGGTACCTCGTGCCGACGTTTACGGACGACGGGACACCGAGGGGCGGCGGGCAACAGGTGGCTCGTGTCGATCATCTCGTCCGAGATCGTCCGCGCGTCTACCCGAGTTCACCGAGACGAAGGGCATCCCTGATGTCGCTGAGCTTCGTGGTCGTGGCCGGGGTGCGCTCCTGCGCTTGGTCAGCGAGTCGGAGGGCGTCGTCGATCTCGCTGAGCTTCACGGAGGACAGGACGGCCGCCCGCTCTATCAGGTCGTCCCGGGACACCGTGGTCAGCCACGTGCACGGGGTGAAGCCCGGACGCGGGAACGCGAGCCGCAGCACGCCTTCGAACGGCAGTCCTTCACAGGCGCCGACCGTCACTTCGATGCCCAGACCGCTGATGTCGACGCCCGCCGGAGCGACGACCTGCATCACCCGGATCCCGGACGTGTCGTCTCCCGACAGCAGTGCGACCAGCCTCCGCTCGTCGAACTGGACCCACCAGACTTCGCCACGCTGCACAAGTCCTCCAGACGCGCTGTGAAGATGGGGTGCGGCCACCGTTGATCATCGGCGGGTGCAGACTGAAGATCATGCGGTGGCCGCAGGTCACAACGTAGACCCTGCCCGCCGGCAGGAGGTGTTCGAGGGCCAGATCGCACGGGTCGAACCCCGACGTCGGGTCGGGCGTCGACGGCTCACCCCTGGTCAGCCGCTCATGGGCCGTCTGGGACGAGCCGAGTTCCTCGGGGAGGTCCCGACAGGGTGAGTTGGTGCGGTACTTCCACGGTACTTCCACGTGAGCGGCTCGATCCGGGGGTTTTCCCCATTTTTCAGGCGTAGGGCGGTGGTGTTCGGGGATCCTGTCGAGGTACCTCTGCAAACCATCTGCAAACCACCGCAAGGAGACCCCCAGTGCGCCGCCCGACCCGGAAAGCCTTCGCCGCCCTCATCGCCGCAGCCGGCCTCGCCCTCCCTCTCCTCACCCCCACACCCGCCTCGGCTGCCACCGCCACCAGCCGCTTCGCGAACTACCGCTACGGTGACTGTCTGCGCGAGACCTCCGAAACCGGCCTCAAGGGCGACCGCTGCACCACCGGACGCGGCAGCCTCCTGTGGCAGTGGAACGGCCGCCTCAACACCAGCACCACTCTCAAGAACAACTTCTGGGGCCGCTGTCTCGACAGCAATGACCGGGGCGACGTCTACCCCCTGCCCTGTAACGGCGGCTCATACCAGAAGTGGGTCACCGTCCAGCCCGCCGCCCGCAGCGCCGTCATGCTCCAGAGCGTCGGCACGGGCCGCTGCCTCTACCAGCAGGACAACGGCTACTACCGCACCGCCCTCTGCGACCGAAACGCCCAGAACCAGCGCTTCACCATCGGCTGAACGGATTTCCTGGCCGCTTCAAGACGCCGCCGGGCAAGCAGCTCTTCCTCTGCGTGAGACCCGGAAGGCGGTCCGTCGGCCGCGGTGGTGATGACCTTGTACGTGCCGCGCTGCCTCCTACAGCGGGGAACGCGGCCCTGCGCCAGTGCCTCCTGAAGACGCGCACGGGCCATCGGCCCGATATCCAGAGCAACCTCGACGGCACCGGTCACCGTCATGTCCGCGGCACCGAAGCGGGGAGGACCAGGCAGGCCAGGGCGAGGGCGAAGACGGCCCCGCGCAGCACGCTGACCGTCGGCCTCGGCCAACTCCGACTCCCTGTCGCGCTGATCGGCCCGGGGCCGCCGCGTTCCACGCGGGCCATCAGTTCCTGGGTGGCTTCGGCGAGCTTGACCAGGTCACCGGCTCGGCATGAAGCCCTCAGGGACGTCGTCGGAGCAGAACTGCTGCGCGCACAGCCGAGGCGCTGCACCTGCACGTCAACACAGTCCACTACCGGGTCCAGCGCGTCGAGCACTTCACCGGCCGCGACCTGCCCAGCCTCGCCGACCGGGCCCGACCCGTCCGGGGGCTGGGAGCCGGGCGCCGTCGACCCGGGCGCGCCGGGAGGCCCCGCGTCCGGATCTTGGCCGCCGGGCCACCCCGCAGTCGTGACCGATGCCCACGCGCCTCCCGGCAACAGGGGTTCTTGCTGTCGGGAGCGCCGTCACGCCGATTCCGTCAGCGCCGCGTGCGCGGCCGCGAGGAGCTCCTCCGAGAGGGGGGAGCCCTGGGTGGCCCGGGCCAGGATCAGCGCGCCGACCAGGGTGGACAGCCGGGTGAGGCCGTCCCGGGCGGCGTCCTCGGCGTCGGCCTCGGTGGCCCCGTCGGGGGCGAGGAACGCGGCGAAGGCGGCCACGCCCTCCGCGTAGACGCGGCGGGCCTCGCGGTCCTCGGGTTCGCGTGCGACGTCGGTGGCGAGCCCGGCGACCGGGCAGCCGTCCGCCGCGTCGTCGCGGTGCTCGGTGGAGAGGTAGGCGTCGATCAGGGCCCGCTGGGCGGCGTCCCGCTGCCCGCTGTACTGCTCGAGGCCCGCCGTGTGGCGCCGGGCGAGGTCGGCGAAGGCGTGGGCGGTGGCCTCGTCGACGAGCGCCTCCTTGGAAGCGAACTGCTTGTAGAAGGCGCCGTGGGTGAGGCCGGCCGCCTTCATGAGATCGGCGACGCTGACGCCCGTGCCCTGTTCCCGGAACAGCCTCGACGCGGTGTCCACCACCCGCCTGCGATTCTCCTGCGCCTGCGCCTGCGATACGCGGGCCATGGCCACCTCCATTTGGATGTCGACTGGCATCTATCGTAATCCGGTGTTTAGATTGGTGTCGTAATCTAAACGGCGCGGGCGTCAGACGGCACCCGCGAGGACCGGGAGCGGACATGGAACTCGACAAGGCGGTCGCGGTGGTCACCGGAGCCAACCGGGGCCTGGGCAGGCACCTGGCCGCGCAGTTGGCGGAGCGCGGCGCGAAGGTCTACGCGGCGGCCCGCCGCCCCGAAACCGTCGACCTGCCCGGCGTCACCCCGCTGCGCCTCGACGTGACGGACCCGGAGTCGATACGGCAGGCCGCCCGCACCGCGTCGGACACGACACTGCTGATCAACAACGCGGGCATCTCCACCGGCGCGACGCTGGTCGACGGCGATCCGGACGACGTACGTCGCGAGATGGAGACCAACTTCTACGGCCCGCTCGCCGCCACCCGCGCCTTCGCCCCCGTCATCGAGGGCAACGGCGGCGGCGCCATCCTCAACGTCCTGTCCGTACTGTCCTGGCTGCACCCGGCCGGCCTCGGCTCCTACGCCGCCTCCAAGGCCGCCGCCTGGGCCCTGAGCGGCGCGACCCGAGAGGAACTGGCGCCCCGCGGCATCACCGTCTCCGCCCTGCACGTCGGCTACATGGACACCGACATGGCCGCCGCCGTCCCCGCCGACCAGAAGACCCCGGCCGCCGACGTCGCCGCCCGGGCCCTGGCCGGCATCGCGGCGGGTCTGCCCGAGATCGTCGCCGACGACCTCACCCGCCAGGTCAAGCAGAGCCTCGCCACCGAACCCCGGCCGAGCCAGGTCTGACCCGCACCCCCTGCCACCCCTCGGCCCGACCGCCGCCTACCGAGCCAACCCCTTACGTCAGGACATCCCATGCGTTACACGACCTTTGGCCACCGGACCGGACTGCGCGTGTCCGAATTCGCGCTGGGCACCGCGAACTTCGGAACCGGCTGGGGTGCCGGCGCGGAGCCCGACGAGGCCCGCCGGATCTTCGACCGGTTCGCCGAGGCCGGCGGCACCTTCCTCGACACCGCCGACGGCTACCAGTTCGGCGAGTCGGAGGAACTCACCGGCAAGCTGATCTCCGCCGACCGTGAACACTTCGTCCTGGCCACCAAGTTCGCCCTCGGCGCCGCCCCGCAGCCGGACATCTCCCGGACCGGCAACAGCCGTAAGAACATGGTCGCCTCCGTCGAAGCCAGCCTGAGGCGCCTGGGCACCGACTACATCGACCTGTTGTGGGTGCACTTCCCCGACCAGCTCACTCCGATGGACGAGCTGCTGCGCGGCCTTGACGACCTGGTCACCGCAGGCAAGATCCACCACGCCGGGCTGTCCAACTTCCCCGCCTGGCGCGTCTCACGTGGCGCCGCCCTCGCCGACCTGCGCGGCCAGGCCCCGATCGTCGGCATCCAGCACGAGTACAGCCTGGTCGAGCGCACCGCCGACCGTGAGCTGCTGCCCATGGCCGAGAGCCTCGGGCTGGGCGCCGCCCTGTGGTCCCCGCTCGGCGGCGGACTGCTCACCGGCAAGTACCGCACCTCGTCCGAGGGGCGCCTGAGCGACCTGGGCGTGGTCATCCACACCGAGAACACCAGCCAGAAGACGGCTGTGGTCGACACCGTCCTGGCCGTCGCAGAGGAGGCCGGCGTGACGCCCGCCCAGGTGGCGGTGGCCTGGGTCCGCGAACGGGCCGCCCGCACCACGGCCACGCTGGTCCCGATCATCGGCCCGCGCAGCCTCTCCCAGCTCGACAGTTACCTCGGCGCGCTCGACGTCCGGCTCACCCACGAGCAGTACACCCGCCTCGACGAGGTCAGCGCGGTGCCGCTCGGTGTGCCGCACGAAGGCATCGCCGGATCGCTCGGCCACCTCCAGGGCGGCGACACGGGCCGCGTCATCGCGTCGGCCGTGCCGGTGGCCTGAACCCGGAAACGGGGTTCGACGACACGGCGAGAACGCCTCGCGAAACGCCACAGACAATCCCGTGCCGCGGCACACGCCCATCACGGACAGAGCCCCGTCCCCGCCCGGACGGGAGACCGAACCGAACGAAGGAAGACGAAGACGATGAAGGCATTCATGGTCGAGAAGTACGGCGACGCGACCGGAATGCGCGCCGCCGAGGTGCCGGACCCGCAGGTGGGCGCCGAGGACGTCCTGGTCCGGATCCACGCGGCGGGCGTCAATCCGCTGGACATCCGCATCCGGAACGGCGACTTCAAGGCGTTCCTGCCCTACCGTCTTCCCCTCGTCCTGGGCAACGACCTCGCCGGGACCGTCGTACGGACGGGACCGGAAGTGACCCGCTTCACGGTGGGCGACGAGGTCTGGGCCAGGCCCGACAAGGACCGCATCGGCACCTTCGCCGAACAACTCGCCGTCCACCAGGACGACTTGGCCCTCAAACCCGCCACGCTCACCATGGACGAGGCCGCCTCCCTCCCTCTGGTCGCGCTGACCGCATGGCAGGCCCTGGTCGAGCGGGCCCAGGTGCGGCCGGGTCAGAAGGTCCTCGTCCACGCGGGCGCCGGCGGCCTGGGATCCATCGCCGTCCAGTTGGCCAAGGCACTGGGCGCCCACGTGGCCGCCACCGCGAGCACCGCCAAGGTCGACCTGGTCAGGGAACTCGGCGCTGACGAGGTCATCGACCACCGCACCCAGGACTTCACCGAACTCCTCGACGGCTACGACGTCGTCCTCGACTCCCTCGGCGGCGAGAACCTCGCCAGGTCCCTGCGCGTCCTCAAGCCCGGCGGCCAGGCCATCTCCGTCGCGGGGCCGCCCGACCCGTCCTTCGCCCGCGAACTCGGCCTGAACCCGGTCCTGCGCCTGGCCATGACCGCACTCAGCGCCAGGACCCGGCGCCAGGCCAAGCGCCTCGGCGTCACCTATTCCTTCCTGTTCATGAAGGCCGACGGCGACCAACTGCGCCAGCTAACCCCCCTCATCGACGCCGGGAAGATCCGTCCCGTCGTCGACCGGGTCTTCCCCTTCGCCGAGACGCTCCAGGCGATGGAGTACGTCGAGAAGGGCCGCGCGAAGGCCGGCAAGGTCGTCGTCTCCATGACCTGACCGCAGGCCCAGCCCCTAGCCGGAAGATCCTCCACCCACCCCAGGACGGACCATGACCACATCGTCCAGCTTCCCCGCACCCGCCCCGTCGCCGTACCGGACGGCGAAGACCCGCTCCGTGTCCGTGCACGGCGTGAACTTCGCCTACCGGCAGCACGGTCCGGAGGTCGGCATACCGCTGATCCTGCTCAACCACCTGTCCGCGGTCCTGGACAACTGGGACCCCCGCGTCGTCGACGGACTCGCCGCCCGTCGCCATGTGATCACCTACGACAACCGCGGCGTCGGCGCGTCGGGCGGCGCCACGCCCGACACCATCGAGGCGATGGCCCGCGACACGGTGCTGTTCATCCGGGCTCTCGGGTACGACCGCGTCGACCTGCTCGGCCTGTCCATGGGCGGCTTCATCGCGCAGGTCGTCGCCGCGGACGAACCGGACCTGGTACGCAAGGTCGTCCTCGCGGGCACGGGCCCCGCCGGAGGCCCCGGGATCGACAAGGTCACGTCCCTCACCGTCAAGGACACCCTCAAGGCCGTCCTGACCCGCAAGGACCCCAAGCAACTCCTCTTCTTCACCGACACCGAAGGCGGCCGACGGGCGGCCCACGCCTTCCTGGACCGGCTGAAGGAGCGCACGGACGACCGGGACAAGGCCATCTCGCTCCCGTCCTTCCGCGCCCAGTTGAAGGCGATCCACCGCTGGGGCGTTCAGGCCCCCGCCGACCTGTCACGTATCCGACAGCCGGTCCTGGTGGCCAACGGGGAGAGCGACCGGATGGTCCCGAGCGTCAACACCCTCGACCTGGCGGCCCGGCTGCCCCGAGGCGAACTCGTCCCCCTCTACCCCGACGCCGGCCACGGCGGCATCTTCCAGCACCACGACGCCTTCGTCCCACGGGCCTTGAAGTTCTTGGAGGCGTAGCCGAACCGGCGGCGAGGTGTGAGGGCGCGCCCCGCTCCTCGCGCCCGCCGTTCCTCCTCGCTCATCGGGCGTGGTGCGTCGCCTCCGGCTCGGGTGTGGTGGTCGTGTCGTCCACGTGGTGGTTCAGGTCGGCGGTGACGTCGACCACTCCGTCCACGCCCTGGCACAGGCGGACGGTGACCGGGACGAGCGACTTGCGCTCGACCGTGCCGCGCAGGGTGACCCGGCCGTCGACGACGTGCACGGTGACCTCGCCGGGCTCGATGCCGAGCGTGCGCAGGAGGACCTCGCCCGAGATCTCCTCGCGGATCGCGCTGTCGCCCCGCAGGAAGACCCGTAGGAGGTCGGCCCTGCTGACCAGGCCGACCAGGCGGCCGGCCTCGTCGACCACCGGCAGGCGTTTGACGTGGTGGCGTTCCATGACCTGGGCGGCCTCCACCGCGGTCCACTCGGGGCGCGCGGTCACGGCGGGGCTGTTCATCAGGCCCTGCGCGATCGTGGCCTCGGCCTTGGCGCGGTCGGCGGGCCGGGGGCGCAGGACCGGCAGCAGGCCGGCCGGGTCGAGTCCGGCGGCCTCCTTGCGCAGCAGATCCGCCTCGGAGACCACCCCCACGACGTGCTCCTCGTCGTCCACCACCGGTACGGCCGTGATGCCGTACTCGGCGAGCAGCTTGGCGATCTCCTTGAAGCCGGTGTCCCGGCGCACCCGGACGACCGACGTGGACATCAGGTCGCTCACCTTCCGGTGCCACATGGTTCCCGCCTCCTCGTGTCGCGTGCGTGGTGTCGCGTGCGTTGCTCCTTCCACTCTCCGCCGGGCACGGCCGCGCGGCTTGGGCCGGTCGGCCCCGATCGGTCTCAGCGCAGCAGGACGATCTTGAGGGCGCCCGTGACGGTGCCCCGGGCGAACGCCTCGTAGGCGTCCTCCGTCCGGTCCAGGGGCAGGGTGTCGGTGACCAGCCCGGACACCTCCAGGTCGCCGTACCGCACCATCCCGAGGAGCCAGGGGACGGACGACGTGTCGACCTGGCCGGTGCTGATGGTGACGTTCTTGTGCCACAGGGACTCGAGGTGCAGCGTGGCGGGTCTGCCGTGCACGCCGATGGTGGCGATGTGCCCGCCGGAGCGCACGGCACGGGTGCTCAGGACGAACCCGTCCGGCTCGCCGGACGCCTCGATGACGACGTCGGCCCCGGGCCCCTCGGCCAGGTCGGCGATCAGCTTCCCGGGCAGGACCGCGGTGTCGCCGCCCACCCGGGCGGCCGCCTCCAGCCGCGCGGTGGACAGGTCGACCACCATGATCCGGCGCGGCGAGTACAGCCGTGCCACCAGCACCGACGCGAGCCCGATCGGCCCGGCGCCCACCACGACGACCGTGTCACCGGGGCTGACATGGCCGTTGCGCACGCCGACCTCGTAGGCGGTCGGCAGGACGTCGGAGAGCAGGACCGCCTCGGCGAGCGGCACGCTCGCGGGCCGCCGGTGCGTGGAGTGCTCGGCGAACGGGACGCGCACCAGCTCGGCCTGGGTGCCGTTGATCCGGTTGCCCAGGATCCAGCCGCCGCCCCGGTTGCACTGCCCGAACAGGGTGTTGCGGCACGCCCGGCAGCGGCCGCACGCCGAGACCGCCGACACGATCACCTGGTGGCCGGGGCGGAGCCGCTCGACGTCGGGCCCCACCTCCACGACCTCGCCGACGGCCTCGTGACCGAGGACCGTGCCCGGCTTCACCTCGGGCAGGTCGCCCCGCAGGATCCGCAGATCGCTGCCGCAGACGGTGGTGGCGTCGACCCGCACGATCGCGTCGCCCGGCTCCTCGATCGCGGGGTCCGTGACGGTGTCCCAGGACCGCTGCCCCGGGCCGTGATAGACGAGCGCTCGCACGGTACCAACTCCCTCGCTGCCCCCACTCAACCGTCACTCCGGGCCCGCACCCGGGCAACCGGGCCCCGTGCCGGACCGTGACGGGCGCGGATCAGCCGGGTTCCATGTACGGCCGCCGGAAGACCGGCGCCTGCTCGCCGCCTCCCGGCCGTACGGCCGCCAGTGCCCGGGACACGGCGGACTCCAGCGGCCCGCCCGTGTCGACGGGGACGGCCTCCGGCCAGGGCGGCTCACCGGCCGCCATGGCGCGGGCGATGCCGGCGTCGGCGTCGGACGGCCCTGCGGTCCGGGTGCTCAGCCGGGCCTCGGACACCTCCTCCGGCACCCGGCAGTGCAGGGCCACCAGATCCGCCTCGGCCTCCTCGGCCACGCGCCGCGCCGCCGTACGCTGCTCCGCCGTCGACCAGGTGGCGTCCAGCACCACCGACTCGCCGAGGGACAGCAGGACGGCCGCCCGGTCGAGCAGGGCCGTGTACGTGCGGGCCGTCCACTCGGCGCTGTAGATCCCCTCGCCGTAACCGGCCGCCGCCGACCGCTCCGGCGGGATGCCCGCCAGCTCCTTGCGCAGCCGGTCGCTGCTCAGCAGCGTGGCCTCCAGCCGGTCGGCGAGCGCACCGGAGAGCGTGGACTTCCCGCTCCCGGGCAGTCCGCCGACGAGCGTCAGCCCGACGGAGGCGGTCCGCAGATGGCGCAGCGCCGTCGAGACCAGCCGCCGCGCCGCGGACCGCGCGCCTGCCGCCCCCTGGCTGGCCCGGATGAGCGACACCTTGGCCCGGACGAACGCCCGGTAGGCCACGTAGTGGTGCCACAGGGACGCGGGCGCGGGATCGCCGGAGTACTCGCCGTAGCAGGCCAGGAAGTGCGCCGCCGTCTCCGGGGCGCCGAGCTGCTCCAGGTCCATGGCGAGGAACGCGGCGTCGTCCAGCCCGTCGACGTACCGCAGCCGGTCGTCGAACTCCAGGCAGTCCAGGACACGGGGGCCGTCGTCCAGACAGAACACGTCCTCGGCGAGCAGGTCGCCGTGGCCGTCGACCACCCGCCGCTGCTCGATCCGGGAGTCGAACAGCCGCTCGCGGCCGCCCAGATAGCGCCGTACGAGCCGCTCGACCTCCGGCACCCCGTCGGGCACCCCGTCCTCGCCGGTCAGCTCACGGACCTGCGCGAAACTCGCCTCCCAGCGCGCGGACAGCGCGTCCCGGGTGCCCTGGGCGTCCACCTCGGGGCCGCGCGGCGCCGCCGCGTGCCAGGCGGCGAGCCGGCGGGCCACGGCGCGCACCACGTCGTCGACCGGGGCGCCCGTCCGTACGAGCCGGGACAGCCGTCGGTCGGCGGGCATCCGGCGCATCACCACCAGGGGTTCCGGACCGTCCGCCCCGGGCTCCTGGAACTCGCCCAGGCCCAGGTACACGTCCGGCGCGAACCGGCGGTTGAGCGCGATCTCGCGTGCGCACGCCGCCCGGCGCGCCGACCGTGTGGTGTAGTCCAGGAACCCCAGGTCCACCGGCTTCTTGACCTTGTACGCGCGGTCGCCCGCGAAGAACACGATCGCGGTGTGGGTCTCGCACACCGCGGCCCCGGGGGACTCATTCGGCCCAGGGGTCTCAGTCATGGGGGACGACGGCCACGGGGCAGCGCCCGTGGTGCAGGGCGGCGTGGGCGACGGGACCCAGATGGGGCGCCACTCCTCGCCGGTGCGCGCGCCGGCCGACGACGAGCAGCGAGGCGTCCTCGGCCGCCCGCACCACGGCCTTGGCCGGGCTGGTCAGCCGGACGCTGTCGGCCACCTCCACCTGCGGGAACTTCTCACGCCACGGGCGGAGCGCCTTGACCAGCGCGTCGTCCGCCTCCTTCGTCAGCTCCTCGGTCACATGGTGGTCCGTGCCCCAGGGCATGCGCGCGTGGAACGGCACACTGCGGCCGTGGACGGCCAGCAGGGGCAGGCCGCGGGCGGCGGCGCTGCGGAAGGCGAAGTCGAGCAACTCGTCGCCGGGGCCGGTCAGTTTGAGCGCCACGACCACGGGACCCGCGGGCGGGGCGGGCCGGTGCCCGTCCTCGGCGGGCTCCGCGCGGACCAGGACGACGGGCCGTTCGGCCCGGGCCACGACCGGCATGCTGACGTCGCCCAGGAAGTAGCTCTCGACGGTCTCCAGACCCCGCGAGCCCAGCACCAGCATCTCGGACTCGGCGGCGGCCCTGAGCAGCGCCTCCTGGGCGTCCTCGGCGACCAGACTGCCCACGACCGTCAGACCGGGTCTGCGGGCCTGCAACTCCGACTGTGCGGTGTGGACCAGACGCTTCGCCCAGTAGTTCTGGTCGACCTCGGCCGGGGCGCGGGCCGGCTCCGGAGCCAGCAGCGGCCAGGCGTGCAGCAGCCGCAGCCCGAGCCGGCGCTGATCGGCCTCGTCGGCGGCCCAGCGGGCGGCGGCGAGACTCTCGGGTGAGCCGTCCAGGCCCACGGTGACGACGGGTTCCATGGCGGCGGCGCTCTCCCTCTTCGGATGCTCCTCATCGGGTTCCCACGGGTTCTCCTCTTCGAGAAGTACCCCAATCCCCTCCGGCGCGCATGTGGACCGGCCGCCCGCACCGGGTCCGTCACCGGGTCCCGCAGGGGTTCCGCACCGCGTCCCGCGCGGGGTCCCGGTGCGCGCGGGAGCGGGCGGGACCCGGTAGGGACCTTCGGCCCTTTGACCGGAGTGCGCCCGTGCCCGAAGCTGATAGAGCGAGCGGGGGGAGCCAGGATCGGGGGAACGCGACCAGCGAACCGCTGGAGGCCGACCCATGAACGCACACGAGTCGCCGTACCCGTCCGGCCCGCCCCTGCCGCACGACGCCCGTACGCCGGCGCGCGGCAACCCGCTCCGGCGGCCCTCCGACCGCTTCGAGTGGTGGTTCCGGCTCCTCCTGATGGCGCTCCTCGCCGTCGGGCTGCCCCTCGCCGCGTACAGCGCGGGCACCGCCGCGTACGACTCGGCGATGCGCGCTGTCCGGGCCCAGGCGGCCGAACGGCACCAGGTCACGGCCCGGCTGGCCGAGGACGTCGTACGCGACACCACCGTGGCGAAACGCGCCGCGAAGGTCCGCTGGACCGACGCCGACGGCGCCGTGCGCACCGGATCGGCACTGGTGAAGCCGGGGACCGCCAAGGGGTCCGCCGTCCGCGTGTGGGTGGACCGCGACGGCACCGTGACCAGCCCGCCGGCCACCGCGCTCAACGCGCGCACCACCGGCTGGGTGACGGGCGGCGCGGCCGCGCTCGGCGTGGGCCTCGGGGCCTACGGCGTCTGGGCGGGCACCCGTCTGCTGCTCGACCGCGGACGGTACGCGCGCTGGGAGGCCGAATGGGAGCGGGCGGAGCCGCAGTGGTCGGCCCGCTTCCGCCGCTGAGAAGCCGCCGCTGAGAAGCCGCCGATGAGCAACCCGAAGAGCCGCTGAGGAGCCGCCGAGAAGCCGCTGAGGATCCGTCGACAGCCGCCGGAGCGCCGGTGACCGCCACGCCGCCCGCACAGCACGAGGAGGCAGCACCATGTCGGACGCCACGACCACCGATCTGTACGAGGTGACGATGGCGATGTCCTACCTCCGGGAGGGCATGACCGCCCCGGCGACGTTCAGCCTCTTCGTCCGCGAGCTGCCTCCCGGGCGCGGCTTCCTCGTCGCCGCCGGACTGGAGTCCGCCCTCGACCTGCTGTCCGGCTTCCGGGTCGGCCCCGAGGACGTCGACGCCTTCGCCGCCGCGCTGCACCGGCCCCGCCGGGACCTGGAGCCGCTGCTCGGCCTGGAGTTCACCGGTCGGGTGCGGGCGGTGCCGGAAGGGCGGACCGTGCTCGCGGGCGAACCCCTGCTGGAGGTGACGGCACCCCTGCCGCAGGCCCAGCTCGTGGAGTCGTACGTGCTCAATCTGCTCAGCCATCAGACGGCGGTCGCCTCGAAGGCCGTGCGCTGTGTGCTCGCCGCGGCCGGGCGTCCGGTGGTGGACTTCTCGCTGCGGCGCACCCACGGCCCGCAGGCCGGGTTCCAGGCCGCCCGGCTCGGCGCGCTGGCCGGCTTCGCCGGGACCAGCAACGTGGCCGCCGCCACCGCCCTCGGCATCCCCGCCGTCGGCACCATGGCCCACTCCTACGTGGAGGCGTTCCCCTCCGAGGAGGACGCGTTCCGCGCCTTCGCCCGCACCCACCCCGGCCCCGTGACCCTGCTCGTGGACACCTACGACACCGAGGAGGGCGTCCGCGTCGCGGCCCGTGTCCTGCGCGACCTGGACCGCGGGCCCGGCTGCGCCGTACGGCTGGACAGCGGCGACCTCGGCGACCTCGCCGTACGGACCCGCGCGCTCCTGGACGAGGCCGGGCTGCCCGACGTGCGGATCGTCGCCAGCGGCGGCCTGGACGAGTACGCCGTGGACGGCCTGGTGCGCTCCGGGGCACCCATCGACACCTACGCCGTCGGCACCCGCGTCGGGGTGTCCGCCGACGCCCCCTACCTGGACTCCGCGTACAAGATGGTCGAGTACGACGGCCGCCCGGTGATGAAACTGTCGTCGGCGAAGGTCACGGCACCCGGCCCCAAACAGGTCTTCCGCCGCCCCGGCCACGCGGACGTGATCGCGCTCGCCGGCGAACGGCCGCCGCCGGACGGCGTCCCGCTGCTGGAGACGGTGATGGAGCACGGCCGCCGCACCGGCGGCCCGGCCACGCTCGCCGAGTCCCGGGCACGCTGCGCCGCGGACCTGGAGGCCCTGCCCGCCGCGGCCCGCCGGATCCGGGAGCCCGTCGCGCCCCGCGCCACGACCTCCGAGCGGCTGGACGCGCTCACCGCCCGCGTCCGGCGGGACATCGAACGGCGAACGGCGGCACACCGGCCCGACATGAGGAGGAGAGCCATGGCGCACACGGCGGAATGGAAGGTCCGTCTGCACCTCTTCGAGGAGGACGACGGAACGACGAAGGCCCGGCTGGTGCTGGACACCGGCACCACCGAACTCACCGGCCACGGCGCCGCGCACTGCCATCCGGCGGACACCGACGTCCCGGAGATCGGTGACGAACTGGCGGCCGGACGGGCCCTGAACGACCTGTCCCGGCAACTGCTGCGCATCGCCGAGCAGGACATCGAGGACCAGGGCGCACAGCGGCCGCGGGCCCGCGAGAGCGCCGCCTGGCCCATGTGACCCCGTGCACCCCCGACTCGAGGAGAGGGCGGCCATCATGCGAGCACACCTCGGCGACCAGCTCGTCGTCGAACGGACCAGGTCCGGTCAGCCCCGGCGCGACGGCGAGATCGTGGGCCTCCGTCACACGGACGGGACACCGCCGTACGAGGTGCGCTGGTCGGACACGGACGAGATCACCCTCGTCTATCCCGGGCCCGACGCGCACGTCCACCACCTGGAACACGGCGGGCCCGGCGCACCGCACGCCGGCGCGGCCCGGAGCGTCCCCCCGGCCGTCCCGTCGGCCGGCGCGGCCAACCCCGGCGACCTCGGCCGCCGTGTGGCCGCCGAACGCCGCGCCCGCGGACTCGGCCGCGAGGAGACGGCCCGCCGCGCCGGGATGGCGCCCGGCTACCTCGCCTACCTGGAGGAACAGCCCGCCGACCCGAGCGTGACGGCACTCATCAGACTCGCCGACGCCCTGGGCACGACCGCCGCCGCCCTGCGCGGAGGCGGCTTCGACCTGCCGCCGGGCCAGGGCCACGCACTGCTGCGGCCCCGGCTCCAGGACCTGGGCCCGGACGAGTGCCGCGCCCTGCTGTCCACCCACGGCATCGGGCGCGTCGCCGTGTCCGCGCCCGACGGCCGCCCGGCGGTCGTCCCGGTCAACTACGAGTTCCACGACGACACGATCGCCTTCAGGACCCGGCCCGGCTCGCTGCCCGCGGCCGCCGTCGGGACCGAGGTCGCCTTCGAGGTCGACCACGCGGACGACGCCCTCAGCCAGGGCTGGAGCGTCCTCGCCGTCGGCCCCGCGAGCGTCGTCACCGACCCGCGGGCGGTGCAGGAACTGGTAGAGCGGTCCCACACCCTGCCCTGGCCGGGCGGCGAACGCGACCTGTGGGTGTCGATCCGGGCCTCGACCCTGACCGGCCGCCGGATCACCGCGGCGGACCCGCACTAGGGCCTGTCCGGCCGGTGTCGCGGCGATCCGCGGGCGGTGCGACGGTAGTCACACGGACGGTAAGGCGGTGGTGAGGATGGAACTCCCGCTGGTCGTGGGCGTCGACGGATCGGCGTCCAGTCTGCGCGCGGTCGACTGGGCGGTGGACGAGGCGGCACGGCACGGACTGCCGCTGCGTCTGGTCCACGCCTCCCGCTGGGAGCGCTACGAGCGCGCCCTGCCCTCCTTCACCACCGGTCTGCCCGCCGAGGACGCGACGGCGCGGACCGTCGCCGCCGCCTGTGCGCGCCGCGCCGAACTCCGGAACCCCGAGGTCAAGGTGTCCGAGGAGGTGCTGCCCGACGACGCCGTGTCCGCGCTGCTGCGGGCGGCGCCCGAGTCGTTCGCCCTGGTCGTGGGGGACCGCGGCCGGGGTGAGCTTGCCGCGCTGCTGCTGGGCTCGGTCAGCCTCGCCGTCGCGGCCCGCGCGGCGTGTCCGGTCGTCGTCGTCCGCGGCGCGGAACCCAACGTGGGCGGCACCTTCGGCCGGATCGTGGTCGGCGTCGGCGACACGGCCGAGCGGACCGGCGCCGTCCGGTTCGCCGCGCGCGAGGCACAGGCACGCGGCTGCGCGCTGACCGCCGTACGGGCCTGGCGGCGGCCGGCCCACGAGCACCGGGACCATCTCCTGGTCGCGGACGACGCCGTGCAGGCGCACGACGAACGCGCCGCCACCGAACTGGAGGACGCGCTGAGCGAGGTCGTACGGGAGCACCCCTCCCTCACCGTCCACCGCCGCACGGCGGACGGCCCGGCCCGCCGGGTGCTGCTCGACGCGGCGGCCGAGGCGGACCTGGTCGTCGTCGGCGCCGTCCGCCGGCACGGCCACTTCGGCCTCCAACTCGGCACGGTCGCCCACACCCTGCTGCACCACGCCGACTGCCCGGTCGCGGTCGTTCCCCAACGGGTCTGAGCCCGCACGCCGGACGGGGATAACCAGTGGCCGCGGGACGCGCCGCGCCGATAGGGTCCGGGTCCCGGACGGCCGTATCGTCGGCGAGATCCAGGTGATCCACACGTTCCGTCCGTAACCGCTAGAAGGAGAAGCGGTGTTCCCTCCCGGTCACCGGGTGGCGGACGCGGATGACGAGTTCGGCGCTGGCGTCGAGGTCGAAGGTGACGTCGATCGGCTTGCCGAAGGCCGCGCGGCCCAGGTCGGTGATCGTGACGTGGCCGAGGAGGACGTTGTCGGCCAGCAGGTCGCTCTCGCCCTGGCAGACGGGGATGCGCAGGCTCTCCGTGTCCGGGTCGACGGTTTCGAAGCGTTCGGTGCGCCGGGTCGGGATGTCGGTGTTGCGCTCGATCAGGCGGCGGACGGTACCGCCCTTGGTGCCGATGCCCAGGGACAGCGGCGTCACGTCGGACAGCAGGGTCGTCCGGTACAGGCCCCGCAGGACGGCGGCCTGGAGCGCGGCGCCGTGCGCGACCAACTCGCCCGGCAGATGATGCAGTCTGGCCCGCGGGCCGACCACCCGGGTGACCAGGTCGCGTACCGCCGGCATCCGCGCCGACCCGCCCACCAGCACCACGCGGGTGACCTCGGTGGGGAGCCCCGCGTCGGCGAACACCTTGCGCAGGGGGCCCTCGCAGCGGGCCAGCAGGTCGGCGGTGACGGCCTGGAAGGTGGCGCGGGTGAGGGTCTCCCGGAGATGGAGCGGACCCTCGGTCGCCGTCGCCGGATAGAGGTACGGCAGGTCGATCTCGGTCTCGGACCGCGAGGAGAGATCGGTCTTGGCGCGTTCGGCGGCGTCGGTCAACCGGGTCAGGGCGGCGGGGGAGTTGCCGCGCCCGGCGGCGAGATGCGCGGCCAGCGCGGCGTCCCAGTCGTCGCCGCCGAGCGCGTTGTCACCGCAGGTGGCCAGGACGTCGACCACGCCGTCCCCGACCGCGATCAGCGACACGTCGAACGTGCCGCCGCCGAAGTGGACGACCAGAAGAGTCGTGTCGTCCCACTCGCGGTCCCACAGCCGCGAGTGGTCGTAGGCGAAGGCCGCGGCGGTCGGCTCGTTGACGATCCGCAGCACCTCCAGACCGGCCCGCCGCGCCGCCTGCCGGGTGGCACGCCGGCCCAGCTCCGAGAAATGCGCGGGCACGGTGAGCACGGCGGCCGTGACCGGCGCCCCCAGCCGGGCCTCGGCGTCCCGCTTGATTTTGGCGAGGATGTGCCCGCAGATCTCCTCGGCGGTGTACACCTCGCCGTCCACGGTGACGGTCCGTCCGCTGCCCAGATGCCGCTTGGCGGACACCACCGTGCGCTGCGGATGGCTCAGCGCACGGCGCCGGGCGGCCTCCCCGACCAGGATCCTGCCGTCCTCCGCGAACGACACGACACACGGGGTGGTCGGGGACCCCTCCGCGTTGGGCAGGGTCTCGCAGCGGCCCTCGCGGAACACCGCGACGGTGGCCGACACCGTCCCCAGGTCGATCCCCACCGCGACTCCCGCGGCCCCCGCCCCACCACGCTCCATCTGCGCTCCCCCCGGTACCGCCGACGCTGCCGCCAGCGTAGGGGCATCTCTGTCCTATAGAGGGACTTTCCATACCAAGTGCCGGTGGATCCGGTGGCGGTGATCAGCATGAGGGACGATGGACCGAGCCGAGACGGGGAGCGGACGTGGAGAGCATCACCAAGAACCGGCAGTCACCGCGGGTCCTGCGGGCCATGGTCGAACGCGCCTACGGCCCGGACCGTACGCCCGAAGGCGAGGGCTGGATCAACGAGTTGGGCCACGGCTGGTTCAACGTCGCCTACCGGATCCGGCTGCGCGACGGCTACGAGGCCGTCCTGAAGATCGCGCCACCGCCCGGAGTCGAGGTGATGACCTACGAACGGGGCGCCATGGCCACGGAGTTGGCGGCGCTGGACCTGATCCGCAAGCACACCGCCGTGCCCGTCCCCCGGGTCGACTTCGCCGACCGCGCCCACGACCTGTGCGACGCGGACTGGTTCTGCATGCCGTTCATCGACGGCGACAACCTCTCCGTCGCCGGCCCCGGGCTGCCCGCCGCGGACCTGGCCGCCTTCAAGGAGCGGGTCGGCGCGGCGAACCGGGAGATCAACTCCGTTCGCGGTACGGCCTTCGGGCCACTGGCCGGGCCGGGGGACAGCTCCTGGCGCCGGGTGTTCACGGGCATGGCCGAGGAGGTGCTGACGGACGGCGAACGGCGCCACGTCGACCTCGGGTGGGACTACGACACCGTGCGCGAGGTGCTGGCCGAGCACGCCGCGAGCCTGGACGAGGTGCGCGAGCCGAGGCTCGTGGAGTGGGACCTGTGGGACGGCAACGTCCTGGTCCGCGACGGCGGGATCGCCTCCGTCATCGACCACGAACGCGCCTTCTACGGCGACCCGCTCATCGAAGTCGGCTTCGCCGGAACCCAGTTGGCCGCCTTCGGTGACCCCGCCCCCTTCCTGCGCGGCTACGGGCGCCCTCCGCTGACCGCGGGCGAGACCGTGCGCCGCCGGCTGTACTGTCTGCACCTGGCGCTCGTCATGGTGATCGAGACGGTCTACCGCGGCCACACCGACCCCGGACCCTACGACTGGGCGCGCGAGCGGCTCGCCGAGGCGATGGCCCTCCTCGGCCGTGCCCCCGGTCAGAGTGCGGACCAGCCCTCGGGGGTCACGCGGTAGAACTGGCCGGCGTCGAAGTCCATCCGGGAGTGCCCGTGCACATGGACATGGTCCTCGTCGAGGCGGTAGGTGAAGCCGCCCATCATGCCGACGACCGTGAAGACGATCTGCACGGCGGGCCCCTCCGTCAGCGGGGACAGCGGCGGCAGCAGGTGCTCGACCTGGTCGAAGCAGCGGCCCGTCCGGTCCCGCAGGAGTGCGTGGAAGTGCCGTTCGAGCGCGGCCTCGGGGGCCGGAAGGCGTCGTACGGCGACCGGTTCCAGCAGGTCGAGCAGATGGGTGTGGCCCCGCTCCCGGGCGATGTCCATGGCGCGCCGTCCGTCCCGGGTGCGCTGGGTGCGCCAGCCGCCGTGGGCGATCAGCCGGGAGACGACGGCGAACTCCGCGCCGTGCCAGGCCGCCTGGTGCAGTGCGGTGAAGCCGCTGCGGTTGCCGGGCCGGGGCAGGTTCACCCAGTCCGGGTGCTCGCCCAGCACCGCGAACACGCCGTTCCAGTCGGCGTCCCGGGCGCGGTCGGAGAAGCGGTCCCGTTCCCCCAGATAGTGGTCGCCGAAGGTCCCGCGGTCCGTGAGGCCGTCCCACTGCACGCTGATCACCCGCCCAGGCTAACCGGGGCACGCGCGCCGCCGAAGGCCGCCCGTCACTCTCTCGGGTGGTCATCCGCCGTGCGCGGTGCGCTGCCCCGACGGTCCGGCGGCATATGCCGATCATGAGGCGGTGACCTATCAGAGCATCCGACGCCTCCGTCGGCCGCGCACCCTGCTCACCGTGGGACTGGGCGCCCTCACCCTGCTGTCCGCCCAGCCGGCCCAGGCCACCGCTCCGCCGCCCCGCCCGGCGACCGCGGCAGAGGCCGGTACCAACGCCTATCTGGCCGCCGTGAAGAACGACCCGGCGGCGCTGCGGCGCTTCTTCCAGCGGCTGCCCAAGGGCGCCGACCTGCACAACCATCTCTCGGGCGCGGTGTCGACCGAGTACCTGATCCGGCTGGCCGCCGAAGACGGTCTGTGCATCGACACCACCACCCTGACCGCCGTCGTCCCGCCCTGCGGCCCCGGCACCCGCCCGGCCTCCGACGCCCTCACCGACCGCGCCTTCCGCGACGCCGTCATCCGGGCCTGGTCCATGCAGGACTTCCCGCCGGACGGCAACGGACACGACCACTTCTTCGACACGTTCGGCAAGTTCGGCGAGGTGACCTGGCGGCACCGCGGCAAGCTGCTCGCCGAGGTCGCCGACGACGTCGTACGCAACAACCAGTTCTATCTGGAGACGATGGTCAGCCCCGCCTCCGACAGCGCGCGCAAGCTCGCCGACGAGGTCGGCTGGGACGACGACTTCGCCCGGCTGCACCGCAAGCTCGTCGCCGAGGGCAAGCTGGACGCGGTGGTGGCCGAGGCGCGCAAGGAGAGCGACGACTCCGACGCCGAGTTCCGCGCCGCCGCCCGCTGCGGCACCGACCGGGCCCGGCCCGGCTGCCGGCTGCCCGTGCGCTGGATCTCCCAGGTCTCGCGCGGCGGCACACCGGAGCGGGTCTTCACCCAGATGGCGCTGGGTATGCGGCTCGCCGAACGCGACCCCCGCTTCGTCGCCGTCAACCTCGTCCAGCCCGAGGACTGGGACAGCTCGCTGCGCAACTACAGCCTCCAGATGCGCATGCTCAAGTACCTGCGGAGCGTCTACCCCAAGGCCCATGTCACCCTGCACGCGGGCGAGTTGTGGACCGGGCTGGTCAAGCCGGAGGACCTCAGGTTCCACATCGCCGAGGCCGTGAACGTCGCCGGAGCCGAGCGCATCGGCCACGGCGTCGACCTGGTCCACGAGGACGACTGGCAGCGCACCGCCCGCACCATGGCCGCCCGGGAGATCGCCGTCGAGGTGCCCTTCACCAGCAACGCCCAGATCCTCGGCGTCAAGGGCGCCGAACACCCCTTCAACACCTACCGCGCGTACGGCGTACCGGTCGTCCTCGCCACCGACGACCCCGGTGTCAGCCGGATCGACATCACGCACGAGTACCAGTACGCGGCCCGGACCTACGGTCTGTCCTACCGCGAGCTGAAGAACCTCGCCCGGGCCTCCCTGGAGTACGCCTTCCTGCCCGGGCGGAGCCTGTGGCGGGGCAACCCGACGCGTGACGGCTACTCCCTGGGCGCCGCCTGCCGCGGCGAGCAGCCGGGCCGGGCCACGCCGGGCCGGCTGTGCCGCCAGGCGATCGCGTCGAGCCCCAAGGCCGCCGCGCAGTGGCGCCAGGAGGCCGCGTTCCGCCAGTTCGAGCGCACCTTCGGCACCCGCGGCCGCTCCTGAGCCGCCGCCGCACCACCCGCGCCGGCCGGTACGCGCCATGTACCGGCCGGCGCCGCGCGTCGAGGGGCGGCACAGGGAGAGGGCGTCAGGCCAGGCCGCCGTTGGCGTACAGGACCTGGCCGTTGACCCAGCGGGCCGGGCCCGCGAGGAACGCGACCGCCTCGGCGATGTCGTCCGGCGTGCCCAGCCGTTCGAGCGGGGCCGCCTTGGAGAGGTTCTCGACGGTCGCCTCGTCCTTGCCCTCCAGGAACAGTGGTGTGGCGGTCGGGCCGGGGGCCACGGCGTTGACGGTGATGTCCTTGCCGCGCAGTTCCCGCGCCAGGACGAGCGTCATGGCCTCGACCGCGCCCTTGCTGGCGGCGTAGGCGCCATAGGTGGGGAACCGGAGGCGGGTGACGGACGTGGAGAAGTTGATGATCGCGCCGCCGCCGCGCACCCGCCGGGCCGCCTGCTGCGAGACGACGAACGTGCCGCGGATGTTGGTGCGGTGCATCCGGTCGAGATCGTCGAGGTCCAGGGTCGCGATGGGCGACAGCAGCATGATGCCGGCGGTGTTGACGACGACGTCGAGTCCGCCGAACTCCCGCTCCACGGCGTCGAAGGCGGCGGACATGGCGTGCTCGTCGGCGACGTCACCGCCCACCGCGACGGCCCGGCCGCCGGCCGCGACGATGGCGGCGACCGTCTCGTCCGCCCGGGTCTTGTTGCCGGAGTAGTGCACGCCGACGGCGATGCCGTCCGCCGCGAGGCGCTCCGCGACCGCGCGGCCGATACCGCCGGAGCCACCGGTGACGAGGGCGACGCGTGGGGTGTCGGTGGTCATGGTTCTGCCCTTCGGTATGGGTTCCGATGCTTCTGTTCGGGGTGGGGTCCGGTGCGGTGGCCGTCAGGCGTCGCCGCTGCCCTTGCCCGCGATATGGAGCAACCACTGCCCCAGCAGCGCCGATTCGGCCTGGGTGAACGGCTGCGGGGTGAGGTCGCCGAGTGCGGACAGCAGGGTGGTGGCGGCCGCCCGCCGTATGTCGTGCTCGGTGGTGTCCGTCCGCGGGTCCAGCAGGATGTCCCGGTGGATCGCGTCACGGACCAGCTCGGACAGGTGTCTGTCGGGGTACAGCGCCGGGCGGGTGATCAGCGCGAGCGCGACCCCGGTGTTCGCCGTCATGACCATGCGCGCGGCGTCGTCCGGCGGGAGGCGCAGTCGGCCCTGTGCGGCGAGCCGCTCCAGGACCTCGCGCAGCAGACGCATGGCCTCCTCCGCGGCCTCGGGCTGGGAGCGCAGGGCCGAGGAGGACATCAGCTTGTAGGCGTTCGGGTGCGCCAGCGCGAAGGCCGTGTGGCTGTCCCAGCCCGCCCGCAGGTCCCGCAGCGGATCGGCGGACTTCCCGGCCGCCCGCTTGCTCGCCAGGTACTGGTCCCAGACGTGGTCGACCGTGGCCGTCAGCAGCCCGTCCTTGTCGCCGAACAGCCGGTACAGCACGGGCTGTTGCACCCCCGCCGCCTCGCAGACCGCGCGCGTGGACACATCGCCGCCGGGGGAGTGCGCCAGCAGGTCCGCGGCCGCCTCGATGAGCGCTGATCTCGTATCCATGTAATCGACGATAACAGGTTCGGTTTTCGGTGACAACGGGAATCTGTTATCGGTGATACGGACCTCTTGGTGGCGGTGCGCGCGGCCTGGGCCGTTCGGCTCTAGCCGGGTGCGGCCGGTGCTGACTTCACTGGGCGCGGACCGGGCGAAGGACGCCGGACGACGGGAAGGAAAGCCGGATGATCGCGGTGGTGGGCCACGCCGATGTGACCACGGAGACCCTGGGGCTGCTGGAGACCGGGCTGACGGCCCTGCTGGAGCGGGACACCGGGGACGAGCCGGGTGTGGTGCGCGCCGGGGGCGGGGCCGCGGTGGCGTTCGGACGCGCCGCGCGCCGGGCGGGGCGGGCTCTGGTCGTGGTGATCCCGACCTCGGGCATGGTCCCGGCCCTGCTGCCCGAGCGCGACCGGGTGCCGATCGGTGAACTCCTGCTGCTCGCCCGGTGGGTGCGGCTGCTGACGTACGACCCCGCCGACCGCGACGCGTGCGTGGGGGCGGACGAGGAGATCGTCGCGGGCGCCCGCCGGCTGGTGGCCGTCTGGGACGGATCGCCCTCCGACGGCCGGGACGCCACCGCGCATCTGATCGCCTTCGCCCGCGCCCGCGGGATCCCCGTCGAGGTGCTCTGGCCGGCGGGCGCCGCCCGCACGGGCCCGCGCGCGTTGCCGTCGCACGGCGGCGAGGCGCGCGCCTGCCGCCGCTGAAGTGGGGCCGATCGGCCCGTGGGCCCGGGCCGGCCAGGGCCGTTCGACCCTATCGGGGCCTCCCGCCCCTGCCGCGATCATGGACCGGCGGCCGGGAGGATCCGGTCCGTGGTCCCGCGTCCACGGCACTTCCCGTCCCCGTCATCGGCACGGACGGACACGAAGGGGAGGACAGGAACCCGTGGAAGAGGCACGGCCCGTGGATGAGGCACGGACAGAACCGAGGGGGACCGGGCGGCCCAGCGCCGCCGCCGTCCCCGCCACCCGTGAGGCGCCGCCGTCCGGCCGTCCCTCGTGGGTGGAGTGGCTGACGACCACCGACCACAAGAAGATCGGCACGCTGTATCTGGCCAGCGCGTTCGCGTTCTTCGTCGTCGGCGGCGTCCTCGCGCTGCTGATGCGCGCCGAACTCGCCCGGCCCGGACTCCAGATCATGTCCAACGAGCAGTTCAACCAGGCGTTCACGATGCACGGCTCGATCATGCTGCTGATGTTCGCGATGCCGCTGTTCACCGGATTCGCCAACTGGATCATGCCGTTGCAGATCGGCGCCCCCGACGTCGCCTTCCCCCGGCTGAACATGCTCGCCTTCTGGCTGTTCCTGTTCGGCTCGCTGATCGCGGCGTTCGGCTTCCTCACCCCGGGCGGTGCCGCCGACTTCGGCTGGTTCCTGTACGCGCCGCTGTCGGACTCCGTGCACTCGCCGGGCCTCGGCGCCGACCTGTGGATCATGGGCGTGGCGCTGTCGGGCTTCGGCTCGATCGCCGGCGCGGTCAACTTCATCACCACGATCATCTGTATGCGCGCGCCCGGTCTGACCATGTTCCGGATGCCGATCTTCACCTGGAACGTGCTGCTGACCGCCGTACTGATCCTGCTCGTCTTCCCGGTCCTGGCGGCCGCGCTGTTCGCGCTGGAGTGCGACCGGAAGTTCGGCAGCCACATCTTCGACGCGGCCAACGGCGGGGCGCTGCTGTGGCAACACCTGTTCTGGTTCTTCGGGCATCCCGAGGTCTACATCCTGGCCCTGCCGTTCTTCGGGATCGTCTCCGAGGTCATCCCGGTCTTCGCCCGCAAGCCGATGTTCGGCTACTTCGGCCTGGTCGCCGCGACGATCGCCATCGCCGGTCTGTCGGTGACGGTGTGGGCGCACCACATGTATGTCACCGGCGGTGTGCTCCTGCCCTTCTTCTCCTTCATGACGTTCCTCATCGCCGTCCCGACCGGGGTGAAGTTCTTCAACTGGATCGGCACGATGTGGAAGGGCTCGCTGTCCTTCGAGACACCGATGCTGTGGACCACCGGCTTCCTCATCACGTTCGTCTTCGGCGGCCTGACCGGCGTCATCCTGGCGTCACCGCCGATGGACTTCCATCTGTCCGACTCGTACTTCGTCGTGGCGCACTTCCACTACACGGTCTTCGGTACGGTCGTGTACGCGATGTTCGCCGGATTCCACTTCTGGTGGCCCAAGTTCACCGGCCGGATGCTCGACGAACGCCTCGGCAAGATCACCTTCTGGACGCTCACGGTCGGCTTCCACCTCACCTTCCTCGTCCAGCACTGGCTCGGCGCGGAGGGCATGCCCCGCCGCTACGCCGACTACCTCGCGGCCGACGGCTTCACCGCCCTCAACACCCTTTCCTCCATAGGCTCGTTCCTGCTCGGCCTGTCCCTCCTGCCCTTCCTCTACAACGTCTGGAAGACCGCCCGCTACGGCGAGAAGGTCGAGGTCGACGACCCCTGGGGCTACGGCCGTTCCCTGGAGTGGGCCACCTCCTGCCCGCCGCCCCGCCACAACTTCACGTCCCTGCCGAGGATCCGCTCGGAGTCCCCGGCGTTCGACCTGCACCACCCGCAGGTCGCGGCCCTCGAAGCGGAGCACTAGGCGATGATCCAACCCGTCGCCGCGCTCGGCGCCGCGATGCTGACCCTCTCCGGCTCCGTCTGGTATCTGCCCGCGCTCTCCGATCTGCGCGCCGGCGCCGACCGTCCGGACTCCCGGCGTACCGCTGCGGCCGCCTGTCTGAGCGGCTGGAGCACGACCGGGCTCGTCGCCCTGCTGCTCCTCGCGGCGGAGGCGTGGTGGGTACCGGGCGGCGCGGCCGTCACCGGGGCGGTGGTCACCGTCTGCCTTCTCGGGCGCGCGAGCGTCCAGCGCCGGCGCGAGGCGCGGGAGGCGGCGCGGGACTGGGCGGAACTGCGCACCGGTCCGCTGCCCTCGGCGCGGGCCCGGACCGTCGTCGTCCTGCTGCTGGCCGCCGGCCTGATCACCGCGCTGGCCACGGCCGCCCTGTCGGCCCGCGAGGGCTGGTCCCCGCTGACGGCGGCGGCTCCCGCAGGGGTGACGATCGCCGTCGCGGTGGGGTACGCGCGCGTGGCGCGCCGCCCGTGACGGTCGGGGTCGCCCGGGACCTGGTCGGTCCGCGTCCGGTGCATCGGCGCGGCTGACCGGGTCCGCCGCGATGCCGTCCCGGTCCGGGCGGTGCGGCCGCGGGTTGTCGGCGGGCTCCTGCGGCAGTGCCGGCGCCAGGTTTCGGCGCCCGTACCCCGGCAGTGGCGGTGCCAGGTTCCGGCGCCCGGACCTGCGAGCCCCGTCCGCACCCTGCGGGCGGGGCTCGCGCGGCGTGGCGTGGACCGCCTCGGCGCCCGTGAAGGTCGGCTGCTCGACGGCGGTGGCCCGGGCGGCGACGGCATCCGGGCCGGGACGTCACCTCGCCCGGTGGTCGCCCGGGTCCGGCTGGTCCAGATGGGAGGCCAGGACCGCGGCCTGGACGCGGCGCTGGACGCCGAGCTTGGCCAGGAGGCGGGAGATGTGGTTCTTGACGGTCTTCTCGGAGAGGTACAGCTTGGCGCCGATCTCGCGGTTGGTCAGGCCGTCGCCGATCAGCGCCAGGATGTCCCGCTCGCGCGGCGACAGGCTCGACAGCTCGGACGGCACCTCGGGGCTGTGCACGGGGTCGGCGCGCAGCGAACTCATCAGCCGGGCCGTGGTCGCGGGGTCCAGCATCGACTGCCCCGAGGCGACCGTGCGCACCGCCGAGACCAGGTCCGACCCCCTGATCTGCTTGAGGACATAGCCGGACGCACCGGCCATGATCGCGTCGAGCAGCGCCTCCTCGTCGTCGAACGAGGTCAGCATCAGACAGGCCAGCTCCGGCATCCGGTCGCGCAGCGCGCGGCAGACCGAGATGCCGTCGCCGTCCGGCAGCCGTACGTCGAGGACGGCGACGTCGGGACGGAGCGCGGGCCCGCGGGCGAGCGCGTGGTCGACCGTACCGGCGTCGCCGACCACGGAGATGTCCGGTTCGGCGTCCAGCAGGTCGGTCAGGCCCCGGCGTACCACCTCGTGGTCGTCCAGCAGGAACACGCGGATCGGGTTCTGCTCGGTGAAGACGCGCGGCTGCGGCATGGTGACCCCTGGTTCCCCGGTGACGTACAGGGTGCGGTCCGCCCCTGCTGCCGATCCTCACGCGCGGGGGCCGGACGCACCAGGGCCGACCGGCCCCACTCGCGCGGGACCCCCGGGTCAGACGCCGGCGCCGGCGCCGTACGGGGCGTAGAGGTCGAGCAGCCGGGTGCGGGACGAGCGGAGCCGGTGGGCGAGGACCTGGCCGGCCCAGCGGGCGATGTCGTTGCCGAGGGCCGGGTCCTCCTGGCACATCGCGCGGACGGTGGCCGCGTCGAACTCGTAGGCCCGCACCGGTGTGGTCGCCTCGGCGCCCAGGTGCCAGACGTGCGGGGTGAACAGCCAGGACCAGCCGACGAGTTCGTTGTGCCCGAGGCTCTCGATGACGGCGGCCCGGCGGCCCGGCACCCGCATGTCGAGTTCGATCCGGCCGGTGCGGATGATCCAGAACCGGTCGGCGAGGCCGCCTTCCTCGAAGAGGCGGGTTCCCTGCGGGACGGACACCTCCCGGGCGATGTCGAGGAGCCGCCGGCGGTGCTCGGCCGACAGCGCGCGCAGCATGCTCGGGCTGGGGGTGAGGGCGGTGTTCATGGCGGACCTCCGGCGGCGAGGTGGCGAGATGGGCGAACCCGCTTGCAGGGCCAGGGTGGACCCGTTCTCCCGCCTTGACCATGGGCCACCCGGTCCATGCCCCGCGCCGTACGGCACGTCGCCGGTCACGCCCGGGGAAGGGCCGACCGGCCCTGTTCCGGGACCTGTGGCCCCTCGCAGCCGTCGCCGCCGCGGGCCACGCTGGAAGCAGATCCCCTGCTGGAGGTGGAGAGCATGACCCGCACCATTACCGTAGGTCTCGACGGCTCGCTGGAGAGCCGGGCCGCCGCGGAATGGGCAGCCCGGGAAGCCGAGCTGCGCGACCTGCCGTTGAAGATCGTCCATGTCTGGGAGCCCGTGCCGGAGCCGATGGCCCAGGCGCCCCTGCTCGGTGCGGAGACCCAGCAGCACTGGACCGAGCGCATCCCGCGCGAGGCCGCCCAGGGCATCGCACTGCGCCACCCCGGCGTCCAGGTGATCAGCGAACAGCTCACCGGCTACCCGGGTGACGCCCTGGCCAAGGCGGCCAAGGAGGCCGAACTGCTCGTCCTGGGCTCCCGCGGCCTGGGCGGGATCGGCGGATTCATGGTCGGCTCGGTCAGCCTGTCCGTGGTCGCCCACTCCGACCGCCCGGTCGTCCTGGTCCGGGCGCTGGAGACGGCCGCCGACGAGCACGAGCCCGACCCGGCCGGCATCCCCTCCGCCGCGACCCCGTTCCGGCCCGTCGTCCTCGGCCTGGACACCCAGCACCCCGACGACACCCTGATCGAGTTCGCGTTCGACGCCGCCCGGCGCCGCGCGACCTCCCTGACCGTCGTCCACGCCTGGAACCCGCCCCCGTACTACGCCTACGGCACGCCCGCCAACCCGGCGCTGCACGAGGCCCTGGCCACGGCCGACGCGCAGGGGCTGGCGGAGGTGCTGCGGCCCTGGCGGGCCAAGTTCCCGGACGTGAAGGTCACGGAGGAGTCCCGCTACGGCAGCCCCTCGGTCCACGTCGTCGACGCGGCCGGCGGAGCGTCCCTCGTCGTGGTGGGCCGGCGGATGCGGCGCAGCCCGCTGGGCGCCCACATCGGGCACGTCACCCACGCGGTGCTGCACCACTCCACGGCCCCCGTCGCCGTCGTCCCCCACGCCTGACCCGACCCGTCCGAGGAGAGCAGACCCATGAAGGCAGCGGTCGTACGAGCGTTCGGTGAGCCTCTCGTCATCGAGGAGCGCCCCGACCCCGAGCCCGGACCGGGTCAGGTCCGGGTCCGGGTGGAGGCGTCGGGCCTGTGCCACACCGACATCCACGCCGCGCACGGCGACTGGCCCGTCAAGCCGAACCCGCCGTTCGTCCCCGGACACGAGGGGGTCGGCCTGGTCGAGAAGCTGGGCGAGGGCGTCACCCACCTCGCCCTCGGCCAGCGGGTCGCCGTGCCGTGGCTCGGCAAGGCGTGCGGGCGGTGCGAGCACTGCCTGTCCGGCTGGGAGACGCTGTGCGAGCAGCAGATCAACACCGGTTACGGCTGCGACGGCGGTCACGCCGAGAAGATGCTCGCCTGGGCCGACTTCGCCCAGCCCGTGCCGGACGGCATCGGCGCCCTGGACGCGGCCCCGCTGACCTGCGCGGGCGTGACGACGTACAAGGCCCTCAAGGTCGCCGGCGTCCGGCCCGCGCAGCTCGTCGCGATCTCCGGCGTCGGCGGCCTCGGCCATCTCGCCGTGCAGTACGCGAAGATCGCCGGTGCCACGGTCGCCGCGATCGACGTCACCGACGAGAAGCTCGCGCTCGCCGCCGAACTCGGCGCGGACCTCGTCATCGACGCCCGCAAGGAGAACGTCGGCGAGGTGCTCAAGCGGCACGGCGGCGCCCACGCGGCCGTCGCGCTCGCGGTGAACGACGCGTCCTTCGCGGCCGTCAACTCCGGTCTGCGGCGCGGCGGCAAGCTGGTGATGGTGGCCCTCCCGGCGCACGGCACGGTCCAGGTGCCGATCTTCGACACCGTCCTCAACGGCACCTCCGTGATCGGCTCGATCGTCGGAACCCGCCAGGACCTCGCCGAGGTCTTCCAACTGCACGCGGCCGGCCGCACCCACGTCGTGCGCGAGGCCCGCCCGCTCGATTCCGTCAACGACTCCATCGACGAGGTGCTGCGCGGCGAGGTCAAGGCCCGGATCGTCTTCGACCTGGACACGGGGCGGTGAGACGAGTGGTCCCCCCGATCGTCGTCGGCGTCGACGGCTCCGAACCGAGCCTGCGCGCCGTCGACTGGGCGGCGGACGAGGCCGCCCTGCGCGGAGCACCGCTCCGCCTCGTGCACGCCTCCCTGTGGGAACCGGCCGAGGAGAAGAACGAGGACGGGTCGGAGGGGACCACCGAGTACGCCGAATCCGCGGCCACCGCCGAGGACATCGTGCGGGCCGCCGCTCGCCGGGCCCGGCTGCGCCACCCCGACGTGCTGGTCTCCACCGAGGTGGTGTCCGAGGAACCCGAGTACGCCCTCGTCCGCGCCGGACGCACGGCCTCCGCCCTGGTACTCGGCACCCGCGGCCGCAGCGGACTGGTGGAGATGCTGCTCGGGTCGGTCGGTCTGACCGTCGCCGGGCAGGCCGACTGCCCGGTGATCGTGCTCGGCGGCGGCCACGACAACCGGGTGGGCGCCGGGGAGGGCGGCCGTGTGGTGGTGGGCGTCGGCGAGACGGGCACGGACTCCGCCGCCCTCCGCTTCGCCGTGCAGGAGGCGCGGCTGCGCCGGGCGCGCCTGGACGCCATACGGGCCTGGCGGTGCCCGCCGCACGAGAGCGTCGAGCATCCGCTGTTCGCCGGCGATCCCGCCCGGCTGCACGAGCAGTACGCCGCCGACGTCCTGGAGCTGGCGCTGAAGGAGGTGCCGCCGGAGGTGGACCTGCGGCGGCGCACCGTGGAGGGCTCGGCCCGGCGGGTCCTGCTGGACGCCTCGCACGGCGCCGATCTGCTGGTGGTCGGGGCGCGCCGGAACCCGGGCCATCTCGGGCTGCGGTCCGGACGCGTCGTCCACGCGGTCCTGCATCACGCCGACTGCGCCGTCGCGGTCGTACCCGAGGAGGAGTGAGGGGGGAACACGGAAGCGGAGCGACACCGCGGGGGATCGGTGCCGCTCCTGTCGTCACTCTCTCGCGAGTCGCGCCGTTCTTCCAGGTGCCGTTGGTCCCCGGCGGCGGGGCCGGAGGTCCCATACACACCATGAGCCCCTACCGCACCGCGCCGTGGGCGATCAGGCTCTCCGCGCAGTCGAGGATCGCCTCACGGGCGGGCCGCGGCCGCCAGCCGAGGACCGTGCGCGCCTTCTCGGTGCTGTGACGGTTGCGGCGGCCCAGCGCGGGGGTGATGTCACGCAGCGAGGGGTCCGTGAAGCGGGCCGCGAGACGGACGGCGAAGTCGGGGATCCGCCGGGTGGAGACCCGGCCGCCGCGGGGGCCGAGACCGTCGCGCAGGATGCGGGCCATGTCGGCCATCCAGACGAACTCGCCGGTGGCGAGGAAGCGTTGACCGGCCGCCGCGGGCGAGGTCATCGCCCGCAGATGCACGTCGACCAGATCACGGACGTCGACGACCTCCAGGCCGATCCGCGGTACGCCCGCCATCCGGCCCGAGAGCATCCGGGCGACGATGCCGACGGACCCGAGATTGTCAGTGGTGAGAACCGGCCCGAACACGGCGCCGGGGAGGACCGTGGTGAGTTCGGTCGGGCCGTCGTAGGTCTCCATGAAGTCCCAGGCGGCGCGTTCCGCGAGGGTCTTGGAACGGCGGTAGGGGATCAGCGTCGGATCGTCGGGGTCGGTCCACAGGGTCTCGTCCGTGACGCCCTCCTCGGCGTACGACGACGGGCTCGCCGCGTTCGCCGCCGACGTCATGACCACGCGCCGTACGCCGGCCGCGGTCGCCGCCCGCAGGACCCGCAGGGTGCCGTCGCGGGCCGGGCCGATCAGGGCCCCCGGATCGTCGGAGGAGGCGCCGAGCGGGGACGCGACATGGAGGACGCGGTCCACGCCCTTCATCGCCGCGTCCCAGCCGTCGTCCGACGTGAGGTCGGCGACGGCGAAGCTCAGCCGTCCCGCCGGGTCGACCTCGCCGGAGACGGCGTCGACCACGGCCCGCTCGCGCTCCGGTGAGCGCACGGTGGTCCGTACGTCGTAGCCGCGCTCCAGCAGTTCGGCGACGCACCAGCCGGCGATATAGCCGGTGCCGCCGGTGACCAGTACCAATTCGGGCATGACGGTGCTCCAGGGAAGGGGTGGGGGATGTGTCAGAATGAAGGGAAACGGAGGGCCCTCCGGTACACCTCCAACGTAACGGAGGCCCCTCCGTTTGGCAATCCGAGACGTCGGGGACCGTATGCCCCGGCGATCCCATGACGGCGATCCGCACGATTGGACGACCCCGCCCGTGAACCCGCCCCCCGCGAAGCCCACCCGGAGAGACGCCCTGGACAACCGGGAGCGGATCCTGGCCGTCGCGCGCGAAGCGCTCGCCGGGTCCGGCTCCGCGTCCCTGACGGCGATCGCCAAGCAGGCGGGCGTCGGCATCGGCACGCTCTACCGGCACTTCCCGACCCGGGAGGCGCTGGTCATGGAGCTGTACCGGCACGACATCCAGGCGCTGATCGACCGGGTGCCCGCCCTGCTGGACACGCACCCGCCCCTGGACGCCCTCCGCCTCTGGTTCGAGGAGGTCGCGCACTACGGCCGGCTCAAGTTCGGTGTCGCCGAGGTCATCCACGCGGCGACCGGCGGCGGCGCCGACGACGAGCACTACGAGCCCTTCGTCGCCGCCATCGCCCGCCTGCTCGACGCCGGCGCCGCCGACGGCACCCTGAAGGCCGGCCTCGACGCGGAGGACGTCCTCCTCCAGCTCAGCGTGCTGTGGCGCATCGACCCGGCCCGCGGCGGCGAGGAGCGGGCGGCCCGCGTCCTGACCCTGATCGTGGACGGACTGCGGGCCAGACCCTGATCGTGGACGGGTTGCGGGTTGCGGGTTGCGGGCCGCGGACCCTGCTCGTGGACGGACTGCGGGCCGGACCCGCCCGACCCGGCTCAGCGCGGGGCCGGCACCGGCGTCCGGTCCCGCGCGGGCGCGTCGTCGGGATCGTCGGGACGGCCCTCCAGGTGCAGCGCGGGCAGGACCCGGTCGAGCCGGCGCGGCAGCCACCAGTTGCGCTCGCCGAGCAGATGCAGCGCCGCCGGGACCAGCACCAGCCGGACCACGGTCGCGTCGAGCAGGATGGCGGAGGCCATGCCGACCCCGATCAGCTTGAGCACGACCGAACCGCTCGGCACGAACGCGAGGAACACGGCGATCATGATGGCCGCGGCCGCCGTGATCAGCCGCCCCGTGCCCGCCAGCCCGTCCGCGACGGCCTTGGCGTCGTCCCTGTCGCGCAGCCACGACTCCTGGACCCGGCCGAGCAGGAACACCTCGTAGTCCATCGACAGACCGAACAGCACGGCGAACATCAGGACGGTCACGAACGGCGGCAGCGGCGTCGGCGTGTCGATGCCGATCAGCCGGCCCGCCCAGCCGCCCTCCAGCACGAGCGCGACGACACCGTACGCGGCCGCCACCGACAGCAGGTTCATCGCCGCCGCCTTCAGCGGTACGGCGACGCTGCGAAAGGTGACCAGCAGCAGAAGCATCGACAGCACGATCACCCCGGTGATCAGGTACGGGATGCGCCGGGCGAGGTCCGCGGTGCTGTCGATCGACTGGGCGCTGGCGCCGCCGACGTACACCCGGACGCCGGTGCCCTCGGTCGCCGCCGGGACGGTGCGCTCCCGCAGCCGGTTCACCAGCCGCTCGGTGGCGTCGTCCTGCGGACCGCTCGTCGGGGTGACGGTCAGGATCGCGGTGTCGCCCCCGGGGTTGAGGCGGGCCGGTGACACGGACGCGACCCCGGCCGTCCCGGCGGCCTCGCTGCGCAGGGAGTCGAGGACGGTGTCGTCGCCCTCGGGCAGGCTCGCGACCAGCAGCAGCGGCGCGTTGGCGCCCGCCCCGAAGCCCTCGGCGACGGCGTCGTACGCCTGCCGGGTCATGCTGGTCTCGCGGTTGTTGCCCGCGTCCGGGAACCCGAACCGCACCCCGAGGAACGGCGCCGCGAGCGTCAGCATGACCGCCGTTCCGGCGAGGGCGGCGGCGAACCGGTGACGCCGGATCAGCCGGCTCCACCGCACCCATCCGCCCCCGGCGGCGCGGGCGACGGTACGGCGTCGCCGCCGGGGCAGCGGGATGCGCAGGCGGTCGATCCGCGTCCCGGCGTATCCCAGGAGCGCGGGCAGCAGCGTGAGGGCGGCCGCGAGGACGACGAGGACGGCGACGATCGCCACCAGCGCGGCACCCCGCATGTACGACAGCCCCATGGCGAACAGCCCCAGCAGGCTGACGACGACCGTGATCCCGGCGACGACCACCGAGCGGCCCGCGGTGTCGAGCGTGGCGGCGGTCGCGTCCTCGGGACCCAGCCCGGCCGCCCTGGCCTCCCGGAAGCGGGTCACCAGCAGCAGCACGTAGTCGATCCCGATGCCGATGCCCAGCATGGCGGCCAGGGACGTCGACCAGTCCGGCGCGTCCACGAGCCGCACGACCAGACCGGTCGCCCCGGCGCTCACCGCGAGCCCGGCGAGGGCGACCAGGATCGGCAGCCCGGCCGCGACCACGGACCCGAACGTCAGCAGCAGGATCACCGCCGCGACGGCGAGCCCGAGCGCCTCGGAGCCGATCTCCCCGCCCTCGGCGAGGGCGACGGCCTGACCGCCGAGGAAGACCCGCGTCCCCTCCGCACTGTGCTCGCGGGCGATGTCGACGAGCCGGGTGGTGTCCTCGACCGGCATGTCGGTCGCGTCGGTCACGTCGAGGCGTACGGACGTCAGCAGGGTCCTGCCGTCGGCGGTGATCGCGCCGGGCGTGGTGTAGGGGTCGTCCACGCGGCTCACGTGCGGTGCTGCCCGCAGATCGGCCAGCAGGCCGGCCACGGGCGCCCGCTCCTGCCGTACGCCCCGGTCGGCCTCGACGACGACGGTGACGGTGGCCCCCGACTGGCCGGCGAAGCGTTCTTCCAGCAGCCGCTGGGCCTGCTTGGACTCGGAGCCCGGCGCCGCGTAGTCCGCGCTGAAGTCACCGCCGAACACGCGCGACAGGGCCAGCACGGCGAGCAGCCCGGCCAGCCAGGCGAGCAGAACGGCCCCGCGACGGCGGTACGCCCTCCGGCCGATCCGGCCCAGCAGGCCGTCCGGGGGCCGTCGGCCCGGGGCGGAAGTGGTGGTCATGGCAGGTCTCCTTCAGGAACGGGGCAGGGGGTCGGGCAGCAACAGGGCAGGGGGCGGGCGGGTCAGCGGAGGGGGCGGCGGCAGTGGTAGACCAGCGCGGGCGGCAGGTTGTCCCACACCGTCCGGCCGACCACCACCTCGTCGAACCGCGAGCCGAGCGACCGCATCAGGCGCCGGGCCGGGGCGGTCCACCGGGCGTGGACATAGGCGAACGTCGTGAACGCGCCGTGCGGCCGCAGCGTCGAGATCACGGCCGCGAGCACGTCCCGCTGGTCGCGCGGGGAGAACGCCGCCCACGGCAGGCCGCTGACGATGACGTCCGCCGTGCCCAGCCCGCGTTCGGCGAGCACCGACACCAGATCGCGGGCGTCGGCCCGCGCGACGTCCACACCGGGGTGCGAGACGGCCAGCCGACGGGCGAAGGGCTCGTTGACCTCCACCGCGAGATGATGGCCGCGGCCCGCCAGCCGGCCCTGGATGGCGGTCGTGAACGCGCCCGTTCCCGGCCCGAGTTCGACCACGAGCGGGTCACCGGCGCTCGGCACGGGCGCGGTCACCACCCGGGCCAGGGACCGGCCGCTCGGCGCCACGGCGCCCACGGTCAGCGGACTGCGCAAGAACTCCCGGAGGAACGACACCGGCTTGAGGACCTCTCTCGTGCACATCGGGGGAGACGACGCCGGCCACCGCCGACGCGCCGGACCGCCGGGCACCCGTACGCCGGCCTCCGAGAGGTCCGACGGGCCCGCCGCGGCCGCGCCTCGACGCTAGGTCCGGCACCGCCCGCGTTCCTTCCTGCCCGAGGCCGTACCCGCGGCCCGAAGCAGGAGGCGGGGCGGCCGAAGGGAGGAGGTGGGGCCTCCGCGGCCGGACGTATGGTGAAGCGGTGAGCGCATCCCGAGGGCCGGTCGCAGGCCGAGGTCCGGCCGCGTCGCGAGGTCCGGCCGCATCCCGAGGGTCGACCGCAGGCCGAGGGCGGGCCGCCTCCGGAGGGCCGGCCGTCTTCCGAGGCCCGGCCGTCTTCCGCGGCCCGGTCGCCTTCCGAGGCGCGGTCGGCCTCCTGCGGCGCCGCCCGGCAGGCGACATCCTGATCGCCGTCGCGGCGGCCGCGGTCGGCGCGGCCACCGTCCTCCTCGGTCCGCCCTCCGACCGTCCCCTCGCCGAGTGGGTGCTCGTCGAGGCCGCGGCCCTGACCCTGGGGCTCGCCCGCGCCCTGCCCGTCGTCGCGCTGGCCCTCGACGTGATCCTGATCGTCGTGACCGACGTCGTCCTGCCCGGCACCAGCCATGTGGCGCCCCTGGTCGCCGCGCTCGCGCTCGGCGCGGTCGCCTACCGCTGCGGCACGGTCGTCACCGCCCTCTCCTGGGCGGCCACCTTCACCGCCGTGCTCGTCAGCGTGGGCCGCGACGCGGGCGGACTCCTCGCCGGGGCCGACGGCTTCCTGCGCATCCTGTCGACCGCCCTGGCCGTCGCCGCACCCGTGGCCTTCGGCCGCTACCTCGCCGCCCTGCGCCAGGCCGCCGCCGTCGCCGAGGAACGCGCCCGGGAGGCGGAGGAACGCCGACTCGTGGAGACCCGCGCCGCCCGGATGACCGAACGCGCCCACCTCGCCGGCGACCTCCACGACCTGGTCGCCCACCATGTGTCCGCCATCGCGCTCACCGCCGGCTCCGCCAAGTACGCCGCCACCCACGCCCCCGGCCAGGCGCAACGCCTCGACGCCGCCCTCGAGGGCATCACGTCCATCCACGACAGCGCCCGCCGGGCCCTCGTCGACCTGCGCGGACTGCTGCACGTCCTGCGCGACCCCAACGCCCCCGACCTCCTCGTGGACCCGGAGCAGATGATCACCGACGCCGTCGAGCGCAGCCGGACGGCCGGACTGCACGTCACCCTCACCCACGACGAACGCGCCGTGGACGCCCCGCTCGCCCCCCGGGTCACCGCCGCCCGCGTGATGCAGGAGGCGCTCACCAACGCTCTCAAGCACGCCGGGCCCGGCGCGGACGTGGCGGCCGTCGTCGCCGTCCGCGACGACCGCATGCTCATCGACGTCACCAACACCGTCCGCCGCGAACCGGCACCGGACCTGCCGCCCTCCGGGCACGGCCTGACCGGCATGCGGGAACGCGTCGAGGTCCTCGGCGGAACCCTCGCCGCGGGCCCCACCGGCGACGGCTGGCATCTGGCCGCCGCCCTGCCGCTGGCGGCGGTGCGCCCGTGATCCGCGTCCTCGTCGTCGACGACCAGGCACTCGTCCGCGCCGGGGTCACCCTCCTGCTGCGCACCGCGGGCGAGGACGTCGTCGGGGAGGCCGCGGACGGCCAGGAAGCCGTCCGGCTCGCGGAACGGCTGCGCCCCGACGTGATCCTCATGGACCTGCGCATGCCACGCCTGGACGGCATCGAGGCCACCCGCAGGATCCTCGCCTCCGTGCCCACGGCCCACGTGCTGATGCTCACCACCTTCGACGACGACGCCGAGGTGTACGGCGCGCTGAGCGCCGGCGCCGTCGGCTACCTCCTCAAGGACGGGCCCCCGGAGGCGATGATCGACGCGGTGCGCACCGCCGCCCGCGGCGAACCCCTGCTCGCCCCGGCCGTTCTGACCCGCGTCCTCGCCCGCGCCGTACAGGCCCACCACGACAGCGAGGCACGGAGCGGCGACGACGACATGGGCACCGCCCGCGGCTCCGCGCTCACCGCGCGGGAGAGGGACGTCCTCACCCTGGTGGGCGCGGGTCACTCGAACGCGGAGATCGGCGAGGCCCTGCACCTCGGTGTCACCACCGTGAAGACGCATGTCGGCGCGATCACCCAGAAGCTCGGTCTGCGCAACCGCGTCCAGGCGGCGGTCGTGGCCCACCGCCTCGGCCTGGTGGACGACACCTTCCGGCCGGTGGGCCGCCCCGTGTGACGGTGGGCCGGAGCGCGCTAGTCGGCCGTGACGAACCGGAGTCGGCGCCGGGCGGGCGGGGGCGGGTTCCTGCGGGCCCGGATCTCCTGGACGACGGCGGCGATCAGCAGCAGGAGCCAGACGACCGCGAACACGCTGGCCTGCTCGTCGTCCCCGAAGGCCAGCCAGCCGACCCCCAGGCCGCCCAGGGTGAGCCCGCAGGCGGCGGCGAGGGACGACAGGTGGCGGCGGCTCAGCGCGCGGAACAGGCACAGCGCGGCGAGGACGAGCAGGGGAGCGGCCAGGATCTCGACGTTGTCGTGCGCGGTGTAGTAGTGGCTGACCTCGGTCTCCGCGGGTGCGTACCCGCCGCTGTAGTCGTCCTCGAAGAGCCGGTTGCCCGAGGAGTCCGTCGGCAGCTCGTAGTAGCCCTGGTAGGAGGTGTCGTAGTAGTAGAGGGTGCTGAAGTCGGACTCGGTGACGGACTGGTACTCGTAGTCGTAGACCCCGCCGCCGATCGTGATGCTCGCGGCGACCAGGGCACCGGCTCCCCACCACAGGACCGTCGAGGCGAGGGGCAGCCAGCGGAACAGGGCCAGCCCGAGCACGGCGGCGACCGCCCACACGCCGACCAGCCCGTCGAGCGAGTCCTCGTACACCTCCTGGTAGCCGAGGACGACGGCACCCGAGATGAGGATGCCCAGCAGGCCGATCACCCGGTCGGCGGTGAGACGGAACCGCCGCTCGGCGGGCGCGGGACCGGTGGCGACCGTGGGAGTCGTGGTGTCCGCACCGGAACCCCCGCCGGTGACCGGTGTGTCGCCCGGTCGGGCGGGCGGCGGGACGACGGGCTTGGGCGGGGTCAGCGCGGTGCGGGTGTCCTGCTGGGCCAGCGCCGTGTGCCCGGGGCCGGTGCCGGACTCGGCGTCGGCGCGCGCGGGCGGCACGGATGGTGCGGGCGGCGCGGCCGGCACCGAGGCGGCGGCCGCCGGCGCGGGCGCGGCCACCGGGGCGTCGAGGTGTGCGAGGGTGGCCGCCAGCGCGTCCCTCAACTCTCCCGCACTGCCCAGCCGTTGGTCACGGTCCTTGGCCAGGGTCCGCAGGACGAGCGTGTCCACCGAGGAGGGGATCTGCGGGCGCAGCCCGGACGGCGGCACCGGCTCCTGGCTGATGTGCTGGTGCATCACCGCGAAGGGGGAGTCCCCGCTGAACGGCGGCCGTCCGGTGAGCAGTTCGTACAGCAGGCAGCCGGTGGAGTACTGGTCGGAGCGGCCGTCCACCGGCCGGCCCGTGAGCTGCTCGGGGGAGAGATAGGCGGGCGTGCCGACCGTCATGCCGGTCGCGGTGAGCCGGGTGGTGGTCTCCGCGACGACCTTCGCGATCCCGAAGTCCAGTACCTTGATGCCGCCTTCGGAGGTCAGCATCACGTTGGAGGGCTTGATGTCGCGGTGGATGAGCCCCTGGGCGTGGCTGTGGGCGAGGGCGTCGGCGATGTCCCGGCCGACCGACAGGGCCCGTTCGACGGTGAACGGGCCGTCGGCCAGCACATCGGTCAGGGTGCGGCCCTCGATGAACTCCATGACCAGGAACGGCGTCGTCTCGCCGTCGGCGGTGTCCTCGCCGACGTCGTGCAGCACGGCGATGTTGCGGTGGTTGAGCGAGGCCACGGTGCGGGCCTCCCGGCGGAACCGGACACGGAACTCCTCGTGCCGGGTGAGTTCGGGCGGCAGCACCTTCACCGCGACGGTGCGGCCCAGTTCGCGGTCGGTGGCGCGCCAGACCTCCCCCATGCCACCGCGCCCGACCGCTTCGATGAGTTCGTATCTCTCCACGAGCACCCGCATGATCCGCCCCCTGGCGATGGAGGGCGGCCCCGCCGTGGACGGGGCCGCCCGATGTTCCTGTTCCACGGCAGGCGAAGGCGCGGCACACCGGTACCCCCCGGTGCCGGTGCGCCGTTCGTCCGACCGTGCGCACACCCTACTGGCGGGGCTTCACTCAGGGGACATTCAACGACATCTCGTACGGCGGGCTTTCCCTCACCTCAGGGAGTCGGGATGCCCGCGGGCCGGGCCGGGCGGCCGAGGCGGACCGGAACCCCCGGGGAGAACAGCACGCTCA
Organism: Streptomyces sp. CAI-85; assembly: GCF_013363615.1. Taxonomy (NCBI): domain Bacteria; kingdom Bacillati; phylum Actinomycetota; class Actinomycetes; order Kitasatosporales; family Streptomycetaceae; genus Streptomyces; species Streptomyces sp. CAI-85. Next base: position 76,954 of record NZ_JAANNX010000006.1, on the reverse strand, counting down.
CCGGTGTGCCGAGGGGCGTCGGGATTCCGGCGGCGGCGACCAAGTCCTCCTCGCAGTCGAGGAGTTCGGCACGGTAGAGAGGCCAGCGCGGATGGTCGTTCGGGAGATAGGCGGCGCCGCCGAAGAACGCGTTGTGCATCCCCCAGCGGGCGGTGAGGAAATGCTCCAACTCGGTGGGCCGCTCGATGCGTTCACCCGTGCGTACGGTGATCCGGCTGGACGCGCCGCGCGGGCCGGGCCAGCGGCGGGAGCTGGTGTAGGTGACGGTGTCGCCGACGGTGCGCACCCGCATCCGCGACCACAGGTACGGCAGCCGGAACCCGGCCCGGCCCATCACCACGGGGATCAGCCGGGACGCGTCCATCGAGCGGAAGACGACCCCGCGCCGGCCGTGCCCGTCGACCGAGTACAGACGCACATTGGTCTCCGGGAACGACCCGAGATACGGCACCCCCGGCAGCCGGAGCCATCCGACCCGGTGCATCCGGAAGGCGACGAGCCCGACGTACGTCAGCCCCTCGTGCGTGTCCGGCACGGTCCCCTCGGGCAGCAGCCCCGCCACGAGGCCGGGTTCGACCGCCCAGTGGACGAAACAGAGGTCCAGCCACTGCTGGGTGAGGAGCGGTGCGCGGACGACGGCGGGGGCGTCGGGGCTGACCGGGGCGGGCTTCTCCACGCAGCCAGGATCGCAGACGCCCGCCGCGCAGCGGGCCCCGGCCCCTACCCCTCCGTCCTTACCCCTTCATAAAGGACCGGGTCGTGGGCGCAGACGAGCGCCAGGTCGGGTTCCGCGCGCCGGTACAGCTCGGCGAGGCGCTCGTGGTTGGCGCGGACCTGCCCGCGGTCGTACGCCACGGCCCGCTCCGCGACGCTCAGCGCGGAGGGGACGCGGGTGTGCCCGTCCAGGGTGCCGCGGTGGTAGAAGGCGTCACCGGCATGGAGGATCCAGCGGCTGCCCGCGTCCACCGCGACACAGGCGTGGCCGCGTGTGTGCCCCGGCAGCGAGACCAGGACGATCCCGGGGGCGACGGCGTCGAGCTGCCGGGCCGCGGCGAACCCGCGCCACGCCTCCCCGTCCGGGCTGTGCTCCACGAGCGTCGGACCGTGGCCCCACTGCACGGACCGGAAGCGCAGCCGCTCGCGCCGGGACGGGGCGTGCACCGCGCCGCGCGCCTCCGCCGCGGTGACATGGACGGAGGCGTGCGGGAAGTCGGCGAGCCCGCCGATGTGGTCGGCGTCGAAGTGGGTGAGGACGATGTGCCGGACGTCGTCGCGGCCGAACCCGAGGCGCTCGACCTGGCGGGCGGCCGTCTCGGCGGGATCCAGGGCCGGCTTGATGAAGTGGCGCATCGCGCCGAGACGGCGTCCGGGGGCGGCCACGTCCTGGAGGCCGAAGCCGGTGTCGACCAGGACGAGCCCCGCCGTGTCGGTCTCCACGAGCAGGACGTGACAGACCAGACGGAGGCCGCCGGGCGGGCGCATGGTGCCGCAGTTGAGGTGATGGACCTTCATGGGCGGAGTCACCTTCGGGGTCTCGACGACTGCACGGATGCTGGACGTACGGGGCGAGGGGTGTCAAGGGCGGCGGATGCGCCGCCGCCCTCGGCCGAAGGCGTGAATCAGTGCACGGACGCGGCGACTTGGGCGAGCAGCGCCGCCGACTCCTCCGCGGTGAGGGCGCGTTCGTACACCAGCTCCCCGGTCATGCCGGGGAAGAACCGCCCGGCCTGCCAACTCCGCTGGTACGGAGGCGGGTCGACCACCACGAGGCGGACGCCGTCCACGACCGGGATGTCGGCGGGGTTCCCCTCGTTCCAGATCCACTCGCCGTCGGCACCGACCAGGTTGAAGGAGCCGGTCGTCAGCACCATGCCGGCCCGGTCGCGGCAGCAGGCGACCGCCTCGGCCGACGGGGCCTCGCCGGTCACCAGGCCGCGGCCGATCAGCGCGTCGGCGAGGAGCGTGTGCAGTTGGAAGTTGTCGCCGACACCGGAGAAACGCAGCGCGAATCCGGCGCCGGTGGCCCGGTCGAGCGCGACGAGCGGCTCGTCGTCGAGGACGGCGAGGGCGTAGGCGAGGCACTTGAACTGTTCGCCGGACAGCTCCGCGACCCGGGCCACGGCGGCCCGCAGTTCCGCACGGCCGGGCACCTCGCGGCGCACCCGGGGGGAGTTGAGCATCGCCACACAGGCCATCTCGAACTGGGGGAGGGCCTGCCACGCCGCCACGGGCTCGAAACCGAGCCGTTCCACGTCGGCCTCCTCCAGCCCGTCGCCGTCATGACCGGGCAGCGTGCCCCGGTCCGCCGCGGCCCACCCCTCGCAGAAGACGGCGGCCTGCTCGAAGGCGTCCAGGGCGCCGGCGAACACGGCGGGCGCGCAGAGCACCGGGTCGGCGCCCCGCTCGACGCACGCCCCGATCAGCACGGCCACGACGCCCCGCGGCCCCGGCGGGACCTCGTCCAGCAGGGCCGCGAGCCGGGGCCCCGCCGCCACCAGGTCGGTGTCCTGCACGGCGGCGAGGTCGCTCGTCAGCTCCGCGAAGGAGCGTTCCGCCGCTTCCACGTCCCGGGCGCGCACGGCCGTCTCGAAGTCACCCACGGCGGCCGGGAACCGCCCACGTCCGAATATCATGCGCGCACCCTAACGTGACGTGCCGGACGCCCCGTTCCCGGCCGGGGCGACGGCCGGGAACGGGGCGGGTGCGGCGGGTCAGGAGGCGACGAAGCCCGCGATCTGCCCGAGGACGCTCGTGTCCGCGAGGAACCCGATGTGGGTCTGGCAGAGCACGTTGTTGTTCGTCGCGCCGTCCAGCCGGGTGCTGGTGTACGGCAGGATGACGCCGTCGCAGGCCGAGTACCAGGTGGCGTAGCGGGTGCTGCCCGGCGTCTCGTCGCCCGAGGTGATCTGGGCGATGAACGACGACCCCGGGTACATCTGCTGACAGGTCGTGTAGATCAGGCAGGCGGCCGCGTAGGTGGTGCCGTGGTTGGCGCCGGCGATCGAGGCGAGGTGGCTGACGCTGGTGTGGCCGCCCAGCACCTTCAGGTAGTACTGGCTGACGAGACCGCCCATCGAGTGATTGACGATCGCGACCTTGCTCGCGCCGGTGCGCGCCTTCACGTTCTCGACGTAGGCCGCGAGGCCCTGGGCGTTGGTGACGTTGTTGCCGTAGGAGTCGTACTCGTAGGCGAAGAGGTTCGCGCTGGACCAGCCGCCCAGCCGGAAGACGCTCATGGCGGTGGTCCAGTTGGAGGCGCTGCCGGTGTATCCGTGGACGAAGACGACCGGGGTGCTCGTCGACAGCGGCTGGACGGCGGCGGCCGGGGCGGCCGCGGCACCGGCCACCGGGGCCGACGCGAACAGGGTGACACCGAGGGCGGCGGCCGCGAGGACACCGAGAAGCCGGCGTGGGGAACGACGACGCATGGGTACTCCTGACGAGGATGCGGGTGCTGGTCCTCATCAGAGTCGGGGCGCTGGCGCCCGCCGCAATCGGTGAAATCACCGGTGTGTCGACGAGGCCACCCTCCTGCCACGCGAAGCGTCGGCGTCAGCCCTTGCCCGCCCGACAGCTCACCCGCCCGCAAGGCCGCGCGGTCGTGCCCGGCTCGGTGTCCGCCGGTTCACCCATCGGTGTCGCCTCCAGGTGCCTTTCCGGGAGCGCCCTCGGGCTCGTCCTCGGGAGCGTCCTCGTCGGGCAGCGTCAGGCCGTGGGTCACCGGGTGGCCCTGGTCGCCGTGGGCCGTCCGGCCCTTCTGGAGTTCGTCGTCCAGGGCCATGGCGGCGGTGACCAGGGCGAGATGGGTGAACGCCTGGGGGAAGTTGCCGAGTTGCTCGCCGGAGGGGCCGATCTCCTCGGCGAAGAGGCCGACATGGTTGGCGTAGGTCAGCATCTTGTCGAAGGCGTACCGGGCTTGGCGGAGCCGGCCGCTGCGGGCGAGCGCCTCGACGTAGAAGAAGCTGCACAGGTTGAACGTGCCCTCGGAGCCGCGCAGTCCGTCGGGGGACGCCTTCGGGTCGTACCGGTAGACGAGGCTGTCGCTCACCAGCTCCTCGTCCATGGCGTCGAGCGTGCTGAGCCAGTCCGGATCGTGCGGCGAGACGAAGCCGACCTTCGGCATCAGCAGCAGGGAGGCGTCCAGGACGTCGGTGCCGTAGTGCTGCACGAAGGCCCGCCGCTCGTCGTCCCAGCCGCGTTCGACGATCTGGCGGAAGACCGTGTCGCGTGCCTCGGTCCAGCGGGCGAGGTCGGCGGGGCGGGAGAACTCGGTGGCCGCGCGGACGCCGCGGTCGAACGCCACCCAGGTCATCAGCCGGCTGTAGGTGAAGTCCTGCCGGCCGCCGCGGGTCTCCCAGATCCCCTCGTCGGGCCGGTCCCAGTGGTCGGTCAGCCAGTCCAGGACGCCGCTCAGCGCCTTCCAGCCGCGGATCGTGCCGACGTCGTGGCCGACGATCAGCGCGTCCGACGCCTCGCCGTAGATATCGAGCTGGAGCTGGTCGGCGGCGGCGTTGCCCGCCCGTACGGGCCGGGAGCCGAGGTAGCCCTCCAGATGGTCGAGGTTCTCCTCCGTCAGGTGGGGGTCGCCGTCGACCCGGTACATGATCTGCAAGGGGTCCGCGGAGGCCGTCGCCCGTGCCTCGATGCGCTCGCGCAGCCAGCGGCGGAAGGCGTACGCCTCGTCCCGGAACCCCAGGTCGATCAGGGCCCGCACGGACAGCGACGCGTCCCGGACCCAGGTGTAGCGGTAGTCCCAGTTGCGCTCGCCGCCGATCTGCTCGGGCAGTCCCATGGTGGCGGCGGCGATGGGCGCCCCCGTCGGGGCGTACGTGAGCAGCTTGAGCGTGATCGCGGAGCGGTTCACGATGTCCTGCCAGCGGCCCCGGTAGGTGCACGACCGCAGCCACGACAGCCAGTACGAGCGGCAGGTCTCCAGCGCGTCCGCGACGCCCTCCAGGGAAGGGCCGGGCGGGGCGGGGTCGCCGCTTACCGTGCTGGTCAGCACGACGGCCGCCACCTGGCCGGCCGAGAGGGTGAAGCGGGCGTCGATGTCGTCGCCGTCGGCGCGGAGGGCGACGCCGGGGGTCGACTGCACGTGCAGGTCGGTGCCGGGGCCGCGGAAGAGCGCCGCGTGGGGGCCGTCGAGGGTGAGTGTGTGCGGGGCGCGGCCGTAGTCGAAACGTGGCCGGCACGTGAACGCGAACGGCAGACTGCCGCGGACGACCCGCGCGACCCTGATCAGCCGGTGCGTGGCGGTCGGCGTCGGGGACTCGTCGGGCACCATGAAGTCGCAGACCTCGCCGACTCCGCCGGGTGTCATGAACCGGGTGACGAGGATGGCCGTGTCCGACAGATACAACTGGCGGACGGTCAGGTGGTCGCCGTCCGGCAGCTCCGCCGCCAGCCGGCAGTGTCCGCCGCGTTCGCTGTCCAGCAGTGAGGCGAAGACGCTGGGGGAGTCGAAGCGGGGCGTGCACCACCAGTCGACGGTGCCGCCGGACGACACCAGGGCGGCGGTCTGGAGATCGCCGACCATGCCGTGGTCCGCGATGGGCGGGTACCGGTCCACAGGGTCTCCCAGCCGGCTCGGTGCGGCGCCGTGGCGGCACGCGCGCGTGCCCGCCACCGGCCTGTGCCAGGCAAGCCTTCGGCATCACCGAGGGCCGGCGCTTCACCCTCGGGGGGTGAAACCCGTACCGTCCGTCCGTGAGCCGGACGATCGCCTCTTTTGCGCCGATCACTCGGCGGGGACACTGTGCGGCGTGGCCGGTCAAACCCCTGTCCGCCTCCTTGTCAGTCCGCCGAGGGCGCCTGTATAACGTTGTAAAAATGAAAGGGAATGCCGTGCGGGTCAGCCTCAAGGACGTCGCCGCGCACGCGGGGGTTTCCATCAAGACCGTCTCCAACGTGGTCAACAACTACCAACACGTCACGCCCGCCATGCGCGAACGCGTCCAACGGTCCATCGACGCACTCGGGTACCAGCCCAACCTGGCCGCCCGGCATCTGCGCAAGGGGCGGACGGGCATCATCGCGCTCGCCCTGCCCGAACTCGGCAACCCCTACTTCGCCGAGCTGGCGGCCGCCGTGATCGACGCCGCCGCCGCGCACGACTACATCGTGCTCCTGGACCACACGGGCGGCCGTCGCGAGCAGGAGATCCTGGTCAGCCAGGGGTTCCGGGCGCGGGTCATCGACGGACTCATCCTCAGCCCCATCGAGCTGGAGCCCGAGGACCTCAGCGACCGGACGGAGAAGGTGCCGCTGGTGCTGCTGGGCGAACGGGACTACGACCTGCCGTACGACCACATCGCCATCGACAACGTCGCCGCCGCCCGCACCGCCGTCCGGCATCTGACCGGGCTCGGGCGGCGGGAGGTGGCCTTCATCGGCGCCCGGCGGGGCCGCAGCGAACCCGCCCAACTGCGCGTCCGCGGCTGGCGCGAGGAACTGACCGCCGCCGGACTGCCGTCCGACGACGGGCTCGTGGCCGCCACCGACGGCTGGGGCCACGCGGACGGGGCGGCCGCGATGACCCGCATCCTGGACTCCGGACGGCGCCCCGACGCGGTGTTCGCCTACAACGACCCCATGGCCATCGGCGCCATGCGCGTCCTGCACGAACGGGGCCTGCGGGTCCCCGAGGACATCGCGGTCGTCGGCTTCGACGACGTGGTCGAGGGGCGCTTCGGCGCGGTGACCCTCACCTCCGTGTCCCCGGACAAGGAAGCCATCGGCCGGCTCGCGGTCGAGTCGGTGCTGACCCGGCTCGGCGGCGACGAGGTGCTCACCGAGCCGCGCCGGGTGCGGGCCGACCACCGGCTCGTGGAGCGCGAGAGCACCGTGGGCCGGACGGCAGCGGGCGGCACCGGCCAGGGGTGACAGCCGTGAGGGACGGCGGGGGCGGCGCGCGAGGCACGCCCCTCGCAGCCGTGCCCTCGGCCGGGCGGGCCCCGGCTCGCCCGGCAGGTCGTCAACCCGGCCGCCCGGAGGGAACGTTGCTCGCACAGGGGGTTTACAGCCTCCTTCCAACGATGTAAAAACCACTGTGCGGCAGGTCGAACGACCGTTCCCGCCAGGGGAGAAGCACCCGCTCGGCCTCTGTACGTCCCGCTCTCCCCAGTGTCCTTTCAGCGTCGCCCGGATCGGGGTCACCATGCAGCGCACCACCCACCGTCGTCGTCTCCTCGCCCGTCCCGTGGTCGTCTCCCTGGCCGCGGCGGTGGCCTTGACCGCCACCTCCTGCGCGAAGTCGGAGGACGACGCGTCGAACGGCAGCTCCTCCTCGTCCTCCGCCGACGCCGCACAGCAGGTCGCCTCGCCCGCGCCGGACGGCAAGACCTGCACCGTCGACGCTTACGACGGCAAGAAGCTGGACCTCAAGAACGCCACCGTCGGCTTCTCCCAGTCGGAGAAGGAGGCCAACCCGTTCCGTATCGCCGAGACGCAGTCCATCAAGGACGAGGCGAAGAAGCGGGGCGTCAAGCTGCTGACGGCCAACGCCCAGTCGCAGTTCTCCAAGCAGATCAGCGACGTCCAGGACCTGCTGGCCAAGGGCGCCGACCTGCTCGTCATCGCGCCGCTCAACTCCGACGGCTGGGACCCGGTGCTCCAGGCCGCCGCGGCCAAGAAGGTCCCGATCGTCACCATCGACCGCAAGATCAACGCCACCGCCTGCAAGGACTACGTCTCCTTCATCGCCTCCGACTTCGTCGAGCAGGGCAAGCGCGCCGCCGACCAGATGATCGAGGCCACCGGCGGCAAGGGCGAGGTCGCGATCCTGCTCGGCTCGGCCGGCAACAACGTCACCACCGAGCGCACCAAGGGCTTCAAGGACCAGATCGCCGCCAAGGCACCCGGTCTGAAGGTGGTGTTCGAGCAGACCGGTGACTTCGCCCGCGAGAAGGGCCAGCAGGTCACCGAGCAGCTCATCCAGTCCAAGCCCGGCATCAAGGGGATCTACGCCGAGAACGACGAGATGGGCCTGGGCGCGGTGGCCGCCCTCAAGGGCGCCGGCAAGAAGGCCGGCGACGTCAAGATCGTCACCGTGGACGGCACCCGCAACGCCGTCCAGGGCATCGTGGACGGTTGGATCAGCGGCGTCATCGAGTCCAACCCGCGCTTCGGCCCGCTCGCCTTCCAGACCCTGGACACCTTCACGAAGGGCGACGAGGTCGCGCAGGACATCATCATCGAGGACGGCGCCTACACCTCCGGCAACGCCAAGTCCGACATCGGCAAGGCGTACTGACCCACCGTCAGGGGACCCGCCGTCCGGGCGGGCCCCCTGCGCCCGAACCCCGCACACCTTTCGTGCAACGCACCCTGGAGGCACAGGTGGCACCCCCCGCCGAAGTGCTCGCCGTCCGCGGACTGAGCAAGACCTTCCCCGGCGTCCGGGCCCTGGACGACGTCGACCTGACCCTGCACGCCGGTGAGGTCCACGCCCTGATCGGCGAGAACGGCGCCGGCAAGTCGACCCTCATCAAACTCCTCACCGGCGTCCACCGGCCCGACGCCGGAGAGATCGTCTTCCAGGGCCGCACCGTCTCCTTCGGCACCCCGCTGGAGGCCCAGAAGGCCGGGATCTCGACCATCTACCAAGAGGTCAACCTGATCCCGCTGCTCAGCGTGGCCCGCAACCTCTTCCTCGGCCGTGAACCCCGCACCCGGCTCGGCGTCCTCGACATGGCCCGGATGAACCGCGAGGCCGAGGAGATCCTCGGCACCTACGGCGTCCGCGTCGACGTCCGCCGGCCGCTGCGCACCCTCGGGGTCGGCGCCCAGCAGATGGTCGCCCTGGCCCGCGCCGTCGCCACCGACGCCCGCATCGTCGTCATGGACGAACCGACCTCCTCGCTCGAACCCCGCGAGGTGGAAACCCTGTTCGCGGTGATCCGGCGGCTGCGGGACGCCGGGATCGCGGTCGTCTACGTCAGTCACCGACTGGACGAGCTGTACGCCGTGTGCAGCACCGTCACCGTGCTGCGCGACGGCCGGCGCGTCCACCACGGCCGGCTCGCCGACCTCGACCGCCTCTCCCTGGTCTCCACGATGCTCGGCCGCGACCTCGGCGAGGTCCGCACCGAGGGCCTCACCAAGTTCACCGGCGACCACGCCGCCGCCGGCACCGAACCCGTGCTCTCCGCAACGGATTTGACGGTTCCTCACAAACTGCACGGCGTCTCGCTGAGCATCCGGCCCGGTGAGGTCGTCGGTCTCGGCGGGCTGCTCGGCTCGGGACGCACCGAGACCGCGAAGACCATCGCCGGTGCCCTGCCCGCCCGTTCGGGCGGCGTCACGGTCGCCGGGGTGCCGCTGCGCGCCGGCTCGACCCCGGCCGCCATCCGCGCCGGCATCAGCCTGCTGCCCGAGGACCGCAAGAGCGAGGGCATCGTCCCCGGACTCTCGGTGCGCGAGAACATCGCCCTGGCCGTCCTGCCCCGCCTCTCCCGCTTCGGCCTGGTCTCCGAGGCCCAGGTGGACCGGGTCGTCGACACCTTCATCGCGCGGCTGCGCATCAAGGCGTCCTCACCGCACCAGAAGGTCGGCGAACTCTCCGGCGGCAACCAGCAGAAGGTGCTGCTCGCCCGCTGGCTCGCCATGAACCCCAAGGTGCTGCTGCTCGACGAACCCACCCGCGGCATCGACGTCGGCGCCAAGGCCGAGGTGCAGAAACTCGTGGACGAACTGGCCGCCGACGGCCTGGGCGTCCTGCTCATCTCCTCCGACCTGGAGGAACTCATCGAAGGGTCCGACCGCGTGGTCGTACTGAAGGACGGCGCCGTCGTCGGCGAACTCACCGGCGACGACGTCACGGAGGACAAGCTGATGCGCACCATCGCCGGGAACGCCCCCGCGCCCGACGCGAGCCAGGAGGAGGCGGCCGTCGATGGCTGAAGCCACCCTCCGCACCGCCCCGCTGGACAAGGCCCGCCTCCTCCAGTGGCTCCAGACCTACGGCGTCTACGCGGGCGTCGCCGCCCTGCTCCTCGTCAACTCCGTCATCACCCCGTACTTCCTGACCACCGAGAACTTCCGCACCCAGGCCGTCCAGGTCGCCCCCGTCATCATCGTCGCCCTGGGCATGGCCCTGGTCATCGGCACCGAGGGCGTCGACCTGTCGGTGGGCGCCGTGATGGCGCTGGCCGCCTCGGTCACCGCCCTCTACCTCGGCTACGGACTCCTGCCCGCCCTGCTGGCGGTCGCCCTGTTCGCCGCCGTGATCGGACTCGCCAACGGGGCGCTGGTCGCGCTCGTCGGCGTCCAGCCGATCGTCGCCACCCTGGCGCTCATGGTCGGCGGCCGCGGCCTCGCCCTGGTGCTGCTCCCGCAGCTCAAGGACCTGCGCAACCCGTCCCTGGCCTCCCTGGGCTCCGGCGACGTCCTCGGCGTCCCCTACCTCATCCTCATCGCCGCCGCCCTGGCCGTCCTGCTGGCCTTCGTGATGCGCCGCACCACCTTCGGCCGCCAGCTCCTCGCCATCGGCGACAGCCGGCCCGCCGCCCAGCTCGCCGGACTGCCCGTCCGCCGCGTCCTGATCGTCGTGTACGTCGTCAGCGCGCTGCTCGCCGCGGTCGCGGGCGTCCTGGCGACCGCCCGCCTCCAGGCCAGCGACCCCACCTCGCTGGGCAACCTGATGGAACTGTCCGCGATCACCGCGGTCGTCGTCGGCGGCACCCCGCTGACCGGCGGCCGGGTCAACATCGGCGGCACCGTGGCGGGCGCCGTCCTCATCCAGCTCCTCACCGCCACCCTCATCAAGCACGATCTGCCGCCCTCCTGGACCCAGATCGCCCAGGCCGTCGTGATCGTCGCCGCCGTCTACGCGGCGCGGGGACGGGGGAAGCGATGACCACCACGAACCCGGACGCACCCGTGACCACACCGCCCGCCGCACCGCGCAAGGAGGACCGCCCGGTGGGCTCCGGGCGCTCCGAACGGCTCAGCGCCCTCGTCCAGCAGCACGGCGCGCTCGCCGTCCTGTTGATCGTCTCGCTCATCGCGTCGTTCTCCTTCGACTCCTTCGCCACCGGCGACAACGTCAGCAACATGGCGACCAGTTCGGCCTTCCTGGCGATCGTCGCCCTCGGCATGACCTTCGTCATCATCACCGGCGGCATCGACCTGTCCGTGGGCTCCCTGTTCGCCCTCGGCGGCGTCCTGGCCGCCTGGGGATCACGCCACGGCACCCTGGTCGCGCTGCTGCTGCCGCTCGCCGTGTGCGGTCTGATCGGCGTCGTCAACGGCCTGCTGGTCGCCCGCTCCCGCCTCGCGCCCTTCATCGTCACCCTCGCCGCCATGCTCGGCGCGCGCGGACTGATGCTGTCCATCACCGACGAGGGCGCCGACACCTATCTCATCGGCAAGGGCTCCTTCCTCGCCGAACTCGGCCAGGGCAGCACCCTCGGCCTCGGCAACCCCGTGTGGATCACCCTGGCCCTGTTCGCCGGCGGCGCCGTCGCCCTGCGCCGCACCCGCTTCGGCCAGAACGTGTACGCGGTCGGCGGCAACGAGGACGCCGCCGCCCTGATGGGCGTCCCGGTGGCCCGCACCAAGATCCTCGTCTACGCCCTGTCGGGACTGCTCGCCGGACTCGCCGGCGCGCTGAACGCCGCCTGGCTCGCCTCCGGCGTGACCATCCTCGGCAGCGGCATGGAACTGGACGCCATCTCCGCCGTCGTCATCGGCGGCACCCTGCTCACGGGCGGGCTCGGCTACGTCAGCGGCTCCCTCGTCGGGGTGCTGCTGCTGAAGGTGATCCAGAACGTCATCAACCAGATCGGCTCGCTCGACTCCTCCTACCAGCAGGTCGTCAGCGGCGCCTTCCTGGCCGTCGTCGTCATCGCACAGACCTGGCTGGGCCGCCGACGACAACTCATGTGACCGACAAGCCCCGGCCTCACGACGGCGGATCCCCCGCACCACCCCGCCGCGTCCGACCGGTTCCAGGAGGCGGCCGGACCTCCCCCCGGCCGCCTCCTCGCACGCGTACGTCTCCGCACCCCACGAGTCAAGGAGGCACGATGCGCCAAGCACCCGCAGGACGAAGGCCGTTGGGATGGCTGAGACGACGGGCGCGGTGGACCACCACCGCGCTCGTCGCGCTCGTTCTGGCCGCCGCCACGGCCCTGACGGCGACCGGTCCCGCGACCGCGGCCGGATCCGCCCCTTCCGCCGCACAGGCGTGGACCCCCAAACCGTCCCCGATGACGACCCCGTGGACGAACCAGGTCCCCACCGACACGCCGCTCGCCGAATACCCCCGCCCGCAGCTCACCCGCCCCGACTGGGCCAACCTCAACGGCATCTGGGACTTCGCGGTCACCTCGGCGGACGCCGGCCGGCCCGCGTCGTTCACCGAACAGATCCGCGTCCCCTTCGCCGCCGAGTCCGCGCTCTCCGGCATCCAGCGCAAGATCACCCAGAACGACAAGCTCTGGTACAAGCGCACCTTCACCGTCCCCTCGAACTGGAACGGCCGCCGCGTCCAGCTCCACTTCGGCGCCAGCGACTGGCGTACGACGGTCTGGGTCAACGACCGCCAGGCCGGAGCCGTCCACAGCGGCGGCTACGACGCCTTCTCCTACGACATCACCGACCTGCTCGTCGGCGGCGGCACCAACACCGTGGTCGTCTCCGTCTGGGACCCCACCGAGACCGGCGGCCAGGCCGTCGGCAAACAGCGCATCCGCGACGTCGCCCCGCACGCCGGCGGCGGCATCTTCTACACCGCCGCCTCCGGCATCTGGCAGACGGTCTGGCTGGAGCCGACCGCGCCCGCCCACATCGGCCGCCTCGACCTGGTGCCCGACCCTGCCAACAACCGCCTCAAGGTGACCGTGCGGGGCACCGGCACCAACGGCCACCAGGCCCGCGTCACGGTCTCCACCGGCGGCACCACCGTCGGCACGGCCACCGGCCCCGTCGGCACCGAGTTCACCGTGCCCGTCCCCAGCCCGCGCCTGTGGACCCCCGACGACCCCTTCCTCTACGACGTCCGCGCCGACCTGCTCTCCGGCACGAACACCGTGGATTCCGTGGGCAGTTACACCGGTATGCGCACCGTCGGCCTGGCCCGTGTGGACGGCCTGCTGCGGCCGGTCCTCAACGGCCGGTTCGTCTTCCAGACCGGCACCCTCGACCAGGGCTACTGGCCCGACGGCATCTACACCGCCCCCACCGACGCGGCCCTGCGCCACGACCTCCAGAAGCACAAGGACCTCGGCTTCAACATGGTCCGCAAACACATCAAGGTCGAACCGCAGCGCTGGTTCTACTGGGCCGACCGGCTCGGACTGCTCGTCTGGCAGGACATGCCCTCCATGGACCTGCGCACCCCCGACAGCGCCGCCCGCACCCAGTGGGAGGCCGAGTACGACCGCATCATCGACCAGCACCGCAGCTCACCCTCCCTGGTGATGTGGGTCAACCAGAACGAGGGCTGGGGCCAGTACGACCAGGCCCGCATCGCCACGAAGGTCAAGGCGTACGACCCCTCCCGCCTGGTGAACAACATGAGCGGCGTCAACTGCTGCGGCTCCGTCGACGGCGGCAACGGCGACGTCGTCGACCACCATGTCTACGTCGGCCCCGGCACCACCGTCCCCAGCGCCACCCGGGCCGCCGTCCTCGGCGAGTTCGGCGGCCTCGGCCACAAGGTCGCCGGACACGAGTGGTACCCCGGCGGCGGATTCAGCTACGAGGACCAGCCCGACCTCGCGCACCTGAACAACCGGTTCGTCGGCCTGCTGGACGCGATCCGCGAGGTACGCATGCCCCGCGGCCTGTCCGCGTCCGTCTACACCGAGATCACCGACGTCGAGAACGAGGCCAACGGCCTGCTCACCTACGACCGGCAGATCGTCAAGGTCGACGAGGCCCGCGTCAGGGCCGCCAACCGCGCCCTCATCGACGCCTCCCAGGCCGCCCCGGCCCCCGTCACCCTGCCCGTCGGCCAGTACAGATCCCTCAGGGTGACCACCCCCGGTTACACCGACCGCTATCTGCGCCACCGCGACGGTCTGGCCTACACCGACGTCGTCGACGGCGGCAGCACCGTGCTGCTGAAGAACGACGCCACCTGGAAGATCGTCCCCGGGCTGGCCGACAGCTCCTGCTACAGCCTCGAATCGCGCAACTACCCCGGCCAGTACCTGCGGCACCGTGACTTCCGCGTCTACAAGGAGGCCGGCAGCGGCGACCTGTTCCGCGCCGACGCCACCTTCTGCCCCGTCCGCGGCGCGAACGGCGGGGTGCGGCTGTCGGCGTACAACTTCCCCGAGCAGTATCTGCGCCACTACAACGCCGAGTTGTGGCTCGCCACCCCGGGCGGCACCCACACCTGGGACAACCCCGCCCTGTTCACCGAGGACACCACCTGGTCCGTGGACGCGGCCTGGGCACCCTGACCGGGACACGGTCACCGGAACGACGAACGGTCCCGGGGCGGGAGATCGACTCCCGCCCCGGGACCGCCGTACGTCCGACGCCGCCGGCTACGGCTACGGCTTCTCGGCGCCGTACAGGGTGCTCACCTCCTCGGCGGTCAGCACCCGGTCGACGGCGTGCACCTCGTCGACCGCGCCGTTCCAGAAGTCGACGTTCGCGCCGTCCCAGTGGGCCCGTCCGACGGTCAGCCCGCCGGTGCTGCCCAGGGCCGCGCCGCCGGTGGCGGTCGCCGCGAGCGTGCCGTCGACGTAGAGCCGGATCTGGTTCGTCGTGGCGTCCCGCACCCCGACCAGGTGGTACCAGCGGCCCGTCTCCACCGCCGTGGTCACCTGGGCCCGGCGCTCGCCGGGCGTGCTGAAGGCGAACGCCCCGTGCCCGTACTGGAGATAGAACGAGTTGGCCGTGGCCCGGGAGTCCTGGCTGACCGCCGTCGCGTAGTTGCCGGGGACGGCGTCCAGCCGCACCCAGGCCGCCACCGAGTAGCTGCCGCTGGTGTCGAGCACCGGTCCCGCGGTCTCGGCGTACTGGCCGCGGCCGTCGAACTTCAGGGCGCTGCCGCGGACTCCGGGCGTCCAGGAGGCGCCCTCGCGCAGGGTGAGGGGCCGTGCGTTGGGGCCCGAGTCCTTCGCGGTGGTGCCGGTGCCCTCGTCGAGCGTCCAGCGCCCGCCGCCCCGCGGCGGACCCTCACGGCCCGCGGCGGCACCCGCCGCGATCACCTTCCGGTTGACCGCCCGCACCTGCGCGGCATCGACCTTGATCTCCCGGCGGTCGTACGTGTACAGGCCGTTCAGCTCGTTCTCCAGGTCGGTGATCTGCGTGTACACCGACCCCGACAGTTCGGCGCGGGCCTGGTCGAGATAGAACCGCTCGGTGTTCTCCACGTACTTGCGGGTCAGCTCCTCCTTGCTGTTGACGCCGCTGTAGATCACCGTCGGGGCGCCCGGCCACATATGGCCCGGGGTGCGGAGCACGAATCCGCCGTGCTCACCGTCCATCGCCGCCCGGCGCTCGTCCGGGAAGGCGGGGTCGGTGTTGTTGTAGTCGTGGTGGTCGATGATGTCGCCCTTGCCCGAATCACCCTTGGAGTTGCAGCAGTTGACCCCGCTGTGGGCGTTGACGATCCGGGACGGGTCGGCGGCCTCGACGGATTCGGTGATCCGGCCGGTCTCCTCGCGGTTCCACTCGCCCCAGCCCTCGTTGAAGACGATCCAGCCGATGACGGAGGGCGCGTTGTGGTGCTGCCGCATCACCTCCTTGCCCTGGTCGACGAACGCCTTCTGCCCGGTCTCGTTGGTGATGTTCCCGGAGACGAAGTCCTGCCAGACCAGCAGGCCCAGCCGGTCCGCGTGGTAGAACCAGCGCGCCGGCTCCACCTTGATGTGCTTGCGGACGGCGTTGAAACCGAGCTTCTTGTGCGCCTCCAGGTCGAAGGCGAGGGCCTCGTCGCTGGGCGCGGTGTACAGGCCGTCGGGCCAGAACCCCTGGTCGAGCGTGGCGAGGGAGAAGACCGGCTTGCCGTTCAGGACGAGCTTGTTGAAGCCGCCGACCTTCTCGACGGCGACCTCGCGCATCCCGAAGTAGCTGCCGACCTCGTCGGTCGACCGGCCGTCCGTGAGCGTGACGTCGAGGTCGTAGAGGTAGGGGTCGTCCGGGCTCCACAGATGCTGCTTCGCCACCGGCAGCCGCAGTTCCCGCCCGGCCGCTCCGGTGACCCTGCCGACGACCTTGCCGCGGGTGTCGCGGGCGACGGCCTCGACCCGGGCGGTGGGGGAGGCGTTCGCGGAGTTCACCGTCACCGCGAGGGTGCCGGTGTCGATGTCGGGCGTGGTGACGATGTCGTCGATCGACGCCGGGGCGACGGGCTCCATCCACACGGTCTGCCAGATGCCGGACGTCTGCGTGTAGAAGATGCCGCCCGGGTTGGTCGACTGCTTGCCCATCGGCTGGTCCGCGCCACCGGTGTCGGTGACGGCGACGACGATCTCCTGCGGCCCGCCGCCCTTGAGCGCGTCGGTGATGTCCGCGCTGAACGCGTTGTAACCGCCGGTGTGTTCGGCGACCTTCGTGCCGTTGACATAGACACGGGCCTGGTAGTCGACGGCGCCGAAGTTGAGCTTGAGCCGGTTGTCCCGGCCGCTCTTGCCGACCTTCCAGCCCTTCGGGACCTCGACGGTCCTGCGGTAGAACATGTGGTCCTCGTGCCGCTCCAGCCCCGAGAGCTGGGACTCGACCGGGAACGGCACGATGATCTTCTCGTCCAGCTTCTTGCCGAAGACCGGCTGTTCGCCCGCCTTCGCGGCGCTGAACTGCCAAGGACCGTTGAGGTTCTGCCACTTGGACCGCACCTGCTGCGGGCGCGGGTACTCCGGCAGCGGATGCTTCGTGTCCAGCTCGTCGCCCCACTCGGTGGTGAGGCGGTGCGTGGAGGCGTTCTCGGCGTACCGGACGACCTTCGGCACGCTTTCGCCGCCGACCGTCAGCGCGCCCGCGCCGTCGTAGGCGACGCGCACGAGCTGGTTCTTCTGGATCGCCTCCGAGAGGTTCACGTAGAGGGAGTTGGGGTCACCGGGGACGGACGCCACCGACTTGACCGGCAGCGCGGTGGTGTCGGCCTCGACCTTCAGATGGTCCTTCAGACCGCTCTGGAGCCGGCCCACCCTGCCGTCGAACCGGGCGCGCAGCCGACGGCCGTTCTCGGCGACGGTCAGCTCCACCGGGAACACCTCGAAGCCGGCCGGCGGGGTGAACGCCGACATCGGCACGATCTGCTTGGCCAGGGTCGGAGTCGACCAGCGCAGGAACATGTTGGCGCCGCCGGTGTCCTGGAACAGCTCCAGCCGGAAGTCGTGCTTCTCGCCGGCGGTCAGCCGCACCGGGGCACTGGTCTGCTCCCGGTCCCAGTCGCCCACCCAGTGGTCGATGACGGGTTCCCCGTCGATGAACAGCCGGAAGCCGTTGTCGCCGATCGCGTAGAAGGTGTAGTCACCGGTCGCCGGCGCCTCGATCTGGCCCGTCCAGCGGGCGGTGGTGTGCTCCGTCCGGCCGGTCAACTCCTCGAAGGTGCTGGTCAGTCCGGAGAAGTTGATCTGCGGGTCGAGCAGGGTGCCGCCGAGCTTGTCGAAGTCGCGGGCGCCGGGCGCCGACATGCTGAAGTACTCGCCCTTCAGCCCGTGCGTCTCGACGGCGGCCTGACCTGCCGGCTGCGCCGCCGCGCCGCTCACCGGCTCGGCCGCGGCCGCGACCGGAAGCAGCCCGCTCGGGGGAAGGACCAGGGCCGCCGTCGCCAGCAGCGCCCATATACGGGCTCTGGGGCGGGTGTTGTGTCGTGTCATCGAACCTTTCCTCGTACAGAGGCCGCCGTGGGGGTCGGGGAGCCTTTTCAACGTTGGAAATCCTGTGACAGCGGTATGACAACACGCTCACAGAGGCATGTCCAGACCTCGCGCAGCACTCGGTCACGGGGCGGGCGGGGGGGGGGGTGGGTGCGAGGTGGGTGTGAGGTGGGGCGAGGGTCAGGGGGCTTTGTGGGGGCGGGAGTTGGGGCTGAGCGGGGAGGCTCCGGGGGCGGGCGGCTGCTCGGGCTCCGGGGCTGCCCCGACCGGGCATGGCTGCTCCCGGCCCAGCTCCTGGATCGTTCAGAGCGGCATGACGCCCTACTCCTCCGGTTCCCAGGCGCGGAGGAGGTCCAGGATCCCCCTGTCCCCGTCGAGGCGGAGGGAGGTCGCCGGGACCCGGTTGTACAGGAAGAGGACCAGGTCACTGGCCGTGCCGTGGACGGAGACGTCGGCGCTGCCCGGGGCTCCCTCGGGCCGTGCGCCGTCGGCGTCGAGCGTGAGGCGCCAGGTGCGGCCCTCACCCTCCGTGGCATGGAAGTCGAGGACCGCGGGCTTGTGCGGCCAGGGGCTGGTCGTCGCGACGCAGGTGCTGAGGAACTCGTCCACACCGTCGAGCGCGGTAGCCTCCGGCAGCGGTTGCGGTGTGCCGAGGGCGAGTTGGGCGTCGTGGGTGTGCACGGCGGTCTCCTGGACGCGGTGCCGGGCGACGCCGCCCGAGTGCCGCGGGGTCCGCGACGCACCCCACCACGTCCAGCAGCCACGCTCCGGGCCGGCCTCCCGCAACGCGTCGATCAGCGCCCACGTCGAATCGGCGAGCCAGGCCACCAGGGCGTCACGCTCGCGCGGCGCCTCCACGGTCGCACGCGTGGCCGCGGCCTCGGCCGACGGTGCGTCGGCGGGCCCTGCGGCGACGACGGCGGCCCAGAAACGGTCCCCGCGCCGCCGGTCAGGCGCGCCGCACGGCAACAACCGCTGAACTGACCGGCGTTGTGAGCACCTCGGTGGCTTCCAGGGCGGGATGGGTGAGATAGAAGAGCCGTAGCTCGTCCACTTCGTTGCCGAAGCGGGGAGGCCAGTGGGGCGAGGGAGTGAAGTCGTCCAGGATCAGAAGGCCACCGGGAGCCAGCAGTTCAACGACCCTCTCGGGCGCGTCGCGCTTGCCCCCGCCGTCGCAGAAGAAGACGTCGAAGGGAGCGTGCCGCTCCAGCAGCCGCCAGTCTCCGGTGAGCACGCTGACCCGGGCGTCGTCCGCGAAGATCTCGGCCGCCCGGCGGGCCAGTTCCTCGTCACGCTCCACCGTGATCAGCCGGGCGCCCGCGCCGAGCCCGCTGTGCAGCCAGGCCGTGCCCACGCCCGTGCCGGTGCCGCTCTCCGCGACGAGGCCGTGCGGCTTCGACGCGGCGGCCAGGCGCAGCAGCCGGCCCACTTCCGGGATGCAGCCCTGCTGGAATCCCGCCTCGGCGGCGACCCGCTCCGCGATCGCCACACGGGGCGGGACCACGCGTTCTGCCGCCATCACGAGCCCCCTCCTCACCGTGACAAACCCTGACAGACCACGACAACCCATGAGACAGTCATAGATGGCGCCGGAGTCGGCGAAGCTCGGGCGCGGCGGTCCGGGTGGGTGTCCCACCGCTCGGAATCGTACGCATACGGTGTGACAGCGGAGGTGCCCGTCATGACCGACGCGAGTGAAGCGGCTCAAGCCCAAGCCCAGGCACAAGCCCAGGCCCAGGCGGACCACGCCCTCAAGGCCAAGCATCGCGCCATGTGGGCCCTCGGCGACTACCCCGCCGTGGCCACGGACGTCATCCCGGCCCTCGGCCCCGAGCTGGTGCGGGGGAGCGGGGTGCGGCCCGGGAGCCGGGTGCTCGATGTCGCCGCCGGGTCGGGGAACGCCGCCATCCCCGCCGCGATGGCGGGAGCCGAGGTCGTCGCCGTCGATCTGACCCCGGAGCTTCTGGACGCCGGCCGGCAGCTCGCCGCCGAGCGCGGTGCCGAGCTGGAGTGGCGTGAGGGCGACGCCGAGGCGCTGTCGTTCGGGGACGGGGACTTCGACACGGTGATGTCCTGCGTCGGCGTCATGTTCGCCCCGCACCACCAGCAGGCCGCCGACGAACTGGTGCGCGTGTGCCGGCCGGGCGGGCGGATCGGCCTGATCAACTGGACGCCGGAGGGGTTCATCGGGGAGATGTTCGCCGCGATGCGCCCGTACGCACCCCCGCCGCCGCCCGGCGCGCAGCCGCCCCCGCTCTGGGGCGACGAGGAGCATGTGCGCTCGCTGCTCGGCGACCGTGTGACCGGACTCGACGCCCGCCGTCAGGCCCTGCACGTCGACCAGTTCGCCGGGCCGGAGGATTTCCGGGACTTCTTCAAGTCCAGCTACGGGCCGACGATCGCCGTCTACCGCGCCGTCGCCGACGACCCCGAGAAGGTCGCCGCCCTCGACGCGGCCCTCGTAGACCTTGCCGCCCGGCATCTGGAGGACGGCGCGATGGACTGGGAGTACTTGCTGGTCACGGCCGACCGGGCAGCCGCATAGCGACGACGACGGGCAACCGGCCGGAGAGGGTGGCTTGTGGCGAACTCCGGTGCGACAACGATGTCAATTGGTCTGTACATGACTCTACGGGCCTGACTCTAGCCGCTCGGTGGACAACGATGTCAAGCCCGTGCCCCGACACCCGCACGCGCTCTTCCCCCGCGGACGCGAATGGCGTTACTGTCCCTGCGGCTTGTGCGACCTGTGGTGCGTGACCCGTCCGAAGGAGGAGGGGCCGCGTCATGCGTTTCCGTCCCGTGTCCTTACTGCTGGCCACCGTCCTGGCGGCCGCCGGCGCCACCCCCGCCCTCGCGGCACCCGCCGCGCCCCCGGGCCTCGTCGACGACCCCACCGCCTACGTCGATCCGCTCATCGGCACCAGGAACGGCGGCAACGTCTTCCCCGGCGCCGTCACCCCGTTCGGCATGTTCTCCTTCAGCCCGGAGAACACCCGGGGCGACGCCACCCGCACCGCCGCGCCCGGCGGCTACCACTACGACGCCACCCGCATCCGCGGCTTCAGCCTCACCCACATGTCCGGCACCGGCTGCGCGGGCGGCAGCGGTGACATCCCGTTCTTCCCGTACGCCGGTGAGGTCTCCTCGTCGCCCGCGAGCGACACCAAGGACGCCGTCTACGCCTCGGACTTCAGCCATGCCGACGAGACGGCCGGGCCCGGCCACTACAAGGTCGGCCTCGCCTCCGGAGTCACCGCCGACCTCACGGCGACGGCCCGTACCGGATCGGCCCGCTTCACCTACCCGGCGGACAAACCCGCCTCGCTGCTGATCCGTACCGCCAACTCCGAGGTGGGCTCCACCGATTCGACGGTCACCATCGACCCGGCGACCCGCACGGTCTCGGGTTCGGTCACCTCCGGGAACTTCTGCGGCTACCTCGACCCGGAGGGCCGCCGTTCCTACTACACGCTCCACTTCACCGCCCGTTTCGACCGCGCCTTCAAGGCCACCGGCACCTGGCAGGACGACAAACTCACCCCCGGCTCCACCCGGGCGAGCGGCGGCACCGGCGGTTTCGCGAACGGCGGTCGGCCCGTCGCGGGCAAGGGCGCGGGCGGATACGTCGAGTTCGCGCCCGGAACCGGCCCGGTCAACGTCAAGGTCGGCATCTCGTACGTGAGTCAGGCCGGCGCCGCCGCCAACCTGGCCGCGGAGAACCCCGCCCACCGGACCTTCGACCAGATCAAGGACGCCGCGCGCCGCGCCTGGCGGGACCGGCTCGACGCCGTCCGGGTCGGCGGCGGCACCGACGCCGAGCGCACCACCTTCTACACCGCGCTCTACCACGCGCTCCTGCATCCGAACGTGATCAGTGACGCCGACCGCCGCTACCGGGGCAGCGACGACAAGGTGCACACCGTCCCGCGCGGCCACCGCGCCCAGTACGGCACCTTCTCCGGCTGGGACGTGTACCGCAACCAGGTGCAGCTCCTCACCCTGCTCGACCCGCGCACCGGGTCCGACATCGCGCAGTCGCTGTACGAACTCGCCCGGCAGAACGGCGGCATCTGGGACCGCTGGCTGCACGGCGCCGGCGGCACGCACGTCATGAACGGCGACCCCTCGGCGCCCGCCCTCGCCGGGATCCACGCCTTCGGCGGCAAGGACTTCGACCTGCGCGGGGCGCTCGACTCACTGCTCAAGGCGGCGACCGTCCCGACCGAGAAGGACCTGTCACCGGCGGGCAAGCCCGTGCTGTCCGTCGGCCAACGGCCGTCCCTCGACAAGTACTTGAAGCTGCACTACATGCCGTCCGTCTCCAATGCCTGGGGCGGCGCCGCCGAGACGCTGGAGATGTCGGGCGCCGACTTCGCCCTGTCCCAACTCGCCTCCGCGGCAGGGAAGAAGAAGACCGCGGACGACTTCGCCCGGCGCTCCCAGTGGTGGCAGAACAACTTCAACATCGCCGCCGACCCGGGCGGCGGGTACATCGCCAACCGCAAGGCCGACGGAAGCTGGGTCACCGGCTTCACCCCGGCCACCGGCAACGGATTCGTCGAGGGCACCGCCGCCCAGTACACCTGGATGGTGCAGCACAACCCCGCCGGTCTGTTCGCGGCGATGGGCGGCAAGGACGAGGCGGTCGCCCGCCTCGACGCCTTCTTCCACGACGCCGACGGCGACTGGGCGTTCACCGGCAGCGGCGGCGACAAGTCCGAGATGGACAACGAACCCTCGATCAACGTCCCCTACCTGTACGCCTACGCGGGCGCGCCCCACAAGACGCAGGAGACCGTCCGTGCCGCGATGACCCGGCTGTGGTCGACGGCGCCCGGCGGCATCCCGGGCAACGACGACCTCGGCGCGATGTCCGCCTGGTACGTGTTCTCCGCGCTCGGCATGTACCCCCAGGTGCCCTCCCGGGCCGAACTCGTCCTCGCCTCACCGCTGTTCCCGCGTGTCGAGATCGACCGCCCGGACGGCAACGACATCTCCGTCCGCGCGTCCGGTGCCGCCGCCGACGCGCCCTACGTCCACGCCCTGAAGGTCAACGGCCGTACCAGCGAACGCCCTTGGCTGCCGGCGTCGTTCGTCCGGGACGGCGGCAGGGTCGACTTCACGCTCTCCGGCACCCCCGACCGCACCTGGGGCACCGACCCCGCCGACGCGCCGCCGTCCTTCCGTACGGGCGAGCAGCCGTACCAGATCGGTGTGGGCCCGACCGCGGCGACGCTCGCACCGGGGGAGACGACGAAGGTCGCGATCCGCGCCCTGTCGCTGAGCGGCGGCACGGGTCCCGAGGTGCGTTTCCGGGTGGAGACCCCCGACGGGGTCACCGCGACACCGGCCGAGGGAACCGTGACCGACGGGGCCCGGGAGATCACCCTCACCGCGGCGGCGGACGCTCGCCAGGGCTTCTACGACGCGAAGGTCACGGTGACCTCCGACGGCACCGCGTACGCGCAACCCCTCGCCCTGACCGTCGCGGCACCCGGCACCCTGCTCGCGGCCTACAACAACACCGGTGTCTCGGACGACGCGGGCGAGCACGACGAGGCCGACTACGACGGCGGCGGCTGGAGCTACTCCCGCCAGGCCCTCGAAGCGGCCGGACTCACCCCCGGCGGCGAAGGCGCGGTGGACGGCCTGGCCTTCACCTGGCCGGCCTCGCCGAACGGACGGCCCGACAATATCGCGGCCGGCGACCAGAGCCTCGACCTGCCGCCCGGCACCACCAAGCTGTCGTTCGTCGGCAGCGCCGTCAACGGCAACCAGCGCGGCACCGCCACGGTCACCTACTCCGACGGCAGCACCGGCACGGCCGACCTCTCCTTCACCGACTGGACCGTCGGCGGAGGCGGCGGCACCGTCCAGTTCGGCAACACGGTCGTCGCCCGCAGCGCGTACCGCAATGTCGCCGGCGCCGACAAGGACCCGGTGGCCACCTACGTCTTCGCCACCGCCCCGTTCACGGCCCCCGGCGGCAGGACGATCACCAGTGTGAAGCTGCCGCGCAACGCGGACCTGCACGTCTTCACCCTCGCCACCGGCTGACCGGCACACGACACGCCCGGTGCCGCCGGAAAGCGGCACCGGGCGTGAGCGGGAGCCGAGGCTCAGTAGACGTCCCTCCGTCCCGTCGGGGCGTTCGGTGCGCCGCTGATGGTGAACTGGGAGCCCGGTTCGATCAGGACGTCGCCCTGGGCCGAGTTGGTGATCGTGACGCCGGACAGCGTGGCGCTGCCGCGGGCGCCGCTCATCGCGAGGATGCCGGAGCCGTTGTTCGACCTGTCGATGCGGACGTCGGTGATCTTCACGCCCGGCATCGCGCCGCCACCCGTCTTGAACTGGATGCCGTCGTACGTCGAGTCGAGGATCTCGGTGTCCCGGATGGTGACGCCCGGGATGTCCTGGCCTTGCGCGAACAGGGTGATCGCGCCGAACTCCTGGTCCTCGTTCCAGAACGCGCCGCCCGTGCGGTGCAGGGCGTTGCCCGCGATCAGGGTCTGACCGGTGAAGGGCAGCGGGTCGTGGTCGGTGGCCAGCATGATGCCCGGGTAGTTCATGGTGTCGGCGACGACGTTGTTCTCGATCGTGTTGCCGTAACCGCCGTACACCGCGATGCCGTTGGCCCGCCAGGGCAGTTGGATCGTGTTGTTGCGGAAGTGGTTGTCGTGGCCGATGTCCACCGAGGTGTCCTTCACGTACTTGCTGGCCCACACGGCGAGCGCGTCGTCGCCGGTGTTGCGGAAGGAGGAGTTGTAGACGGTGGAGTTGCGGGTGCCGTTGGCGAAGTTGATGCCGTCGGCGTAGGTGTTGCGGATCCGGACGCCGGTGAACTCCAGCCCGTCGCCGGGGCCCCACAGTTCGGGGATGTTGGAGTAGTCGCGGCCCGCCCAGACACCGACGTTGGCGTGCTCGATCCACACGTTGGTGATCTTCGTGCCCTTGCCGAAGCGGCCGTTGAGGCCGACGCCGCCCTCGGCGTTGCCGTCGCCGCCCCGGATGGTGCCCGAGCCGAAGATGGCGATGTCGGAGATCTGGGTGTTGGAGTCGATGTCGAACCCGAAGTTGCCCTCGTGCGGATGGTTGATGCCGCCCGCCTGGTGCGGCGGGGTCAGGGTGTAGAGCTGGGAGTGCCACATGCCCGCGCCGCGGATCGTGACGTCCCGGATGCCCACCTGGTTGAACTGGCCCCGGTCCAGCGGGTCGTCGGTGAGGATCTTCTGCTCCTGGCGCCACTGTCCGGCCGGGATCCACACGCAGGAGATCTGGCCGTTCTGGTCGGCGGTCACCGCGCGCTGGATGGCGTCGGTGTCGTCGATCCCGTCGTTGGGGACGGCGCCGTACTCGGTGATCGAGGTGCAGGCGGCCGGCTTCGCGGCGGGCGGTGCCACCTGCTCCAGGTCGATCAGGTCGATGATCTGGTAGGCGGCGGAGTCGTTCGCGTCGCGCTGGATGCGGAACACCGTGCCCGCCGGGTAGCTCCGGGAGAGCAGCGCGTGGGACTCGTCGAACAGACGCCGCGCGTCACCGCCGGGCCGGTTGGTCAGCCCCTCGGGGTCGTCGGTGGAGCCGTACAGCCAACTGTGCTTGGAGGACAGGGTCAGCTTCTGCACGAACGTGCCGTCGGCGTACAGGCTGACGGTGGCGTCCGCGCCGCCGCCGGACGCGGAGTCCGGGACGGAGTTGCGCACGACGACGGAGTTGGCCGCGTTGGTGGAGGTGAACTCCACGTACTGGCCGGTGGAGGTGAGCCGGACCGACTTGCGCCCTGAGGACTCGGTGGCGAAGTTGGTGTGCCCGAAGGTGCGCTGCGCGTCGGTGGTGAGCAGGGTGCCGGTGTAACGGCCGTCCTCCGCCTCGTACTCGGTGTACGGCACGGCGGCGCCGCGGCCGACCACCAGGGACCGGGTGAACACGTTGTTGTTCTCGTTGGTCTCGGTGATCACCCCGGTGGCGTCGGCGGTCGCGGTGAGGGTGGCCCCGCCCGCGGTGGCTGTCCACGTCCCGGCGATCGCCACGTTCACGGTGGCGTCCGGGGCCACCTGGCCGGTCGTGCCGTTCAGGGTGGTCGAGCCGGCCTGGAGGCGGGTCACCGAGCCCGCCGGGGCGGCGCTGGTGCCCCGGTTGTGCACGGCGACGGTGAAGGAGACGGCCTGGCCGACGGCCGGGTTGGCCGGGCTGGCGGTGATCGACCGCACCTCCAGGTCGGGTCCGGGCGCCTGGCTGACGACCAGTCTGTTCGCCGCCGTGCGGCTGTTGTTGGTGTCGTCCAGTTCGGCGACGGTGTTGCGGGGATCGACGACGGCCGACACCCCGTAGCTGCCCGCCGGGCGGGTGCCGGTGTCGACGTCGACCGTCGCGGAGGCGCCCGGGTCCAGCGCGGGGACGGCGGCGCTGCCGGCGACCGTGCCCTCCAGGCTGACGTCGACGGTGGTGGCGGCGGACCGCGCGGTGCCCGCGTTGCGCACACCGGCCTTGACGGTGACCGCGTCCCGCTCGCTGGGCGTCGCGGGCGTCCAGTCGAGGGTGGTGACCGTCAGGTCGGGGGCGGGCGCGGCGGTGCCGACGACCTGGAACTCGGCCACCTGACCTCCGGGAGCACCGGAGTTGGCGGTGAAGTGCAGCCGTACGTCGGACCAGCGGCCGCTGACCGGCACGGTCACCGTGTTGCCGCTCGCCGGGCTGAAGGAGTACGACTTCGCGGCGGCCAGCGAGGTGAAGCCGCTCGCCGACTGCTGACGGCCGAGGACCTGGAAGGTCTGGGTGCGGGCCGCCCACACCGGGTCGGGGTTGAGCTTGACGACCACGCCGGTGACATCGGCGTCGGCGCCCAGCTTCACGGTGAGGTCCGAGGGGTGCCCGGCCGCCTCCCAGTAGGTGGCGGTGGAGTCGTCGGTGGCGTTGGCCGCCACATAGGTGTGCACGGAGGAGGTGGCCTCGACCGGCTTGTTGCGGGCGAGGTTGGTGCCGGCCGGCGGCGGGTCGCCCGGGTCGGTGCCGCCGTCCTCGCCGTACACCTCCAGCTCGGAGAGCTGCGCGGCGTTCCAGCCGGTGTTGCCGGACACGTTGACGCGGACGTACCGCACGTCGGCGGGTGCGGCGAGGGCGACGGACACCGTGTTGGCCTGCGCCGGGTCGAACACCCGGACCGCCGAAGCCGCGAGGGTGCTGAAACCGGAGCCGTCGGTGCTGCCCTGCACGGACAGCGTCTCGTTACGGCTGCCCCAGCCGGTCGGCAGCTTGAGCACGACCCGGTCGACCTCGCGGGCCGCGCCGAGGTCGACCTGCGCCCACTGCGGGAAGGACCCCGCCGGGCCCTCCCAGTAGGTGGCCTGGACGCCGTCGGTGATGTTGCGGGCGGGGTACTCGGCGTGGGCGCCGCCCGCGGTGGCGGGGCGGCCGAGGGCGAGGTTGACGTCGGCCGCGGCGACGGCGGCGTGGGTGGGGGAGGCGAAGGCCGGTGTGAGCAGGCCGGCTGTCAGGAGTCCGGCGACGACCGCGCCGGTCACGGGCCGGCGGCCCGGTGGTCTCCATCGCATGAGGTCCTCTGTTCGGTCGGTGGACGTGGGGGAGGGCACGGCGTCCGAGCAGGGAAATACCAGCCGTGCACATAAATTGAGTGGGGAAGTCGATTCTTTGCGGAAAGTACGCCCACAGGTTTCTAGCGTGTCTCCGCTTTGTCAACGGTCCCGGCAGCAGCCGGAGTTGGGCACGCAAGCGGCTTGCGTAGTGATGGATCCGCTTGCGTTCTCGTGAAAGCCCGCACGAAAGTCGCTGGCAGCGGCGCTTCGCCAGGTCGGGGCGGTGAAGTCCGGGTTCGCCGGCCGCTGTCGGGGCGGTGGACGAACCCGTACCGTTCTGCAACTCTCTGATCGATCAACGCAAAAGCGGTGCCATGACCCGCACATCGAGGCGTGCGCGCCGTCTGCCGTGAGACACCCCTTTCACCCCTTCCACCAGATCGGGGACCGATGAGACCGCAACGCCGGGGATGGCGCGCGATGGCCGCCGTCCTCACCACCACCCTGCTGATGCTGGGCGGGCCCGCCCTGACCGCCGCACAGGCGGCCGACGGCCCGAACCTCGCCGCCGGACGGCCCACCGCCGCCAGCAGCTCGCACGCCGAGTACGCCGCCCGCAACATCACTGACGGCGACCAGGGCTCCTACTGGCAGAGCGCGGGCAGCGCCCTGCCGCAGTGGGTCCAGACCGACCTCGGCTCCACCGCCCGCGTCGACGAGGTCGTGCTGAAGCTGCCCGCGTCCTGGGAGACGCGCAGCCAGACCCTGTCCGTGCAGGGCAGCGCCGACGGCACCAGCTTCACCACCCTGAAGGCGTCCGCCGCCTACACCTTCAGCCCCGGCTCGGCCAACACCGTCACGGTGGCCTTCCCGGCCGGGCAGACCCGGTACGTCCGCGTCGAGATCACTGCCAACACCGGCTGGCAGGCAGCCCAGTTGTCCGAGCTGGAGGTGCACGCGGCCGGCGAGTCCTCCACCAACCTCGCCCGCGGCCGCACCCTCACCGCCAGCAGCCACACCGAGACGTATGTGCCCGCCAACGCCGCCGACGGCAACAAGGCCAGCTACTGGGAGAGCCGCAACAACGACCTCCCGCAGTGGATCCGGGCCGACCTCGGCTCCTCCCTCGGTGTCGACCGGGTGGTGCTGAAACTGCCCGACGGCTGGGGCGCCCGCACCCAGACCCTGAAGATCCAGGGCAGCGCCAACGGCACCGACTTCACCGACCTGACCGCCTCCCGCGCGTACCAGTTCGCGCCGGCCGACGGCAACACGGTGACGATCACCTTCGACACCGCCACCACGCGGTACGTCCGGGTCCTGGTCACCGCCAACACCGGCCAGCCCGCTGCCCAGTTGTCCGAGCTGGAGGTCTACGGCCCGGCCACCGGCGACACCCAGGCGCCCACCGCTCCCGCGAATCTGGCGTTCACCGAGCCGTCCGCCGGGCAGATCCGGCTGACCTGGAACGCCGCCACCGACGACACCGCCGTCACCGGCTACGACGTCTACGCCAACAACGAGCTGCTGACCTCGGTCGCCGGCAACGTCACCACCTACACCGACACCCGGCCCGCGAGCGCCACCGTCTCCTACTTCGTGCGCGCCAAGGACGCCGCGGGCAACGTCTCCGGCAACAGCAACACCGTCACCCGCCGCGGCGAGACCGGCGACACCCAGGCGCCCACCGCTCCCGCGAACCTGGCCCTCACCGAGCCGTCCGCCGGGCAGATCCGGCTGACCTGGAACGCCTCCACCGACAACACCGGCGTCACCGGCTACGAGGTGTACCGGGACAACACCCTGCTGACCACGGTCGCGGGCAACGTCACCACCTACACGGACAGTCGCCCGGCCACCGTGACCGTGTCCTACTTCGTGCGCGCCAAGGACGCCGCAGGGAACGTCTCGGGCGACAGCAACACCGTGACCCGCACCGGCACCTCGGGCCCCGGCTCCAACCTGGCGGTCGGCAAGCCCATCACGGCCTCTTCCACCGTGCACACCTTCTTGGCCGAGAACGCCAACGACAACTCCACCAGCACCTATTGGGAGGGCTCGGGACACCCCGCCACCCTCACCGTGAAGCTCGGCGCCAACGCCGACGTCTCCTCGCTGGTCCTGCGCCTCAACCCCGACAGCTCCTGGGGCCCGCGCACCCAGACCGTCCAGGTCCTCGGCCGTGAGCAGTCCGCGAGCGGCTACACCTCGCTGGTCGCCGCGAAGGAGTACGCCTTCAGCCCGTCGAGCGGCAACTCCGTGACCGTCCCGGTCACCGCGCGGGTCGCCGACGTCCAGTTGCGCTTCACCGCCAACTCCGGTGCCCCGGCCGGGCAGATCGCCGAGTTCCAGGTGATCGGCACCGCCGCGCCCAACCCCGATCTGGAGGTCACCTCGCTCACCGCCTCCCCGGCCGCGCCCGTCGAGTCGGACCCGATCACCCTGACCGCGACCGTCCGCAACAGCGGCGAGAGCGCCGCGCCCGCCAGCAGCCTGGCGCTGCGGCTGAACGGCACCAAGGTCGCCACCGCGGCCGTCGGCCCCCTGGCCGCCGGGGCACAGACCACCGTCAGCGCCTCGATCGGCGCCCGCGACGCCGGGACCTACCAGCTCAGTGCCGTCGCCGACGACGGCGACCAGATCATCGAGCAGAACGAGACCAACAACACCTACACCGCGCCCACCGCGCTCACCGTCCGCCCGGTCAGCAGCTCCGACCTGGTCCCGGTGGTCACCGTCTCGCCGTCCGGCCCGGCCGCGGGCGACACCGTCACTTTCCGGGTCGCCGTACGGAACCAGGGCACCACCGCCTCGGCGGGCGGCGGCCACGCCCTCACCGTGACCCTGCTCGACTCCCGCGGCGCCACCGTCCGTACCCTGACGGGTTCCTACGACGGGACGATCGCCGCCGGTGCCACCACCGCGCCGGTCTCCGTCGGCACCTGGACCGCCGCCAACGGCACCTACACCGTCCGCGCGACGGTCGCCGCCGACGGCAACGAACTCCCCGTGAAACGCGAGAACAACACCGTCGAGCAGTCCCTGTTCGTCGGACGCGGCGCCCACATGCCGTACGACATGTACGAGGCGGAGGACGCCGCCACCGGCGGCGGAGCCACCACCGTCGGACCCAACCGCACCGTCGGCGACCTCGCGGGCGAGGCGTCCGGCCGTAAGGCCGTCACCCTCAACAGCACCGGCGAGTATGTGGAGTTCACCACCCGGGCGGCCACCAACACTCTGGTGACCCGCTTCTCCATCCCCGACGCGGCGGGCGGCGGCGGCACCGACGCCACCCTGAACGTCTACGTCGACGGCACGTTCCGCAAGGCCCTGCCGCTCACCTCGCGGTACGCCTGGCTGTACGGCGCCGAGGCGTCGCCCGGCAACGCGCCCTCCGCGGGCGCCCCGCGCCACATCTACGACGAGGCGCATCTGATGCTGGGCGAGACCGTCGCGGCCGGTGCGAAGATCCGGCTCCAGAAGGACACCGCGAACACCTCGCGCTACGCGATCGACTTCGTCAGCCTGGAGCAGGTCGCGCCGATCGCCAACCCCGACCCGGCGGCGTACACCGTCCCGGCCGGATTCACCCACCAGGACGTGCAGAACGCGCTCGACCGGGTGCGCATGGACACCACCGGCAGGCTCACCGGCGTCTATCTGCCGCCGGGCGACTACCAGACGTCGTCCAAGTTCCAGGTGTACGGCAAGGCCGTCCAGGTCGTCGGCGCCGGGCCCTGGTACACCCAGTTCCACGCCCCGGCCGGGCAGGAGAACACCGACGTCGGCTTCCGGGCCGAGGCGAGCGCCAAGGGCTCCGCGTTCCGCGGCTTCGCCTACTTCGGCAACTACACCTCACGCATCGACGGCCCGGGCAAGGTCTTCGACTTCGCCAACGTCTCCGACATCGTCATCGACAACACCTGGACCGAGCACATGGTGTGCCTGTACTGGGGCGCCAACACCGACCGCATGACGATCAGCAACGCCCGCATCCGCAACACGTTCGCCGACGCGATCAACATGACCAACGGGTCGACGGACAACCACGTCGTCAACAACGAGTCGCGCGCCTCGGGCGACGACAGCTTCGCGCTGTTCTCCGCCATCGACGCGGGCGGCGCCGACATGAAGGACAACCTCTACGAGAACCTGACCTCGCTGCTGACCTGGCGGGCCGCCGGCATCGCCGTGTACGGCGGCTACGACAACACCTTCCGCAACATCCACATCGCCGACACCCTGGTCTACTCGGGCATCACCATCAGCTCGCTGGACTTCGGCTACCCGATGAACGGCTTCGGGACCGCGCCGACGACGGTGGAGAACGTCTCCGTGGTGCGCTCCGGCGGGCACTTCTGGGGCGCCCAGACCTTCCCAGGGATCTGGCTGTTCTCCGCCTCCAAGGTGTTCCAGGGCATCCGGATCAACGACGTGGACATCGTGGACCCGACCTACTCCGGGATCATGTTCCAGACGCAGTACATCGGCGGCCAGCCGGTGAACCCGATCAAGGACACCGTCCTCACCGACATCTCGGTGAGCGGCGCCCGTAAGAGCGGGGACGCCTTCGACGCCAAGTCCGGCTTCGGACTGTGGGCGAACGAACTGCCCGAGCCCGGCCAGGGCCCGGCGGTCGGCGAGGTCACGTTCAACGGACTGCGCCTGAACGGCAACGCCGTGGACATCCGGAACACCACCTCCACCTTCAGGATCAACGTCAACCCCTGATCATCTGCCCGTAAGACGGTCATGGATCCTGACGGAAAATGAACATCGAAGCCGAGGTTGGCGCAAGCCGTTTGCATGGCTTGCGCTAACCTTGCGCTCATGACGCGACGACTTGCTCAGGTAGCCAAGAAGGTAGGGGTCAGCGAGGCCACGGTCAGCCGGGTGCTCAACGGCAAGCCGGGGGTCTCCGAGTCCACCCGCCAGTCCGTGCTGACCGCGCTGGACGTGCTCGGCTACGAGCGCCCCACCCAGTTGCGCGGCGAACGCGCCCGTCTGGTGGGACTGGTCCTGCCGGAGCTCCAGAACCCGATCTTCCCGCTGTTCGCCGAGGTCATCGGCGGCGCGCTGGCCCAGCAGGGGCTGACCCCCGTGCTCTGCACCCAGACCAAGGGCGGCGTCTCCGAGGCGGACTACGTCGATCTCCTCCTCCAGCAGCACGTCTCCGGCGTGGTCTTCGCCGGCGGGCTGTTCGCGCAGGCCGACGCCCCGCACGACCACTACCGGCAGCTCGCCGAACGCCGTATCCCGGTGGTCCTGATCAACGCCCCCATAGAGGAGCTGGACTTCCCCTGCGTCTCCTGCGACGACGCGGTGGCGGTGGAGCAGGCGTGGCGTCATCTGTCCCTGCTGGGCCACGAGCGCATCGGCGTCGTCCTCGGCCCCGCCGACCACGTGCCCTCCCGGCGCAAGCTCGCCGCCGCCCGCGCCGCGGCCGAGGCGGCCGGCGCCCCGCTGCCCGACGAGCGGGTGGAGCGCTCGATGTTCTCCCTGGAGGGCGGCCAGGCGGCCACCTCGCGCCTGCTGGACCGCGGGGTCACCGGCATCATCTGCGCCAGCGACCCGCTCGCCCTGGGCGCCATCAGGGCCGCCCGGCGGCGCGGTCTCGCGGTGCCCGAGCAGGTGTCGGTCGTCGGCTTCGACGACTCCGCCTTCATGAACTGCACCGAGCCCCCGCTGACCACCGTGCGCCAGCCCATCGAGTCCATGGGGCGGGCCGCCGTCGAGCTGCTGTGCACCCAGATCCAGGGCGGCGAAGTGCCCCCCGGCGAGCTGCTGTTCGAGCCCGAACTGGTCGTGCGCGGCTCGACCGCCCAGGCGCCGCGCGCCTGAGGCCCGTCCCGTACGTCCCGTCGCGTCATCCGGCCGGTCCACGCATACGCCGTGGACCGGCCGCGTCATGTCCGTGCCGGTCCCGGCCGCTTCATGTGCGTTGCTCTGTCAAACAATTGCGAATTCAGCGCGAGATATTGCGCAGTCTTGTGGGTGGTGGTTGAGTGTGCGGCGCCCCACCTCGCACCGGCGACGGGGCACCTTCCACGTTCATGCCCGAAGGGGACCCACCCATGACAAGAGCTCGGTTCCGCCGCACCCGCCGCGCCGGCGCGGTCACCCTCGTCTCCGCACTGACGCTGACGGCACTCGCCGCCTGCGGCACGAGCAGCAGCAGCGATGACGGCGACGACGGCAACGGGAGCGGCGCGAACACCGACGCCGCCGCGCCGCTCGACCCCAAGACCAAGGTGACCATCACCATCGACTGCATGCCGCCGGCGGCCAAGAAGGCCGAGCTCAAGGAGTGGAACGAGGACGTCAAGGAGTTCAACAAGACCTACCCCAACGTCACGATCGAGGGCCGCTCCACCCCGGGCCAGTGTCTGGAGCCGCCGCGCTTCACCGCGATGCTCAAGGCCAAGTCCCAGCCCGACGTGTTCTACACCTACTTCACCGACCTGGAGCAGGTCCTCGACAACGACGGCGCCCAGGACATCAGCGCCTACGTCAACGACAAGACCGTCCCGCTGCTCAAGGACATCGACCCGGACGTCCTCGGCTCGCTCAAGAAGGACGACAAGCTCTACGGCCTGCCCACCAGCAACTACCGCATGGGCCTGCTGATCAACCGCACGCTCTTCGAGAAGGCGGGCCTCGACCCCGACACCCCGCCCGCCACCTGGGACGAGGTCCGGGCCGCCGCCAAGAAGATCGCCGGCCTGGGCGGCGGCGTCGCCGGCTTCGGCGAGTACAGCGCCGCCAACACCGGCGGCTGGCACTTCACCGCGCAGATGTACAGCCTCGGCGGTGACGTCGTCGACGCCTCCGGCACCAAGGCCGCCTTCAACGACGCGACCGGCAAGCAGCTCGCCGAGAACCTCCACGCCATGCGCTGGGAGGACGACTCCATGGGCAAGACCCAGTTGCTGAAGTGGGGCGACCTCCAGAAGCAGATCGCCACCGACAAGCTCGGCATGTTCCTCGCCGCCCCCGACGACGTGACCTACATGGTCCAGCAACTCGGCGCCAAGTACGAGAACTTCGGCATGGGCCCGATCCCCGGCGGCAAGAACACCCTCGCCGGCGGCAACAACTACATGATCAAGAAGGGCATTTCGTCCGACAAGGTCAAGGCTGCCATCGCCTGGCTGAACTTCAAGTTCACCACCGTCGGCAAGGGCCAGTACGACTGGGAGCGCACCAAGGCCGACGGCCTGCCCGTGGGACTCCCGCAGCCCAACCTGTGGCTGAACGACAGCAAGACCAAGGACGACGCCGCCCGCGTCGAGTTCGCCACCATGCCGGTGCAGAACTTCAAGGCGTTCATGGACAACCCGGTCCCCGGCAAGGCCGAACCCCCGAAGGCCCAGGAGATCTACAAGGTCCTCGACAACGTGATGTCGGGCATCCTCACCAACAAGGACGCCGACATCGACAAGCTCCTGTCGACGGCGGAGACCCAGGTGAACCAGGTCCTCGCCAACCAGTGACCCCCGCGGGGCCGGGCGGCCCGACCCCGCCCGGCTCGCGAGCGCGCACACGGCCCGCCCCACCCGGCGGGCCCGGCGCCCGTCCGCCCACGTCACGCCCCCGCCACGCGCCCGGACCGGCCCGTCCGGCGACGCCGCAGCACGACCGAGGAGCACCCATGTCGGCCCCCACCCTCACCCAGGACCCGGCGGCCAAGGACCGCCGCCCCCGCCGGCCGCGCACCGACGCCGCCCGGCCCCCGGCCGGGGGCCTCGGCAAGGCCCTGCGCCGCAACGTCACCGCCCACGGATTCCTCATCGGCGCGGTGCTCTGCTTCGCCTTCTTCTCCTGGTACCCGATCGTCCGGGAGTTCCTGCTCGCCTTCCAGAAGACCGACGACGGCCGGGTGAGCTGGGTCGGCTGGGACAACTTCGTCACCGTCTGGAACGACCCGGCCTTCGGCCAGGCCTGGCGCAACACCCTCTGGTTCACCGTCCTCGCGCTCGTCCTCGGCTTCGCCGTCCCCTTCCTCACCGCCCTCGTCATCAACGAGTTCCGGCACGGCCAGGGCTATCTGCGCCTCCTGGTCTACCTGCCCGTCATGCTGCCGCCCACCGCGTCCGTCCTGCTCTTCAAGTACCTGTACGACCCCGGGTACGGCATGTTCAACGAGGTGCTCGCCGTCTTCGGCGTCCCGGCCCAGCAGTGGCTCCAGGACCCCGACACCGCGATGCTCTCCGTCGTCGTCGCCTCCACCTGGATGAACATGGGCGGCGCGACCCTCATCTACCTGGCCGCCCTCCAGGGCGTCCCCGGCGAACTGTACGAGGCAGCCGAACTCGACGGCGCCGGTCTGCTGCGCAAGGTGTGGCACGTGACGATCCCGCAGACCCGGCTCGTCCTGGCGCTGATGCTGCTCATGCAGATCATCGCCACCATGCAGGTCTTCATCGAGCCCTTCCTGCTGACCGGCGGCGCCGGACCCGAGGGCTCCACCACGACCGTCGTCTATCTCATCTACCAGTACGCCTTCAACTTCAACAACTACGGTGCCGCGGCGGCGCTCGGCCTGATCCTGCTCGTACTGCTGGCCGGCTTCTCGGCCCTGTACACCAGGCTCAACCGCGCCACGGAAGAGTAGGACCGGGGGAGACACGGACATGTCCACACGCACACTCATCTCACCCGCCCGCCTCGCCCGCCCGCGCGGCAAGCTGATCTACTGGCTGTGCTTCGCACTCGTCGTCGCCCTGTTCACGCTGGCCTTCCTCGG
Source organism: Streptomyces sp. CAI-85 (assembly GCF_013363615.1). Classification (NCBI taxonomy): domain Bacteria; kingdom Bacillati; phylum Actinomycetota; class Actinomycetes; order Kitasatosporales; family Streptomycetaceae; genus Streptomyces; species Streptomyces sp. CAI-85. Next base: position 40,889 of record NZ_JAANNX010000006.1, on the reverse strand, counting down.
CCCGCTGTACTGGATGGTGTCCGGCGGGCTCAAGACCACCCAGGAAGCCGTCCAGACACCCCCCACCTGGGTGCCCGGCTCCGTCCACCCGGAGAACTACCAGCGCGCCTGGGAGGTGATGGACCTCGCCCGGCTGCTCCTGAACACCCTCTACTACGCGTTCGGCGCGCTCGCCTTCCAGCTCGTCCTGGACGTCGCCGCCGCCTACTCCCTGTCCAGACTGCGGCCCGTCCTCGGCAAGGCGATCCTCGGGATGATGCTGGTCACCCTGATGATCCCGGCGACCGTCCTCGTCGTCCCGCAGTACCTCACCGTGCTGGACGTGCCGATCGTCGAACGCAACCTGCTCAACTCGCCCTGGGCGATCTGGCTGCCGTCCGTCACCAACGCCTTCAGCATCTTCCTGCTCAAGCGGTTCTTCGACTCCATCCCCAAGGAACTCCTCGACGCGGCCTCCATGGACGGCGCCGGCCCGCTGCGCATCCTGTGGTCCCTCGTCCTGCCGATCTCCCGGCCCATCCTCGGCGTGGTGTCCATCTTCGCGGTCGTCGGCGTCTGGAAGGACTTCCTCTGGCCGATGCTGGTCCTGCCCGACCCCACCGGCCAGACCCTCGCCGTCGGCATCTACTCGCTCGCCACCAGCGTGCCCGAGAACGTGCTGATCGCCGCCCTCACCATCGCCTCCCTGCCCACCCTGCTGCTGTTCCTGGTCTTCCAGCGCAACATCATGAGCGGACTGACCGCGGGCGGCCTCAAGGGCTGACCCCCACCCCGCCCGGCACCGGCGCGCCCCCTCTCCCGGGCCGGCCGGCCCCCGCCGGTACCCCCTCCGAACCTCCGCCGCCGCCCCGTCCTCGACGCCCCGCTGTCCGGGGCGGCGGCGGAGAACCACCCCTGCCCCGAAAGGACCGTCACGTGGCAGCCCCGCACCCCGACAAGACCCCCGCACCCTCGGACGACTGGTGGCGCGGCGCCGCCATCTACCAGGTGTACCCCCGCAGTTTCGCCGACGGCGACGGCGACGGCACCGGGGACCTCGCGGGCGTACGGGCGAGACTGCCCTACCTCGCCGAACTCGGCGTCGACGCCATCTGGTTCACCCCCTGGTACCTCTCGCCGCTCGCCGACGGCGGCTACGACGTCGCCGACTACCGCACCATCGACCCCGCCTTCGGCACCCTGGAGGAGGCCGAGAAACTCATCACCGAGGCGCGCGCCCTCGGCATCCGCACCATCGTCGACATCGTGCCCAACCATGTCTCCGACCAGCACCCCTGGTTCCGGGCCGCGCTCGCCGCCGGACCCGGCAGCCCCGAGCGCAAGCTGTTCCACTTCCGCCCCGGCCGCGGCGAGCACGGCGAACTCCCGCCCAACGACTGGCCGTCGCAGTTCTCCGGCCAGACCTGGACCCGCGTCGAGGACGGCGAGTGGTACCTGCACCTCTTCACCCCGGAGCAGCCCGACCTCAACTGGGCCCACCCGGCGGTCCGCGAGGAACACGAGGACGTCCTGCGGTTCTGGTTCGAACGCGGCGTGGCCGGCGTCCGCATCGACTCCGCCGCCCTGCCCGCCAAGGACCCCGACCTGCCCGACTTCGTCGAGGGCCGCGACCCCCACCCCTACATCGACCGCGACGAGTTGCACGAGATCTACCGCTCCTGGCGGCGCGTCGCCGACGCCTACGGCGGGGTCTTCGTCGGCGAGGTGTGGCTGCCCGACGCCGAGCGCTTCGCCCGCTATCTGCGCCCCGACGAACTCCACACCGCGTTCAACTTCAACTTCCTGGCCTGCCCCTGGGACGCGCGGCGACTGCGCGCCGCCATCGACGACACCCTCGCCGAGCACGCCCCGGTCGGCGCCCCCGCCACCTGGGTGCTGTGCAACCACGACGTGACCCGCACGGTGACCCGCTACGGCCGTGAGGACACCGGATTCGACTTCGCCGCAAAGGAGTTCGGCACCCCCACCGACCTCACGCTCGGCACCCGCCGGGCCCGCGCCGCCGCCCTCCTCACCCTCGCCCTGCCCGGCTCCGTCTATCTCTACCAGGGCGAGGAACTCGGCCTGCCCGAGGCGGACATCCCGCGCGACCGCATCCAGGACCCGATGCACTTCCGCTCCGGCGGCACCGACCCCGGCCGCGACGGTTGCCGGGTGCCGCTGCCCTGGACCGCCGATGCCCCGCACGCCGGCTTCGGGACGGACGCCGAACCCTGGCTGCCGCAGCCCGCCGGCTGGTCCGCGTACGCCGCCGACCTCCAGGCCGCCGACCCCGGCTCGATGCTGGTCCTCTACCGCACCGCGCTGCGGCTGCGCCGCACCGAACCGGGCCTCGGGGACGGCCCCCTGGAGTGGCTGCCCGCCCCCGACGGCGTCCTCGCGTTCCGCCGGGCGCCCGGCCTGGTCTGCGTGGTCAACCTGGCCGCCGCCCCCGCCGTCCTGCCCGGCCACGAGGAGATCCTGCTCGCCAGCGGCCCGCTGGACGACGCGGGCCGGCTGCCGGGCGACACGGCGGTGTGGCTGCGCGTTTGAGGCCCTGAGGGGTTGTCGGGTCAGCCGTTCGCCAGCTCGCCCAGCAGCTTCCAGGTGCGCAGACGGTCCTCGTCGCCGCCCAGGTCCGTCGCCGTGAACACCACCTCGGTGGCCCCGGCCTCACGGTAGCGCCGTACCTCGGCGGCGACGGTCTCCTCGTCGCCGAGGGCGGCCAGGTCCACGGCCCGGGTGCCGCCCGAGAGACCGATGACCCGCTGATAGGACGGGAACTGCTCGTAGAACGCGAGCTGTTCGGTCGCGGTCTCCCGCACGGCGTCGAGGTCGCCGGTGACCACACCGGGCACACAGGCCACGATCCGGGGCGCCGGCCGCCCCGCCGCCGAGGCCGCCGCGGTGACGGCCGGGACGATGTGCTCGTCGAGGGCGCGCGGTCCGGCCAGCAACGGCAGGATGCCGTCGGCGAGTTCGCCGGACACCCGCAGCGACTGCGGTGCCATGGCGGCGACGAGCACCGGCACCGGTGTCTCGGCGCCGCCCGGCACGGTCGCCGGGAGCGGAGTGGTGGCGGTGAGGAGTTCGCCGTGGAAGTCGGCGCTCCCCGTGTCCAGCAGCGGGCGCAGGGCCGTGAGGAACTCACGGAGCCGGGCGATCGGGCGCTCGTAGGGGATGCCGAAGCCGGTCTCCGTCAGGAACTTGGTGCCGAGCGCCAGCCCGAGGTGATAGCGGCCCGCGGTGGCGGCCTGCGCGGTCTGGGCCTGGCTGGAGACGAGCAGCGGATGCCGGCCGAAGACCGGGATCGCCGCCGTCCCCACGTGCAGTCCGGGCACCTCACGGCCGACGATCGCGGCGAGCGCGGGGGAGTCGTACCCGAAGGTCTGCCCGAACCAGACGGAGCGCAGTCCGGCCTCGTGCGCCTCGCGCGCGAGCCGCACCGTGGTGTCGATCGAATGGTGGACGGGGAGTGCTACGCCAATGCTCATACCGGCGCAACGGGCCTGCCCGCCAAGGGAATTCCGGCTCGCGGATGACAAACATGTGGCGGCATTGTTGCGGCGGCCCCGGTGCGGTCAGCCGCCCTGGGGCTCAACTCCCGCGACCCGCAGGGCGAGTTCGGTGCGCTGCCGGGTCAGCCGGTCGATCTCCGCGTCCAGCGCGGCGATCCTGCGGTCGACGACCCCCGAGCCCGGCACGCCGGAGTCGGGCCGGCCGCACCGCCGCCGGGGATCCTCGACCAGCAGGTCGATCCGGTCGGCGACGGTCCGCAGATCCTCCACGGTCAGCCCGAGCGCGAGCAGTTCACGGATCACCCGGACCCGCGCCACCTCGCCGGGCCCGTACTCGCGCTGCCCGGTGGCGGTGCGCCCCGGCGGCGGCAGCAGGCCCCGCTCCTCGTAGAACCGCAGTGCCCGCGGGGTGGTCCCCGCCGCTGCCGCCGCATCCCCGATCCGCATGTCCGCCCCTCGCGCCCAGGACCCGGCCTCCACGGCCGGGCCGTGGCCGCCGGGCCCGCGCACGGCGACCGTCACACCGGCGGCAACTCCACGACCAGGGTCCCGAGATGCCGCCCCTCGAAGAGTTCCTGCAACGCTCCCGGCGCGCGGTCCATTCCCGTGATCCGCGCGTACGGGAAGGTGATCTCGCCGGAGCGCAGCCAGCCCCCGAAGCGCTCGGTCCACTCCGCCGCCACGTCCGGATGGTCGGCGCCGCTGTAGCCGCGCAGCGTGACGCCGAGGGTCACGAGCCGGAAGGTGTCGATCTCGGCGGGCGCGCTGCCGCCGTCCCGGTCCGGCGCCAACTGCCCCGACAGCGCGCCGACCAGTGCGAACCGGGCGCCCCTGCGGGCGGCGCCGACGGCCGCGGCGAGCTGGTCCCCGCCGACGGTGTCGAGGAGGACGTCGATGCCGTCCGGTGCCGCCGTGGCCAACTGCTCGCCGAGCGACCCCTGTCCGGGGACCACGACCGCGTCGTAGCCCAGTTCGGACCGCAGCCGCTCGGCCTTCTCCGCCGACCGGGTGCTCCCGACGACCCGCGCGGCCCCGAGCAGTCGTGCCACGGGGCCCGCGAGCGTGCCCACGGCGCCCGCCGCGCCGGTGACGAACACCGTGTCACCGGGGCGGACTTCGGCGAGCCGGGTCAGGGCGCCGTAGGCCGACGACCCGGACGACAGATGGGCCACCGGGTCGGGCAGCGCGTCGCCCACCGGCGCGCAGTCCGCCGCCGCGACGAGCGCGTGCTCGCGCCAGCCGAGCAGATGCGTGACCACGTCCCCCGGCCGCAGCGGGGTGTCGGGCCCGGCGGCGACGACCTCGCCGACGGCGGGACCGAACAGCGTGTCACCGGCGTGGATACTGGGCAGCGGAACCCCTTCGACCTTGCCGCCGATGAGCGTGCGCAGCCCGGGGAACACCAGGAACCACCGGTTGCGTACGACGGCCTGTCCCGGGCCGGGGACGGGCAGCGGCTCCTCGGTGATCGCGAAGTCGCCGGGCACGGGCAGGCCGGCGGGGACGTCCACGAGCGTGATCGCCCGGGTCGTGGCGGGCAGGGCGGAGGTCATGTGCGGGCTCCTGAAGGGGTGTCGGGGACGGGGCGCGCCGGACCGTCCGACCCGGGGCGCGCCGACGCTAACCCTTGACGTGCACGTCAGAGGCAAGCGGCGGACGCAGCCCGGCCGGGGGCGACGCCGTGAGGCGGGGCCGCAGGAGCGACAGGACGGTGGCCGCCGCGAGCAGCCCGGCGCACAGCAGCGTCGCGTGCGCGAACGCCGTACGGGGGTCGCCCGACGGCCCCGACGTGCCGCGCAGGTAGCTTCCCGAGACGGCGCTCAGCGCGATGGCCGCGGCGATCCGCTGCGCCATCTGGAGGATGCCGCCGGCCACCCCGGCGGCCTCGGCCGGGGCGTGCTGGAGGACCAGGGCCTGGTTGGGGGCGATGGTGAGCCCGGCGGCGGCACCCGACAGCAGTTGGACGATCGTGAGGAGCAGCGGGAGATGGGGGCGCGGCGCGGTGACGGCGACGGCCGCGCCGGCCAGCAGGGTGAGGACGCCCAGCGCGAGCCCGAGCGTGACGGTGTGCGGTCCGAGGCGGCGTACCACCCGCCAGGCCACGGCCGAGGAGACGCCCATGGCCGCCGCCGACGGCAGGGTGACCAGGGCGGCGGTGAGCGCGGACAGCCCCAGACCGCTCTGGAGGAACACGGTCAGCACCAGCGTCGCCCCCAGCGAGGAGCCGAAGCTGGCCATCGCGACGGCCGTCCCGAGCGTGTAGGGGCGCGACCGCGGCAGCGCCGGGTGCACCAGCGGGACCCGGCCCGACCGGACCCGGAAGCGATGCCCCGCGACCAGACAGCAGAGGGCCCCGACGGCGGCGCCCGCCCACAGGGCCGTCTCCCCGGCGCCGCCCGGCGTCCTGATGAACGGCACCATCAGCGCCAGCGTCAGCGCACCCGTCCACGCGAGCCCCCACCAGTCCAGCCGGCTGTGCCCGGCGGTCCGCCGGGGAGCCGGGAACCAGCGGAACGCCAGCCAGAGCGTGACGATCCCGCAGGGCGCGCTCAGGAGCAGACACAGCCGCCACCCGAGGTCCGGTCCGAACGCCGCCACCAGGGCGCCGCCGAGCGGGGGCCCGAGGGCCGCGGCGACACCGCCCGTGACGGCGTACAGCCCCAGCGCCCGCGCCCGGCCGACGCCGGTGAAGTGGTCCTGGAGCGTGCCGATGACCTGCGAGTTGACCAGCCCGGCCCCCGCGCCCTGCACCAGCCGCGCGGCGATCACCAGGTCCGCGCGTGTCCCGGCGGCGGCGACCGCGCCGAAGACGACGAACGCCGACAGCCCGGCCAGGAAGAGGTGTTTGCGCCCGTGCACATCGCCGAGACTGCCGCCCGGCACCAGCATCAGACCGAAGGCCAGCGAGTACCCGGCGACGATCCACTGCACATCCGTGGCACCCGCGTCCAGCGACCGACGCAGCGCCGGCACCGCGATGTTGAGGACCGACTGGTCGAGCAGGGTCGTGACCCCGGCCGCCATGCACACCGTCAGCACCCGGCGGGCGGCGCGATCTTCTCCCGGGAGCATGCGCACATGGTCACACCGGCCCAGGACCCCTGTCTGCGGCCCGGACAGCCTGTTCGCAGAACGGAAACACCGCGTTCGTACGCATGAGAAGGAGCGGACCGCCGTGAGGTCGCCGTCCGGCGGCCGCCGTGCTCAGCCCGGGAAACGGCCCGTCGACCGCAGATGCCAGCGGCGCTCCGCGTATGCCAGGTCGTCGCGCCACAGGCCTCCGGCGGCCGCCCGCATGAGGGGGCGCAGCAGCGGCGACATGCGGCGGGCCACCGTGAACCCGGGGCGGTCCGACGCCGCGACGACCGCCTCCACCACCGCCGTCCGCGGCCTGCCCCGGTCGTCGGGGCCGAGCGGCGTCGCGTGCGTCTCGACCACCGACCCCCGGCCCTCGCCCTCCGTGATCCGCATGACGACCGTCCGCGGCCCGGGCGCCGTGAACACGGCGCGCACCGGCACCACGATCCGCCCGGCGAGCCGGAAGGACACGTCCACGACGAAACCGTCCTCCCCTTCCGCGGGAGTGTCGACGACGGTCAGGTCCACGAAGGAGTACGGGTGGAACCAGGCGCCGTGCCACGGGTCCAGCCGGTTCGCCACGACGTCCTCCGGCTCACAGGTGCCCACGCCGGTGTAGACCGCCGTCACCGCGCCCGCCGCGTCCGGCCGCTCCGGTACGGCCGGTGCCGCGAGGGGCGGCTCGCCGCCCGCCTCGTCCAGACGCACCCACACCAGCACCCCGTCGTCGTGGGCGGGCAGGGGATCCCAGCCGGCGAACGACGTGCCGGACAGGGCGAGTCCGTGCCAGTGGCAGACGAGCGTGCCGCACCGGACCGGGCTGTCGCGCAGCGGTGCGCCCAGGTGCGGGCAACTGCCCGGTCCGGCGACGAGCCGGCCCGCGGCGTCCCGCCAGACGACGATCTCCCGCCCGGCGACCGTCCGGGCGAGGGGCCGGTCGTCACGGACGTCCCGGGTCGCGCCCACGACGTACCAGTTGCCCGAGGGCAGCGCCCGCGCCCGCTTCAACGCCTCGGCGATCACCGCAGGGCGGGCCTCCCGCCAGGTGGGCCGCTGCCGCTCCCAGGCGACGGGGTGCCTGCGCAGCGACAGGGGGAAGCGGCGGCTGGAACGGTCGGGGTTCACATGACCTCCTCGTGCCGGGACCGACCAGTGACGGCACCCGGGGCCGTCGGCGCCGGTGTCGCCGGCGGCCGGAAGCGTCGTTGTACGCGCGCCGTCGCCAGACGGGCGAGGCCGTCCAGGGCCACCGCCGCCCGCCGTCGCCGGGGCACCACGGAACGGCGGTGCAGTACGGCGTACCCGTCGGCGGCGACCGCGTCCAGGATGCCGCCGTACAGCACGAACGCCGTGCGCACACAGGGGCGTGACACCGGGTCGAGCATCGCGATGCCCGGCTCCGCCTCGCGGTAGACCCCTCGGGTGAGGTCCTCGAACGCCCGCAGCGCCTCGGTGATCCGCGGATCGCGGCGCCCGGTGGCGCGGCTGCGGCACAGCAGTTCCCGGTCGACGCCGTGCGCGGCCAGGAGGTCGGCCGGCAGATAGACCCGGCCGCGGTCGAGGTCCTCGCCGACGTCGCGCAGGAAGTTGGTGAGCTGGAAGGCGACGCCCAGCGCGGCCGCGTGCGGGGCGGCCTCCTCGCGCGGGACCACGGTGCCCAGGACCGGCAGCATCTGGAGCCCGATCACCGCCGCCGAACCGTGCATGTACGCCCGCAGGTCGTCGTAGGTCGGATAGTCGGTGACCTTCAGGTCGTCGCGCATGGACGTCATGAAGTCGCTGAAGTGCCGGTGGTCGATGGCGTACCGGCGGGCCGTGTCGGCGAGCGCGAGGACCACCGGCTCGGCACCGTCCGGCTCGCGGAGCCCGCGCCGCAGGCGGGCGTGGAGTCGGTCGTCGAGGCGGGCGAGGTCGTCCGCGCGGCGGTCGGACGGCACGTCCGCTTCCAGGGAGTCGACGATGTCGTCGGCCTGGCGGGCGAACCCGTACAGGGCGTGGACGGCGGGACGGCGTTCCACCGGCAGCAGCCGGGTGGCGAGGAAGTACGTCCTGCCGTGCCGGGCGTTGAGGCGGCGGCACCGGGTGTAGGCGTCGCGCAGCACCGGGTCGGTGATGCCGGCCGCGTCGAGTTCACGGGCGGTCATGGGCGTGTCCCTTCCGGTACGGCCACCCCGGGCGGCGCGGCGCGCCCGCGCCGGGGCAGGGGCGCCCGGTGCCGTCCGGTGATCCGGGCGGCGGCGAGCTTGCCGGACAGCAGGACGGTCGGGATGCCGACGCCCGGGGTGGTGCCGCAGCCGGCGAGGACGGCGTTCTCGGTGCCGCGCACCAGGTTGCGCGGCCGGAACGGACCGGTCTGCGCGAACGTGTGGGCGGCCGAGAACGGCGTGCCGGCCGCGTGCCCCTGGGCCGTCCAGTCGGCGGGTGTGACGAGCACCTCCTCCTCGACGGCGTCGGCGAGACCCGTGAGGCCGCGCCGGTCCAGTTCCCGCAGCACGCTGTCGCGGTAGCGGGGCGCGAGTTCGCCCCAGGCGACGGCGTCCGGCCCGAGGTCGGTGTTGGGGCAGGGCGCGAGGACGTAGTGGAGGTGGCGGCCGGGCGGGGCGAGCGTCGGATCGGTGTCGGTGGGCCGGGTGACGAGCAGCGAGGGGTCGCTCATCAGCCGGCCGGCGCGGGTGAGTTCGTCGAAGGTGCGATGCCAGCGCGCGCCGAACGACAGCGTGTGGTGGGCGAGTTGGGGCCAGGTCCGGTCGGTGCCGAGGTGCAGCACGACGGCCGACGGGGCGTGCCGGATCCGCAGCGGGCGGCGCGGCGTCCGGCCGAGGAGGCGGTAGGAGACCGGCAGGTCGGGGGTGAGGACCACGGCATCGCACGGGACGCGGTCCCGGTCGGTGACCACGGCGGTGATCCGGCCGGCGGAGCGCTCCAGCCGGACGACGTCCTGGCCGAGGCGCAGGTCGGCTCCCGCGTTCGCCGCCGCGTCCGCCATGGCCCGCGGCAGGGCGTGCATCCCGCCGCGCGGGAAGTACACACCGGCGACCGTGTCCATGTAGGCGATCACCGCGTACGCGGCGAGCGCACGCTCCGGCGGTACCCCGGCGTACAGCGCCTGGAAGGAGAACACGCGGCGCAGCCGTTCGTCGCGCAGATGACGGCCGATGCGCGCGTCGAGCCGCCCGAACCCGCCGAGGGCGGCGAGCCGGGCCAGGTCGGGGTTGAGCAGGGCCAGCGGCGAGTCGAAGTTGGCGTCGATGAAACGCCGCATCTGCGCCCGGTACAACCGTTCCAGCCAGCCTCGCAGCCGCCGGTAGCCCGCGGCCTCGGCGGCGCCCGCGAAGCGCTCCACCTCCGCCGCCATCGCCTCCTCCCCGGTGTGCACGTCGAGCCGGCTGCCGTCCGCGAACAGCGCCCGGTAGGCGGGGTGCAGCGGGACCAGGTCGACCCGGTCGCGCAGCGACTCTCCGACGGCGGCGAACGCCTCGTCGGCGAGGTCGGGCATGGTCAGCACGGTGGGCCCGGTGTCGATGCGGTAGCCGCCCCGCTCCAGACGCCCGGCGCGGCCCCCGGGCAGGGGGTCGCGCTCCAGCAGGGTGACCCTTCGGCCCGCGCCGAGCAGATGCAGCGCGGCGGACAGGCCGGCGAGCCCGGCGCCGACGACCACCACATGATCCGTGCGCCCGGGAACGGTCCTGGTCATCGGACGGGCCCGTCGGCGCGGGCCGCCATCAGCGGCGACCGGAGCACGCGCGCGTCCGTGCCGTCCGGCGCGGGCGGTGAGCCGGCCGCCGCGTGCAGCAGCCCGCGCAGGCGCCGCCGCCCCTCCGGCTCCAGGTCGGCCGACTCCAGATGCCGTAGCCCCCGGTCGACCAGCCGGCCGATCCTCGCCTCGACGGTGTCCCGCGCGCCGGTGGCCTCCAGCACGTCCCGCACCTCGGCGAGGCCGCTCTCGGAGAGGTCGGCGCGGCCCAGCGAGCGGCGCAGCACGGCCAGCGCGTGCCGGTCCCCGGCCGCCTCCGCGCGGGCCCGCGCCACCGCCACCAGCGCGGTGGGACGGCCCGCCCGGATGTCACCGCCCACCGGTTTGCCGGACCGCCGAGGGTCGCCGTAGACGTCGACGAGGTCGTCGCGGAGCTGGAACGCGATGCCGACACAGCGTCCCGCCGAGGACAGCGCGGCCCGGCGCGTGCCGTCCGCGCCCGCCAGGGCGGCGCCGAGCGCCAGCGGGCGTTCCACGGAGTACAGGGCGCTCTTCAGGCAGGCGGCGCGCACCGCGCGGGCCACGGAGGGGGCGGAGGCGACCTGGCCGCGGACGTCCAGGTACTGCCCGGCCACCATCTCGGTGCGCAGGGCGCTCCACAGCTCGCGCACGGCCCGCGCGGCGGCCGGCTCCAGCTCGACGACGGCCACGGTGTCGTCCGCCCAGGCCAGGGCGAGGTCACCGGCGAGGATGGCCGCGGCCTCGCCGAACCGCCGCCCGGGAGCGGGCGTCCCGGCGTCGGCGTACCGCTCGCCGTACTGGTCGGCGACGTCCACGTGCAGGGCGGGCCGCCCGCGCCGCATGCGGGCGCCGTCCATCACGTCGTCGTGGACCAGGGCGCAGGTCTGGATGAGTTCCAGGGCCGCGCCGATCCGCAGCGCGGCCTCGGCCCTCGCCGGTCCGCCGCCGCAGGCGCGCATCGCCCACCACACGAACTGGGAGCGTGTGCGCTTGCCGCCCTCCAGGGTGAAACGGGCGACGCGCGCGGCGAGATCGCGGCCGAACACCGGGTCCAGGGCGGTGGCGCGCGCGACCCGTTCCGCGAGCAGGGCGTCCAGGACGCGTCCCACGGCGGCCGGTACGTCGGCGTCGACGGTGTCGACGGCGTCCGCACGGGCCGCCGGTGGGAGCCGTGGGGACGGGGGTGCCTGGTCGGCCACCGGCCGGTCCATCGCCTCGGTGGGGCGCATCCGGATTCCTCTCGCCGCGGTCGTCGCCTCGGTGTCTGACGTCATTACTTCCGCGGCCGGGGCGTCCTCGGATGCGCCATCGGGGGAGAACCCGCGAGCGATGCCGGAAAAACGACGCAGAGTCGATGCAAGTTGTCCCGCCGTCCGTCCCCTCCGCAGGGTGGGTGAGCCCGGTCCCCGCCGCCCGTACGAGGAGCAGCACCATGACTGACGAGGAACTCGCCGCCGGTTTCGCCGCGGGCGAGGAGACGTGTCTGGCCGCCGCGTACCACCGGTGGGGCGCCCTCGTGCACACGCTCGCGCGGCGCTCCCTCGGGGACGACCGGGAGGCGGAGGACGTCACCCAGACGGTGTTCCTGGCCGCGTGGCGCGGGCGTACCGGCTTCGCCCCGTGGCGGGGCACGCTGCGTGCCTGGCTCGTCGGGATCACCCGTCGCAAGATCGCCGACGCGCTGTCCGCGCGCACCCGCAGGGCCGAGCTGGTGGCCGCGGCCGGTGCGCGGATGGCCGTGGGACCCGTCGACCCCGCCGCCCAGCCGGACGCCGTGCTCGACCGCGTCCTCCTCGGCCATGAACTCGCCAAGCTGCCCGCGGCCCAGCGCCGCGTGCTCACCCTCGCCTTCTACGACGACCTGACCCAGCCGCAGATCGCCGACGTCACCGGCTGGCCCCTGGGCACGGTCAAGAGCCACGCCCGGCGCGGCCTGCACCGCCTCGGCCGCTGCCTCCAGGGGGACGGCGTACGCAGCGGCGCCGGGTGAGCCCGGGAGACGGCCACACGGGCCCACCCGGCGGACGACCCGGCGGGGCCTGCATCCGCGGAAGCCCCGCGCGGTGAATGCTTCGGACAGACCACCACGTCCGGGAGAACGACGCCTATGGAGGGGAGCCGCTCGTGCCGCACGCCGAGGTGGCCGTCCTGGGCGCGGGCGCCGCCGGTCTGTCCCTCGCCCACCGGCTGGCGCGGCCAGCCCCAGGCGCCCGGCCGGTCTCCACCGTCCTGGTCGACGCCCCGCCGGGCCCGCTCCGCCCGCCGAGCCGCACCTGGTGCTACTGGGAACAGGGCCCCGGACCCTACGACGCCGCCCTGACCGCCGTATGGCAGCGCCTGCGGGTGCACGCCCCGGGCGGCGGCCCGCCGGTGGAGGACGACATCGCGCCCCTGCGCTACAAGATGCTGCGCTCCGACGACTTCGAGCACCTCGTCGCCCGCGACCTCGCGCACGGCGACGACGTACGACGTCTGGAGGCGACCGTCGAGACGGTCGTCGGCGGCGTCGGCGGTGCCGAGATCCGGGCCCGCACCGACGAGGGCCGCCCGGTGACGGTGCACGCCCGCTGGGTGTTCGACTCCCGGCCGCTCACCCGCCTCCCCGCCGCCCGGACCACCCTGCTCCAGCACTTCCACGGCTGGTTCGTCCGCACCCGGCGGCCCGTGTTCGACCCCGACGCGGTCGTCCTCATGGACTTCCGGGTGCCCCAGCCGCCCCGCGGTCTCGCCTTCGGCTACCTGCTGCCCACCGGCCGTCAGGAGGCGCTCGTGGAGTACACCGAGTTCTCCGACGCCGTCCTGCCCCGGGCCGCCTACGAGCGCGCGCTGCACGCCTACACCCGGGACGTGCTGCGCCTCGGCGACCACGAGATCACCGCGACCGAGACCGGCGTCATCCCCATGACCGACGCGCGTTTCCCGCGCGGCCCGGCGCCGTCGGTGTTCCGGATCGGCGCGGCGGGCGGCGCCACCCGGCCCTCCACCGGCTACACCTTCTCCGCCGTCCAGCGCCAGACGCGGGCCGTCGCGGACGCCCTGCGCGCCGGCCGCCACCCGCTGCCCCCGCCCGCCCACTCGGCCCGCTCGCGCGCCATGGACGCGGTGCTGCTGCGCGCCCTGGACAGCGGCCGGGTGGACGGCGCCGCGTTCTTCGCGCGGCTCTTCGCCCGGGTGCCGATGGAACGGCTGCTGCGCTTCCTGGACGGCGGGACCCGGCTGCACGAGGACCTGTCCGTCGGCATCCGCACCCCCGTCCTGCCGATGCTGCGCTGCGCGGCGGAACTGCCCTGGCTCGCCCGCACCCCCCACCACGCACCGGCGTCCCGCACCCCGACCGAGGAGACCGCATGACCCTGCTGCGCGACGAGGACCTGGCCGCCGCGTTCGACCACGCTTCCCGCAGCTACGACACCCTGGTCGCCGCCAACCCCGGCTACCACGGCCAGTTGCGCCGCTCCGCACGCCGCCTCGGCCTGCCCGACGGGGGCGCCGGGCTGCGCGTCCTTGACCTCGGCTGCGGCACGGGCGCCTCGACGGCCGCCCTGGCGGCGGTCCTTCCCGGCGCCGCGATCACCGCCGTGGACGCCTCCGCCGGCATGCTGGAGCGCGCCGCCCGCAAACCGTGGCGGGACGGCGTGACGTTCGTACGGGCCCCCGCCGAGCGCCTGGCCGAGGCGGGCGTGCGCGGCCCCTTCGACGCGGTCTTCGCCGCCTACCTGTTCCGCAACGTCACCGACCCCGACGCCGTGCTCACCGCGGTGCGCGACGTGCTGGCGCCGCGCGGGCGGCTGGCCGTGCACGAGTACACCCTCGGCGGGCGCGCCGTGGACCGCGCGGTGTGGACCGGCGTGTGCCGGGGGCTCGTCCTGCCCGTCGCCACGCTCCTCGGCGACGGGCGGCTGTACCGGCATCTGTGGCGCAGCGTCGTGGAGTTCGACACCGCGGACCGCTTCGCCGCCCGGGTCCGCGCCGCGGGCCTCCGGGACGTACGGGTGCTGCCCCTGCCGGGATGGCAGACCGGCATCACCCACACCGTCGTCGCCCGCCGCCCCGGCACCGCCGCGGACGGCGGCCGATGACCCGCGCGCGGCGGCCCGGCGCCGCCCGCCGCGGCCGGGACCGGCGCGCCCGCGTCCTCCTCCCCGCCCCCGGCGCCCCGCGCGTCCCCGGCGGCCGTCCCCCGACGACTGCGGTCGTGGGCGGCGGCATCGCCGGACTCGCGGCCGCCACGGCCCTCGCGGAGCGGGGCGTCCGGGTCACGCTCCATGAACGCGAACCCGCCCTGGGCGGGCGTCTGTCCGGCCTGCCGACCGTGCTCTCCGACGGCAGCACGGTCACCATGAGCCGGGGCTTCCACGCGTTCTTCCGCCAGTACTACAACCTGCGCGGTCTGCTGCGGCGCACCGATGCCGGCCTCACCCGTCTGCGCGCCCTGCCCGACTATCCGCTCCGGCACGCCGACGGCCTCCACGACAGCTTCCGGCACGTGCCGCGCACCCCGCCCTGGAGCGCCCTCGGATTCGTCGCCCTGAGCCCCACCTTCGGGCTGCGCGACCTGGTGCGGATGAACCCGGCCGCCGCGCTGCCGCTGCTGGACGTACGCGTCCCCGAGGTCTACACACGGCTCGACGGCGTCAGCGCCCACGACTTCCTCCAATCGATCCGCTTTCCCGAGGCCGCCCACCATCTCGCGTTCGAGGTGTTCTCCCGCAGCTTCTTCGCCGACCCCCGTCAACTCTCCGCGGCGGAGATGGTGTTGATGTTCCACATCTACTTCCTGGGCTCCGCCGAGGGCCTCCTCTTCGACGTGCCCGGCGAACCCTTCCCCACCGCGCTCTGGGACCCCCTCGCCGGCTATCTGCGCGGCCACGGCGCCGACCTGCGCACCGGCACGGCCGTCGACACCGTCGAACCCACCCGGGACGGCGGCTTCCTGGTCGCCGCCGGGGCGGAGGAACGACGGTACGACACCGTGGTCCTCGCCCTGGACGCGGCCGGCCTCGGCTCCCTCGTCGCCCGCTCCCCGCGCCTCGCGGACGCCGCGTGGCGCGCGCGGACGGCCCGGCTGCGCGCCGCGCCGCCGTTCCTCGTCTCCCGCCTGTGGCTGGACCGCCCCGTCGCCGCCGACCGCCCCGGCTTCCTGGGCACCAGCGGCTACGGCACCCTCGACAACGTCAGCGTGCTGGAACGCTGGGAGGGCGAGGCGGCACGCTGGGCCGCGCGCACCGGCGGCTCGGTGGTCGAACTGCACGCGTACGCCCTGCCCGAGCGGGCCGCCCCCGACGTCGAACGGAAGCGTCTGGTCGAGCAGTTGCACCGGGTGTACCCGGAGAGCCGAGCGGCGAGGGTCGTGGACGAACGGCACGAGTGGCGCGCCGACTGCCCCCTCTTCCCGGTCGGCGGCTACGGCGACCGGCCGACCGTACGCACCACCGATCCCGGCCTGGTCGTGGCCGGCGACCTGGTCCGCACGGGGCTGCCCGTGGCCCTGATGGAACGCGCGGCCACCAGCGGCTTCCTCGCGGCCAACGCGCTGCTGGAGCGCTGGGGAGTGGCGGGCCAGACCCTGTGGACCGTCCCCGACCGCGGCCGGAGCGCGGTGCTGCGCGCGCTGGCACGCCTGGGCTGACCGTGCCCGGACACCTCAGCAGGTCCGGAACACGTACTCCTCGGCCCCGCGAGCCGCCACGTCGAGATCCCTTTGGACGACGGGCAGTTCGGAGCCGTGACCGGCGCAGGCCCGCCGGAAGCCGTCGTCCTCGTACTCGATCACGAAGACCCGGTTCGCGTACGCCTCGGCGTAGGCGCCGCACTCGTCGTACTGGCCGCACTCCTCGGCGACGGCGAAGTCGAAGCCGATCCTCTCGCGGTCGGGCAGCAGATCGGTGGTGTTCTTCTGTCCGACGGCGAGCCCGGCGGCGTGCCCCCGGTCCGCGAGGAGCTTCGCGAAGGCCGCGTTGTGCGCCTTGGTCAGGCCGCCGCCGGAACGCTCGTAGGAGTCGAGATTGTCCAACTCCACGGCCTGGAAGCCGCTTTCGGCGCAGCCGTCCACCCACGCGCCGACCAGGCCGGCGAGCCGGTCGCGCTTGTCGGCGGTCGAGGTGTCGAGGAGCGCCTCGTCCCAGTCCTCGTCGATCACCGGACGCCGGTCCTCGTCGCGCAGGATCAGATCGGGGTGGTGCTTCTCCCACCAGTCCAGCGCGTCGGGCTGGGCCTGAAAGGCATTGACGTAACAGACGTTGTAGAGGCCCTCGGCAGGCTCGGCGGACCGGTCGCGCGAGACGGCCGTGACCCCCTTCGCGGGCGGGTACGGGCGGCCGATCTGGTAGTCGAACACGGCGTCGCCCGAGGGAAGTTCGACCTCCGGCACCGACGTCACGGCCGGACCGTCCGCGAACGGATTCGTCAGCACCAGACCGACCCCGAGCGCGGCAGCGACGACGACGGCGGCCCCCGCGACGACGACACCCCTACGACGGAAGAAGGACACGGCGGACTGCTTCGGCACACGGACTCCTGCACGAGGTACGGACGAACACCGTCCATTCTCCCGGTCGCCCCGTCCGCTCAACGCTCCGGGCCCGGCGCCCGCCTGCCCCGATGGCCGCGTGAGGTCTTGACAACCGGATTGGTCTGGACCAAATTGGGCGGGCTCCACACTCCAATCACCCCCCGCCCGGAGGCACTTGTGGATCGCATCAGACCTGTCATGGCCCTGCTCACGGCTGTCGCGCTGGCCGTGTCGGGGATCACCGCGCTCTCCACGGCCGCGCATGCGGCCGATGTCGACCTCGCCCGCAACGGTGGCTTCGAGGCAGGGCTCGACGGCTGGACCTGTACGGCCGGAAAGACCGTCAGCAGCCCGGTGCGCAGCGGGAGTTCGGCCCTTCAGGCCACCCCGGCCGGCAGTGACCACGCCCAGTGCTCGCAGTCGGTCACCGTGCAGCCGAACTCCGAGTACACGCTCACCGGTCATGTCCGCGGCGCGTACGTCTACCTCGGCGCCTCCGGCACCGGGACCACCGACGTCTCCACCTGGACCCAGTCCGCCCCCGACTGGCAGCAGCTCAGGACCACCTTCCGCACCGGCGCCTCCACCACCCGCGTCACCCTCTACACGCACGGCTGGTACGGCACCGGCGCGTACTACGCCGACGACGTCTCCCTCGTCGGCCCCGGCGCCTCGACCGGCCAGCCGCCCGCCGCGCCGACCGGCCTCACGGCCGGCACCGTCACCTCCTCCAGCGTCGCCCTGTCCTGGACGGCGGCCAGCGGCGCGACGAGCTACGCGGTGTACCGCGACGGCGCCAAGGTCCAGACGGTGAGCGGCACTTCGGCCACCGTGAGCGGCCTGTCCGCGTCGACGGCGTACAGCTTCCAGGTCTCCGCCCTCAACGACGCCGGCGAGTCCGCCAGGTCGGCCGCGGTGACGGCGACGACGACCACCGGCACGGGCGGCGGCGGAGGCTCGGGCGACCTGCCCGCCCACGCCCTGGTCGGCTACCTCCACGCGAGCTTCGCCAACGGCGCCGGCTACACCCGCCTCGCCGACGTCCCCGACAGTTGGGACGTCATCGACCTGGCCTTCGGCGAACCCACCTCCATCACCTCGGGCGACATCCGCTTCACCCGCTGCCCGGTCACCGAATGCCCGAACGTGGAGAGCGACGCCGACTTCAAGGCCGCGATCAAGGCCAAGCAGGCGGCCGGCAAGAAGGTGCTCATCTCGATCGGCGGCCAGAACGGACAGGTGCAGCTCACCACGACGGCGGCCCGCGACACCTTCGTCTCCTCCGTCTCGAAGATCATCGACACCTACGGTCTCGACGGCCTCGACATCGACTTCGAGGGCCACTCGCTGTCGCTGAACGCCGACGACACCGACTTCAAGAACCCCAAGACACCGGTGATCGTCAACCTGATCTCCGCGCTGAAGACCCTGAAGGCCAAGTACGGCTCCACGTTCGTCCTCAGCATGGCCCCCGAGACGTTCTTCGTGCAGATGGGCTACCAGTTCTACGGCACCGGCCAGTGGGGCGGCCAGGACCCGCGCTGCGGCGCCTACCTCCCGGTGATCCACGCCCTGCGGGACGACCTGACCCTGCTGCACGTCCAGGACTACAACTCCGGCCCGATCATGGGCCTCGACAACCAGTACCACTCCATGGGCGGCGCGGACTTCCACATCGCCATGACCGACATGCTGCTCACCGGCTTCCCGGTGGCAGGCAACGCCAACAACGTGTTCCCGCCGCTGCGCCCGGACCAGATCGCCATCGGCATGCCGGCGTCCACCAACGCGGGCAACGGCTACGTCAGCCCGGCCGAGGTCACCAAGACCCTCGACTGTCTGACGAAGAGGACGAACTGCGGCTCGTACACCACCCACGGCACCTGGCCCGCCCTGCGCGGCCTGATGACGTGGTCGGTCAACTGGGACCGCTTCGCGGGCTGGGAGTTCCAGCGCACGTTCGACACCTACTTCGGCTGACCGACGGGACGACGGACCGGCCGACCGGGGTCAAGCCCCCGCGCGGCCGGTCCGTCGCCGCACCATCTCGTCGATCCACACCGGCGCGTAGGGAGACGTGCACCCCGGCGAGGTCGGGTAGTCCTTGAGGACCCCGAGACGCTCACCGATGGCCAGCGCGCGGGCGCGGTGCTCCGGGTGCTCGATGCCGATCTGGGCCAGGCAGTGGTTCATCGCCCACTGGAGACGGTCCGGAGCGTCCTTCATCTCCGCCTCGATCACCGTGAGCAGCCCCGGGAGGTCCAGGCCCTCGGGCTTCTTCGCCACGCGCTCGGTGGTCAGGGCCCACCCCGCGCTCGCGACCACCGGGTCCGGGTCGGCGGTCCAGGCCACGCGCAGTTCCTCGGCGTGCGGGCTCTTCTTCACCACGTAGTTCACGAGCCAGTCGTGCACCTTGGGAGCGCGTGCCTCGCGCAGCATGCCGTCCAGCCCGTCCCGCTCGAACGCCTTCGGGCGGCAGATCAGCAGGGCCAGCAGCCGGGCCGCGGTGTCGCCGGTGTCCCAGAGCCCGACCGCGAGGTCCTGCTGTGTCCTGAGCCGCTTGGCGAGCGCGCGCAGCTTGCCGAGGTTCACGCCGTGATCGTCGCCGTGCCGCTCGTTCACGGCCCGCGCCTTCGGATCCTCGAGCGCGGCCAGCTCGGCCATCACCTCGGCCACCGCCGTCTGCTCAGGCATGCACGGCCTGCTCGACGCTGGCGTGACAGGGGATGAGCGCGTCCACACCCACCAGGCGCAGCAGACGCCGTACGGACTCCTGGGCCCGGGCGATGCGCAGCCAGCCCCGGGCCCCGGCCACCCGCTGATGGGCGGCGATGAGGACGTTGATCCCGCTGGAGTCCATGAAGGTCACCCCGCCGAGGTCCACCACGATCCGCGGCGGCACCGCGTCCTCGCAGCGCAGCGCCTCGGTCAGCAGGTCCTTGACGGCGTGGTCGACCTCGCCCCGCACGGTCACCACGCACACCCCGTCGATCACCGCGGGCTCGGCGGAGAACCGGTCGGACCGGTCCTCTCTCATGTTGTCGGTCACCGTCTCCTCGACTGCGCTCGGGCTCGCCCGGTCGGGCGTGCGAGGGCGATTGTGCCCCACCGTCGCGGCACAATGCACGGAAACGGCTGTGCCGAACGACACCCCGTGTGGCATGCATGACGCCGTCGGGGGTAGGCGCGCGCGAAGGGGGAGCGGGGGCGAGGAACTTGGGAGTCGACGTCGACGGTGACGACTGTGACGGGCCGGACGAGCCCATGATGCGCGCCGGCTATGCCCTGAGCGGGGACGACGGCTGTATCGCCGACGCCCGCCACCACGCCCGCGCCTTCCTGGACCGGGCCCGCGCCGACCTGCGCCTGACCGTGCCCGCGCGCGCGATGGACCTCACCCAGCTCGTGGTGAGCGAACTGGTCACCAACGCCCGCAAGTACGCCCCGGGCCCCGTCCTGATGGAGCTGCGGATCACGGCCGACGGCGTGGACATCGTCGTCTGGGACAGCGACCCCACGGTCCCCGCGCCCCGGACCGCCGACCCGGGCCGTATCGGCCAGCACGGCCTGGAGATCGTCAAGGCGGTCACCGAGGACCTGTTCATCGAACAGGAACCGGTCGGCAAGCGCGTCACGGCCCGGATCTCGCTGAGCGACGACGCCTGACGGGTGCCGGCGGGCGAGGTACGGCTCGGGCGCCAGGCGAAAAACCGCAGGTGGCGGGCGTGTGGGATACCGAACGCATATGCGCGGTGTACGTGAGGGCGTGAAATGTCCAGGCGGCCGGGCTTCGCGCGCCCCGATGTGCGCGTTGAATGCGCTCTGCCGACCGGAGCCGGCCGTCCCTTACCTTCACATCGCAGGGCAAAAAGCGGTCACCCTAGCACTCCGGAAGGAGGCTGCCGAGGTGCACCGTGCGTACTGCATCCGTCCGGGAAGGTTTGTCGTAGTGAGGGGGGAGCGTTGTGGACATGCGCTACGAGGCGTATTCGTACGCCGACAAGGTGTTCTACGACTCGCCGGTCCGCTGGGCGACCATCGAGGAATTCGCCGCGGTGGGTGAGCCCTTACCCGAGGGCTGGCTCGGCTCCGCCAGGGAGGTGTGGGTGGGCCGCACGCCCGTCGGCGTCGAACTGCCCGACCAGGGCTGGAAGATCCACGTGTCCGCCTGCCCCGACAACGCGGAGCACATCCTGTCCGTCGTCGGCGCGTACTGCCTCCGGGAGCGCGTGGCCCACAAGTTCCTGCGCAGCCCGGCCCTGGTGCGCACGCAGAACGCCAAGTACGCCTCCCGCGGCTCCAGCGGCAAGTTCATGACCCTCTACCCGGTCGACGAACCCGAGCTGGAGCGATGTCTGACGGACCTCGACGCGGCGCTCACCGGACTGCGCGGACCGTACATCCTCAGCGATCTGCGCTGGCGCAACGGGCCGCTGTACCTGCGCTACGGCGGGTTCACCGAGCAGTTCTGCCGCTCGGAGACCGGTGAACTCGTCCTGGCCCTGCGGGAACCGTCGGGCCGGCTCCGCCCGGACGTCCGGCGCGCCGTGTTCGAGGTGCCCGACTGGGCCCCCGTCCCGGCCGTCCTGGCCCAGGCCCTCGCCGACCGGGCGACGTCGAGCACCGCCGAGTTCCCCTACGCCGTGGAACGGGCCCTGCACTTCTCCAACGGCGGCGGCATCTACATCGCCAGACCCGCCGCCGGCGGCGACCAGGTGGTCCTGAAGGAGGCCCGCCCGGACGCCGGACTCGACCAGCGTGGCGACGACGCCGTCACCCGGCTCCGCAGAGAGCACGACATCCTGCGCCGTCTGGAGGGCGTGCCCTCCGTACCGGCCGCCCTCGGCCACCTCACCGCCTGGGAACACCACTTCCTGGTCCAGGAGTTCGTACCCGGCGAGCCCCTGAACCGATGGTTCGGACAGCGCTACCCCCTGATCCACCCCGACCCCGCCCCCGAGGCCGTCGAGCGCTACCGCGAGGAAGCCCTCGACGTCCTCGGGAAGATCGAGGAAGGGCTGCGCGCCATCCACGCCCGCGGTGTCGTCTTCGGCGACCTGCACCCGCGCAACCTGATCGTCCGCCCGGACGGCCGGGTGTGCTTCGTGGACTTCGAACTCGCCTCCCCGGCCGACGAGTTCGTCAGACCCGGACTCGGCGCCGCCGGCTTCGCGGCCCCCGCCGACGTGGAGGGCTACGCCATCGACGAGCACGCCCTCGACGCCCTGCGGCTCTGGATCTTCATGCCGCTCATCCAGCTCACCTCGCTGGACCCGGGAAAACACGACCAGTTGAGCCGGGCCGCCGCCAGACGCTTCGCACTGCCGGCGCGCCCCATATCCCTGACGCCCTCTCACATACCCCGACCCCGGGACGACTTCGACGCCTGTGCCGCGCTGTTCAGCGGCGACCGCGCCGACTGGCCCGCGCTGCGCGACTCGATGGCCGCGGCGATCACCGCCAGCGCCACCCCGGAACGCACCGACCGCCTCTTTCCCGGCGACCCCAGCCAGTTCACCCACGACGGACTCGGCCTCGCCTACGGCGCGGCGGGCGTCCTGTGGGCCCTGCACACCGTGGGCGCCCCCGTCGACCCCGACCACGTCGAATGGCTCCTCGAAGCCGTCGCCCGGGAACCCGGCCGGCCCGGCCTCTACACCGGCGCGCACGGCGTCGCCTACGCCCTCGACCGGCTCGGCCACCCCCGGCAGGCGCACAACCTCCTCGACCGGCTCCTCAAGGAACCCCTCGACGGCCAGGGCGACGACCTCGCCGCCGGACTCCCCGGCATCGGACTGACGCTGCTGCACTTCGCCGGCACCACCGCCGACAGCTCGCTGCACGCCGTCGCCGCCGACATCGCCGAACGCCTCGCCGCCCGTCTGGAACCCGGCGCCGGCCCCCCGGCACCCGGCCGCCGCGCGGGACTCCTGCACGGCCCCTCCGGAGCCGCCCTGTTCTTCCTCGGCCTGTACGACAGCACCGGCGACACCGCCCTGCTCGACCTGGCCGACCGGGCACTCGCCCTCGACCTCGCCCGCTGCGTCCTGGGCGACGACGGCACCCTCCAGGTCGACGAAGGCAGCCGGGTGCTGCCCTACCTGGAGACGGGCAGCGCCGGTATCGCCGCCGTGCTCCACACGGCCCTGCGCCACCGCCCCGACCCGGAACGACAACGCAGCCTGGACCAGATGCGCGGGGCCGCCGTACCCGAATTCATCGTGCAGCCCGGCCTGTTCAACGGACGCGCGGGACTGATCCTGCTGCTCCATCTGCTCCAGGACGGCACCGCGGCCCACGAACCGGTGATCCGACGGCACATCCGGCGCCTCGTCTGGCACCTCGTCCCCCATCAGGGGCACGCGGCCTTCCCCGGCGAACAGCTCCTGCGCCTGTCGATGGACCTCGCCACCGGATCCGCCGGCATCCTGCTCGCCCTGGGATCGGCCCTCGCCGACACCCCGGCGCTGCCCTTCTGGACCGGCCGAGGCGTCGCGGCTCCCGCGCCGCGCCCGCCCGCCACGGTCCTGCGGACGCCCTGACCGCCGCAGCACCCGAGCGACCCGGCGCCCCGTGCGCCTGTGCGCCCGAGCGCCGATCACAGGGCACCCCCTCCCGCGGCCTCCGCCGCCGCGGCCCAGAGTTTCCGGCAATCGCCGGAATGCACCAACACAGTGACAGGAGATCACCATGTCCATCCTCAGCCTCCAGGCCCTGGAGACCCCGGACGAGACCACCGAGTACCTCTCGGTGCTCAGCTCCCTCTCCGTGGTCAACTGCACCAACAGCACCGTCAGCACGCTGCTGTGCCTGTAGTCGCACCATTCGGGTCGTCCGCCCGCCCCGCGCCGGCGTGACCCGGTGAACAGAGCCGGCCCGGGCTGAGGGACAGCCCGGGCCGGCGTTCGCGTGCCGCCCCGCCGACCAGCCGTGCACCCTCCGGCAGATCGCCCCGTACATCGCCCGGTTCATCGCGCGCAGGAGCCCCGCATGGGACAGGACCACCGACAGCAGCCCCGGCGGAGCGGGGACCCCGATCCTACGACCGAACCCAGGAACCGCGACACGACCCGCGCCCCCACTCGACAGAGGCAGGGGAGCAGGCCATGGCTGTGGCCCGGACTCCTCGCCCTGGGCGTGGCCGCGAGTTCGGCCGCCGCACTCCTGCTGCCCGCCGTCCTCGCCACCGCCGTCGACCGCGCCCTGTCCGGCACCACCGGGCAGGGCCTCCTGCCGCTCGCCGGCGTCCTCGGCGCGCTCACCGCCGCCGAGACCCTCGCCCAGTACGCCGGCCCGCGCACCACCGCCGAGGCCACCGCGCGCCTGCGCGCCGCCCTGGTACGGCACATCATGGCCGTCGGCCCCCACCCCGCCCGGCACATGGCGACCGGCGACCTCGCGGCCCGCCTCACGGCGAGCGCGGGCGAGGCAGGACTGAGCACGCAGGCCGCCGTCTACGCCGTCGCCCAACTCGCCATGGCCGCGGGCTCCGTCCTCGCCCTGGCCCTGCTCGCCCCGGAACTCGCCGCCGCCTTCCTGGTCACCGCACCGGCCGGCTGGCTGCTGCTCCGACGGCATCTGCGGCGCACCGTGACCCGGGGCGAGGGCTACCAGCGCGCGCAGGCCGCCGTCGCCGCCCGCCTCCTGGACGCGCTCGCCGGACACCGCACCATCGCCGCCGCCGGCACCGTCGACCGCGAGATCGAGCGGGTCCTGCGGCCGGTGCCCGAACTCGGGCGGCACGGACGCGCCCTGTGGGACAGCCAGCGCCGCGTCGCCTGGTCCACGGGTCTGCTCGCCCCCGCCACCCAGATCACCGTGCTGGCGGTCGCCGGCCACGCACTGTCCACCGGCGCCCTCGGCGCCGGCGGACTCGTCGCCGCGCTCGGCTACGCCACGCTCGGACTCGGCGGCTTCGGCGCGGCGCAGAGCCTGCTGGACCTCGCCCGCGCCCGCGCCGGACACCAGCGGGTACGGGAGGTGCTCGCCGTGCCCCCGCAGCCGCCGGGCCTGCGCGCTCTGCCCCCGGGGGCCGGGCGGGTCGAACTGCGCGGCATCACCGTCCACACCCGCGGCGGCACCGTCCTCGACGGGCTGGACCTCGTGCTGCCCGCACGGCGCTGCGTCGCCCTCGTCGGCCGCTCCGGCTCCGGCACCTCCCTGCTCGCGGCGGTGGCGGGCGGCCTGATGGCCCCCGACCGGGGCACCGTGCTGCTCGACGGCACCCCGCTGGACGAAGTCAGCCCGGCCGCCCTGCGCGCCGCCGTCTCCTACGCCTTCTGCGACCCGGAGCTGACCGGCCCCACGGTCCTCGACGCCCTGCGCGCCGCCGCCGAACCGCTCCCCGAGACACGCGTCCACGCGGCCGCCCGCGCCGCACAGGCCGACGGGTTCGTCCGCCGCCTCCCGGCCGGCTACCACACCCCCCTCGCCGAGGCGCCGCTCTCCGGCGGCCAGCGCCAACGCCTCGGCCTCGCCCGCGCCCTGGCCCGCGACAGCCGCCTCCTCGTCCTCGACGACGCCACCTCCAGCCTGGACTCCGCCACCGAGGCCGCGGTCCTGCGCGCCCTGGACGACTCCCACGGCGACCGCACCCGCCTGGTCGTGACCCGCCGCACCGCCACGGCCGCCCGCGCGGACCTCGTGGCCTGGCTGCACGAGGGACACGTCGAAGCCGTCGCCCCGCACCACGAACTCTGGGAGGTGCCCGCCTACCGCGCCCTGTTCCGCGGCACGGACGACTGACCCGCGTCACAAGTCCGTTGACATGCAAAGCCGTTGACGACACGAGAGGACGCCCGCCCATGGCGCACCGCACCACCGGCCCGCCCCGCCACGGCCCGCGCCCGGCGGAGCCCTCCCTCACCGCCGCCCACGGCACCGCCCTGCGCCTGATCCGGGCCGGACTCACCGCGAACCGGACCGCCGCGCTCCGGCTGACCTGGTGGACCCTGCTCTCCGCGGCCCCCGCCCTGGTCTCCGGCAAGGCCCTCGCCGTCGCCGTCGACCAGGGCTTCCTGCTGGACCGGCCCCGCACCGCCGCCCTCGGACTCGGCGTGTTCGCCCTCGCCACCCTCGGCGGCGCCTGGGCCGGCCGGCAGACCTACCCCTGGCTCGCCGAGATCGTCGAACCCCTGCGGGACCGGCTGCTGCGGGACGTCGTCACGGGCACCCTGCACCGCGCGACCGCGCCCCCGGACGCCTTCCGCACGCCACCGGACGGCTCCGCCGCCGTGGCCGTCGCCCGGCTCACCCGGCAGGTGGAGGCCGTCCGGGACGCGCTCGCCGGCCAGCTCATGCTGCTGTGGCAGTTCGTCCTGACGGTCGCCGCCGTCGTCGCGGGCACCGCCGTCCTGGCCCCCGCCGCCGTCCCGCTCGTCGCAGGACCGCTGCTCGTCGCCCTGGCCCTCTTCGCCGCCCTCGCCCCCGCCACCGTCCGCCGACAGCGCGCCGCCTTCGACGCCGAGGAGGCGCTGGCGGGCCGTACCGTCACGACCCTCACCGCCCTGCGCGACATCGTCGCCTGCGGGGCCCAGGAACACGCCCGACGCGACGCCCTCGACGCCGTCCACACCCATCTGCGCACCTCGCGGGCCCTCGCCTCCGTGTCGGCGCTACGGCGGCTCATCGTGGCCCTCGGCGCGCACAGCCCCCTCCTCCTCGTCGTCCTCGCCGCGCCCGACCTGCGCGACCGGGGCATGACCGCCGGCGCGATCGTGGGCGTGCTCGCCTACGTCCTGGCCACCCTCGAACCCGCCGTCCGGCTCCTGGTGCAGGGACTCGGCGCCTCCTGGCTGCGCCTCGCCGTGGCCGCCGAACGGCTCGCCGAGGCCGCCCGCCACCCGGAACCGCCCCCCGACCCGCACCCCGCGCTGCGACCGGCGGACGGCTCGGCGGCGCTGACGGGGATCGTCTTCGCGTACGGCCCCGGAGCCGAACCCGTCCTCGACGGACTCGACCTGACCCTCGCCGACGGCGAACACCTGGTCGTCGTCGGCCCGTCCGGCATCGGCAAGTCGACACTGGCCGCCGTCCTCGCGGGCATGCTGCCGCCCGACAGCGGACGGGCCGCCCTCGGCGGAGCGCCCCTCGACCGCATCGCCCGCCGCGAACTGGCCCGCGCCCGGGTCCTGGTGCCGCAGGACCCCTACGTGTTCGCCGGCACCCTGGGCGAGAACCTCCGCTACCTGGCCCCCGACACCCCCGACCACGCCCTCGCCGAGGCCCTCACTGCGCTCGGTCTCGACGGACTGGCCGAGCGGATCGGGGGCGCCGACGGACCCGTCGACCCGGCCACGCTCTCCTCCGGGGAACGCGCCCTCGTCGCCCTCGCGCGCGCCTATCTCTCCGACGCCCGGCTGGTCGTCCTCGACGAGGTCACCCGGCATCTCGACGCGGCGGCCGAACGACGCGTCGAGGAGGCGTTCCGACGGCGGCCCGGCACCGTCGTCACCCTCGCCCACCGCATGTCCCTCGCCCCGCGCGCCGACCGGGTCCTCCTGCTCGACGGCACCCGCCCGAGCACCGGCACCCACGACACGCTCCTGGCCCAAGTCCCGCTCTACGCCGAGCTGGTGGGCCACTGGGGGACGGGAGCGGCCGACCCCGGACGCGCCGGAGCCGGCCGCACCGCCGCGGGCCTCAGCAGCCCGGGCGCAGCATCAGATCGCTCATCGTCGCGTCCCGCGGCAGATCCAGCGCCGTGACCACGGCGGCCGCCACCGAGGCCGGGCTCATATGGGCCTCCGGCTGATAGGGGAGACCGAACTGCTCGTGCAGCCTGACCTGCATGGGTGTGTCGGTCTCCCCGGGATACACGGTGGTCACCCGGACGCCGTGCGCATACTCCTCCGCCCGCAGCGACTCGGCCAGCGCCTTCAGACCGAACTTGGACGCGGCGTACGCGCTCAGCCGCGGCGGCGCGTGCACGCCCGCACCCGAGTTGACGAACACGACATGCCCGCGGCCCGCGCGCAAGGCGGGCAGCAGCACTCCGGTCAGCTCCGCCGGGGCGACGAGGTTCACCGCGAGCGTGTCCTGCCAGGACTCGGCGCTCAACTCGCCCACCCGGCCCGACTCCACGACCCCGGCCACATGCAGCAGCGAGTCGAGCCGCTCGGGCAGCACCTGCGCCGCCAGCCGGTCGCGTATCGACGCCGGCGCGGACAGATCGGCCACGAGCGTCCGGCTCTCCGGGAACCGGGCACGTAACTCCTCCGCCCGCGCCTCGTTCCGGGCCAGCAGCCACAACTCCTGCCCCCGCGAGGCGAACAGCGCCGCCACCGCCGCGCCGATACCCGAGCCGGCGCCTGTGATCAGGTGAACTCCCATAACCTGATACATACCCCATATGGCGAACTCATCCCTTACGTCTGACGGCGGCTCCGCAGGAAGCGCACCACGCGGGTGACGCCGAAGCCGAGCAGCCAGGGGAGGAGGGTGATCGCGCCGACGTACACGCCGAGATAGCCGAGGAAGTCGTACACGTGCTGGGGGGTTCCGAGGGAGCCGTCCACCTGCCGTGGCCGTTCCCAGCGGCTCAGCGGGAAGACCATGACGACGGCGGAGGTCGCCACGGGCCCCAACGGGACGAGTACCGACCACAGTCGGGGCCGGATCCCGGGCGCCGAGGCGCACCACGCCCCGAGCGAGGCCATCGCGAACGGCCCGAACGGCACCCACAGCACGGCCGGGTAGAGCAGCAGCACCCACCACGCGTCGGAGTAACCGAACATCATCGGCGTCTCAACGTCCTTACAGCGTCGGGAAGACGACGACGAAGAAGAACCAGAGCAGCCCGGCCCAGAAGACCGCCGCCGCCAGCGACACGAGCAGGGAGCTGCGCCACCTCAGCACCAGGAACGGGAACAGGAACAGGGCCGCCCAGTGTCCCGCGACGTCGATGGAGATACGCGCGGCCTCGTTGAGGCTCCGCGCGCGCCCGGTGGCGATACGGCGCAGCAGCCGCTGGGAGACGAAACCGTAGAGGCCGAACACGATCGGGAAGAACCACAGGGGCGTGTACGCGACCAGTTCCGTCTCCGAGAACTCGTCGAACATCACCCCGTAGATCAGCCCGGCCCCCAGCACACCGCCGATCAACGCCGTCACATACAGGGCGGTCAGCACGACCGGCTCGACGGCCCCGGCCGGCACGGGCACCGGCGAGGCGTACGGGACGTCGGGCGGCGGGACCCGCACCACCTGATGGCAGTGCGGACACCGGACATCCATCCCGGCACGGTCGGCCGGAGCCGAGATGAGATGCCCGCACGAAGCGTGAAAGTGAACCTGCTGACCTGGATTCATGCGCCCTTCCCCGGTGGCCCGCCCGAAACGGGCGCGAACTGATGCCGAAGACGACCCACGCAAACCTCCGGTTCCCGGCGAGCAGTTGAGACCAGGGCATCGCTGAGTGTCGCCCGGGCATACGCCAAGTGATCCACTTCGCCGCCCACTTGGAGGACCCCACCGGTGACCGTCCCCACGCCCCGTCGCCGCCGCTTCGACCTGCGGGTGACGGCCCTGTTCTTCGTCCTCCTCGCCCTCCTGCTGAGCCTCGGAGCCCTGCTCGCCCGCACCGCCGCGGCCGCGGCCGAACGCCGTCCCGCCTGGGCGGTGATCCTGCTCCTCCTCGGCTCGGCGGGCCTGATCGCCTGCCACCGAGGCCGCCGTCGCTGGTCGACACGCACAGTGCTACGACGTGCCGGCGCGGCGCTGGAGGAAGCGGCCGAAACAGCGGCGGACGCCCTGGACGAGAAACCATTCGCTGGATCCGGAGGAGTTCGAGCGTGCGATAGCCGACCTGTGCGCCCGGGACGACTGCGCGGACGTCGAAGTCGTCGGCGGCGCGGGCGACTTGGGCGCCGACGTGGCGGCCACGGCGATCTGGAGGAGCTCGCGGACTTCTATCGCGTTGCCGCAGACGCGGATGACGTGGTGGTCAAGCATCTGAGCTGCTGAGTACCCCGCAGCTCAAGCCCCACCCCACTTGCCGCCGTCAGCGGCCCTTTCGTACCCGGGCCGCCGCCCTGGCCTCTGCTGCCTTGCGGGCCTCTGTTGCCTTGCGGGTGGGCTTGGTCGGGCGGCCCGGTTGGGTGCCGAGGCCGCGGAAGGGGGCGTTGCCGGTGGGCTTCGGGCCGGTCGGGGGGCGCTTCGCGCCTGTCAGCGCGGTCAGTTGGGCCTCGCCGGAGCGTACCTGGGTGATCGTCGGGCGGATACCGGCCTCGGACATCATCCGGTTCACGTCGCGCCGCTGGTTCGGGGTGACCAGGGTGACCACGCGCCCGGACTCGCCTGCCCGTGCCGTCCGTCCGCCGCGGTGGAGGTAGTCCTTGGCGTCGGCCGGCGGGTCGACGTTGACGACGAGGTCCAGCGCGTCGATGTGGATGCCCCGCGCGGCGACGTTCGTGGCCACCAGCACGGTGACCGCGCCCTCCTTGAACTGGGCGAGGGTGTGCGTGCGCTGCGGCTGCGACTTGCCGCTGTGCAGGGCGCCGGCCCGGACCCCGCTGGCCCGCAGATGGCGGGTGAACTGGTCCACGCCCGCCTTGGTGTCCAGGAACATCAGCACCCGGCCGTCCCGCGCCGCGATCTCCGTCGCCGTCGCGTACTTGTCGGCGGGGTGGACGTTGAGCACGTGGTGCTCCATCGTGGCGACCGAGCCCGCCACCCGGTCGACGGACACCGCGACCGGGTCATGGAGGTGGTCGCGCACCAACTGGTCGACGTTGCGGTCGAGCGTCGCCGAGAACAGCAGCCGCTGCCCGTCGGCGGGCACCTGGCCCAGGATGTCCGTCACCTGCGGCAGGAACCCCAGGTCGCACATCTGGTCGGCCTCGTCCAGCACCGTGATCCGGACCTGGTCGAGGTGGCAGTCGCGGCGGGAGACCAGGTCGGTGAGCCGCCCCGGCGTGGCGACCAGCACCTCCACGCCCGAGCGCAGCAGCGCCTGCTGCCGGTTGATGGACAGCCCGCCGACGACCGTCCCCAGCCGTACGTCCATCGTCCGCGCGTACGGCGTGAGCGCGTCGGTCACCTGCTGGGCGAGTTCCCGTGTCGGCACCAGGACCAGCGCGAGCGGCCGCTTCGCCTCCGCGCGCCGGCCCGCCGTCCGCACGAGCAGCGCGAGACCGAAGGCCAGCGTCTTGCCGGAGCCGGTCCGGGCCCGCCCGAGGACGTCACGGCCCGCCAGCGCGTTCGGCAGGGTCGCCGCCTGGATCGGGAAGGGCTCCGTCACCCCGAGACCGCTCATCGTCTCCAGCACCCGCGGCGGCAGCCCGAGCGCGTCGAAGGACGCGGCCGGCGGCAGACCGGGGGACTCCGTCCCGGGCGTCGGGAGGTCGTCCCGCGGCGCCGTACGGGGGCGTGCGGACTCCGGCTGCTTCGCGTCCATGGGAGGGGAACCTTTCTGGTCGGGCCCCGGAACGCGCCGAGGCCCGTACACATCGGTACGGGCCCCAGCGGTGTCGAAGCGTGCCCCCATTTTACCAGCGGCCGCCCGGCCACCCGGCGGCCGCCCGGCCACCCGCCCGGCCACCCGCCGTGCCGGGACCGCCCAGGCCGCGGACGCACCCAGGCCGCGGACACTCCACCGGCCGCCTCAGAAGTTGCCGTAATTGACCTGCCACGTCGGCAGCCCCATCCGGCGCCACACCGCCACCACACGGTCGCGGTCGTCGAGGGAGACCCGGACCGCGTAGCGGTGACGCACATGCCGGTCGAACAGCTCGGCCTTCACCACGTCGTCCCGGCGCCCGTCACCCGCGGCGCGCATCCACAGCTCGTCGTACGGCACGTCGTGCGCGCGCAGCCACGCCTCCGTCCGCTCACGGTGCTCCTCGCCGCGGCCCGAGAGCAGCACGACGACATCGCCGTCGGCGCCCCGGAAGGAGCGCAGCGCCCCGCGCACGGACACGTTGAGCAGGTCCTCCTCGCAGCGCGTGAAGTCGAACGGCCCCCGGTCGCCCCGCAGCGCGAGCGTGCCGTCGATGTCGCACAGGACCGCCGAGGGCAGCGCCGGGTCGGCGGTGTACGGCTCGACGGGCGGCGGCACGTCGTTGAGCCACTCCGCGGTGAGCCGCCAGCCGCCCTTGCGGGCCGTGGTGTGCTTGTCGGCGAGGATCCGGATGATCTCCTCGCCGACCGCCGGCTCCCGTAGCGCGTCGCGCCGTACGCACTCCTCCACCGGTACGTCGGTGAAGTCGTGCACGACGAAGGTGGCCTGTCCGCCCACGGCGGCCTTCAGCCGCTTCGGGATGTGCGGGGTCATGTGCGTGTTGTCCACGACGACGTCGAAACCGCCGTCGACGGCCGCCCGCACCGCCGCGTCCTGGATCGCCAGCACGGTCTGCTCGTGCGCGTACCCGCGGCGGCCCTCGGACAGCGGAATGTCGAGCATCGCCCGCAGATCGTCCAGGTTGACACGCCGCATCCGGCCCTCGGACTCCGCCTGGAGGGCGCGTGCGGCGGTCGTCTTCCCCGAGGCCGGAAGCCCCGTCATGACGTGTACGACGGGCACGGTCAGTTCTCCTCATCGGTCTTGAACGGATCGGACGCCTCCGGCCGGGCGGCACGGTAGGTCACCAGCTCGGTCGGACGGCCGTCCAGGCGCAGGAACATGGCGGGGCGCAGCGCCGGGTCGGGCAGCTCCCGTACCGCGCGGGCGAACGCGCCCCGGTCGCCGGCGAGCGGGGCCAGGGACCGGAACGCCGCGTCGATCGCCCGCTCGCGGTCGGCCACCTGCTTGTCGATGCCGGCGATGACGGCGCGCACCCAGGCGTCGAACTCGTCCGGCACCTGCTCCAGGAGCGCGTCCAGCGGCCGGCCCCCGGACGCCTCGACGTCCGCCGTCGAGCAGCCCAGCGCCTGGGCCACCTGCTTGGCGGGCAGCCCCGCGAACCGCTGGACGCCGTGCCCGCGCCAGATGTCCCGTTCGGTCACCCCGGTGAGCACCTTGTGCAGCCGTACGTACTCGGCGAGCTTCGCCTTGGCGCGCACCCCCGACGCGAACCGCAGGACGAAGCCCTCGGCCTCGACGCCGGTGGCGGCCCGGCCGCCGGGCAGCCGGTTGCCCTCGGCCAGCGCCAGCAGCTCGGCGAGCGGCATGGCGGGCCACACGGTGACGACCGACCCGATGCCCTCCCAGTGGGGCGCGGCCTCGGACAGGCCGACCTCCGTGCCGTCCCTGCCGAACGAGGCCAGCAGCACCAGGTCCCGCCGGTCCCCGTAGTCGACGACGATACGATTCTGCGGGTACAGGATCTCGGCCAGGTAGGTCACCCCGGGAACCAGCCGCGAGGTGTCCTTCCCGTCCAGCAGCCGCTGCGCCCAGGTGGCCTGTGTGCTGATGAACGACCCCTTGGACGCCACCCGCCACCGGTCCGCGTAGTGGAAGACGACGGCCAGGCTGCCGTCGACCTTGTCGTACACCTCGAACGGCTCGTCGGGGAGGCTCGGCGCGTAGGGCTGACCGGCCTCGTGCTCACCGACGTTGAAGAACTTCGGCAGCGGAAGCGCCACGATCTCCCCGGTGGCGTCGTCGGCCACGAGACCCCGGCAGCGGGTCGTCACCCGGTTCCACACCCGCTCGTACTGGCATGTCCTCGTGTACGTGTAGATGGACAGCGGCAGTTCCGGGTGCGACTTGCGCGTGACGTGCCCCGCGTCGAGAGCGGCGGCCAGCTCGTGCGGCGGCAGCAGCTCATGGAGAGTCAGGTGGTCCTGGCTCATTGGTTCCCTCCCCTTGGTGGACCCCGATTGTGACGTGCGGGCAACCCCGGTGACCAGCCAATTTGGCCGCCTCGACTGTCACACGCCCGTCCCCGCCCCGTCACAGACCCCCACCGAACACCCCCGACGGCACCCGTCCGTGACGCCCGTCGTGCCACCATGCCGACGCACGCATCAGGTTCAGGGGGGACCCATCATGCAGACCCGTACGCGCACCCGCGCAGCAGTCGCCACCACCACGCTGCTCCTCGCCGCACTCACCGCCTGCTCCTCCTCCGACGGCGGCACCCCCGCCGACAGCGAGCCCACGATCAGCGTCCCCGCCGAGCACGAGGGCGACGACCTGGAGGCCGCCGTCGCCGTCTACACCGCCTCCTACTTCGCCGGTGACGCCGACACGGCGTACGGCATGCTCTCCGCGCGCTGCGCGGAGGAGACGACGAAGGACGCCTACACCGCCGTGGTGAAGAAGGCGGCGGCCGACCACGGCGCCGACCACCCCCTGACCGACGTGCACGCCGAGGTGTCCGGCACGACGGGGCACGCCACCTACAAGGTCACGGGACTGCCGAAGTTCGACAGGAAGGAACAGCCCTGGACGCTGGAGGACGGCGCCTGGAAGTACGACGACTGCTGAACCGGAACCGGAACCGCCCGCCTACGGAGGATCGGCTGCGGGAGCCTTCAGCGCCTGGTACACCGCCCACACCACGGCCACCAGCGGTACGGCGACCACCGCGCCGATCACCCCCGCCGCGACCGCCCCGCCGACGACCGCCAGGGCCACCACCACCGGATGCAGCCGCACCGCCCAGCTCATCACCAGGGGGTGCAGCAGATGGCCCTCGATCTGTCCGATGACGACGATCAGGGCCACGACCACCAGCGCGATGAAGGGCCCCTTCGAGGCGAGGGCGACGACGGCCGCGACCGCCAGGGCGATCGGCGAGCCGATCAGGGGGATGAACGCGGCCAGGAACTCCAGCAGCGCCAGCGGTATGGCGAGCGGCACCCCGAGCGCGAACAGGGCGATGCCCACGAGGACCGCGTTGACCGCCGCGACCAGCAGGATGCCGTGCGTGTACCCGGTGAAGGTCCGCCACGCGGCCCGGCCCCCGACCGTGAACCGCCGGCGCGCCCCCTCGGGGAGCTGAGCGCACACCCACCGCCACTGCCGGTCCCCGGAGTGCGTGAAGAACACGGCGCAGAACAGGGCCAGGGCGAGTACGGTCAGCACCTCGACCAGCCGGCTCGCGCCGCTGAGCGCCGTACTGATGAGGGTGGAGCGGTGGCTCGAGAGGAGTCTGCCGATCCGGGACTGGAGGTCGTCGAAGGCGTCCGGCGGGAACCGGAAGGGCGGGTCCTCCAACTGGCGCTCGATGCGGTCGATGCCCGCCACGAACTCCTTCTCCAGCCCGCTGCGCTGATCCGCGGCGGTCTCACCGACCAGGGCGAGCACACCGAGGACGAGCACGATGCCACCGACCAGCGCGGTCGCCACCGCGAGCGGACGGGGCAGGAACCGGGCGAGGAGATCCACCACCGGGCGCAGCACGGCGGTGACGACCAGGCCGAGGAAGACGGCGACGGCGATCCGGTGGAACTGCCCGAGCACGGAGAACGTGACGTGGACGACCACGCCGACCGCGATGATCCGCCACGCGTAGGCGGCCGCGGTCCGCAGCACGTCCGGGACGCGCGGCTCCTCGCCGCCCCGCCGTGCGGGCGGCCGGGCGGACGGCCGGGCGGGCTGGTCGGGAGGAGGTGGGGGCATCTCATGCTCGTACCACTCGCCGGCCGCCGGCCCGCGGCACGGGCCCGGAGTTCCCCCGAAGGCCGGTACCGGACACCGGCCGCCCGCCCCGCCCGGCGGTGAAACGGGCAGAGAACGGGCACGCTCCGGGGCCAAGCAGGCGTCGAAATCCCGAACGAGGACCTGTCAAAGGGCTCTGACCTGGGATTATGTAGCTCCGGTCACGGCCACATTCGGTCACGATCCGCCGGTGGACGAGCCTGGCCACCATGTGCGATCCCCTTGTAGAAATTTGGCCAACCGGACAGAGACGTCAGACGGAGGTGTAGCCATGGATGTCGAGGAACGCAGGCACGGGATCCTGGAGGCGGCACGCCGTGACGGGGCCGTCGACGTCAAGGTGCTCGCCGGCACGCTCGGCGTCTCGCCCGAGACCGTACGGCGGGATCTGAACGCCCTGGAGCGCCACGGGCTCGTCCGCCGCACCCACGGCGGCGCGTACCCCGTCGAGAGCGCCGGTTTCGAGACGACGCTCGCCTTCCGCGCCACCGACCACGTGCCCGAGAAGAACCGGATCGCGGTGGCCGCCGCCGCGCTCCTCGGGGACGCCGAGACCGTCTACATCGACGAGGGCTACACCCCGCAGCTCATCGCCGCCGCACTCCCGCGCGACCGGCCCCTGACCGTGGTCACCTCCTCGCTCACCACGGCCGGAGCCCTCGCCTGCGCCCGCAACATCAGCGTCCTGCTGCTCGGCGGGCGGGTGCGCGGCGGCACCCTCGCCACGGTCGACCACTGGGCCACCCACATGCTGTCCGGCTTCGTCATCGACCTGGCGTACGTCGGCGCGAACGGCATCTCCCGCGAGTACGGGCTCACCACGCCCGACCCCGCGGTCAGCCAGGTGAAGGCACAGGTCGTCCGCGTCGCCCGACGCCGTGTGTTCTCCGGAGTCCACACCAAGTTCGGCGCCGTGAGCTTCTGCCCCTTCGCGAAGATCACGGACTTCGAGGCCATCGTCACCGACACCGGCCTCAGCAACTCCGAGGCCCAACGCTACGCACTGCTGGGACCACAGGTCATCCAGGCGTGAACCCCCACATCCTCAGCTCCCCCCCCCGCACATCCCACCCGCACGGCCAGGGCACGGCCTCCCGCGCCCATGAACATCTCCTGGAGTCAGTCATGCGCACAAGAAGAACGCTCCACCTCCTCGCCACGAGCGCGGCGGCGGGCTCGCTGCTGGTCGGCTGTAGCGGGGCCGGCGGCTCCTCGGGCTCGGACGGCGGCGGGAAGACCATCAACGTGCTGATGGTCGGCAACCCGCAGATGGAGGACATCGCGAAGCTGACGGAGAGCACGTTCACCAAGGACACCGGCATCAAGGTCAAGTTCACGATCCTTCCCGAGAACGAACTGCGCGACAAGGTCACCCAGGACGTCGCCACCCAGGCCGGCCAGTACGACGTCGCCACCATCGGCGCCTACGAGGTACCCATCTGGGAGAAGAACGGCTGGCTGCACGAACTCAGCTCCTACGCCGACCAGGACACCGCCTTCGACAAGGGCGACCTGCTCAAGCCGATCGTCACCTCCCTGTCCGGCTCCGACGGCAAGCTGTACGCCCTGCCGTTCTACGGCGAGTCGTCCATGCTCATGTACAACAAGGACGTCATGGCGGCGAAGGGCATCACGGTGCCCGAGCACCCGACCTGGCCGCAGATAGCCGACATCGCCGCCAAGGTCGACGGCGCCGAACCGGGCATGCGCGGCATCTGTCTGCGCGGCCTCGCCGGCTGGGGCGAACTGGGCGCCACCCTGACGACCGTCGTCAACACCTACGGCGGCACCTGGTTCACCAAGGACTGGAAGGCCGAGGTCGACAGCCCCGCCTTCAAGAAGGCCACCAACTTCTACGTCGACCTGGTGCGCGAGCACGGACAGGCCGGCGCCGCCCAGTCCGGCTTCACCGAGTGCCTGAACGCGATGAGCCAGAAGAAGGCCGCCATGTGGTACGACGCCACCAGCGCCGCCGGATCACTGGAGGACGCCAAGACCAGCAAGATCGCCGGCCATGTCGGCTACGCGTACGCGCCGACCGTCGAGACGAAGAGCAGCGGCTGGCTCTGGTCCTGGGCCTGGGCCATGCCCAAGACCACCAAGAAGGCCGACGCCGCCTCGAAGTTCATGCTGTGGGCCTCCGGCAAGGAGTACGAGAAGCTCGTCGGCGAGAAGCTCGGCTGGTCGCGCGTCCCGGCCGGCAAGCGGGCCAGCACCTACGCCCTGCCCGAGTACAGCAAGGCCGCCGGTTCGTTCGGCGACATCACCCTGAAGTCGATCGAGGCGGCCGACCCTGCCAACCCGGGCGTGCAGCCCCGGCCCACCGTCGGCGTCCAGTACGTGGCCATCCCCGAGTTCCAGGACCTCGGCACCAAGGTCACCCAGGAGATCTCCGCCGCCATCGCCGGCAAGACCACCGTCGACAAGGCGCTGAAGGACGGCCAGAAGCTCGCCGAGGACGTCGCCGAGACCTACCAGAAGTGACGCCCGCAGCCCGGCCGGCCGCACACCGGCCGGGCCCCGCTTCCCCACCCCCGCCGGCCCCGGCGAAGGACCTCACATGACCACGCTCACCCACCCACCCCGCACGGCGTCCCCGCCGGCCCGCCCGCGCAGGACCGCGGGCGACGGGAAATGGCGCCGCCGCATCCCCCTGCTGCCGGCGCTCGTCTTCACCGTCGTCGTCACCCAGCTCCCGTTCGTGGCGACCCTCGTCATCTCCACCTTCGAGTGGAACATCCTCAAGCCGGGCAACCGCCACTTCGTCGGTCTCGCCAACTTCAAGTTCGTCTTCACCGACGAACGGCTGCGCACCGCGGTCCTCAACACCGTCGTCCTCACGGCGTCGGTGGTGCTCATCAGCGTGCTCCTCGGCCTCGGCCTGGCGATGCTCCTCGACCGCCGGTTCGCAGGCCGCGGCCTGGCCCGCACCCTGCTCATCGCGCCGTTCCTGGTGATGCCGGTCGCGGCCGCGCTGCTGTGGAAGCACGCCATCTACAACCCCGACTACGGCCTGCTCAACGGCACCCTGAATGCCGTGTACCGGCTCTTCGGCGCCGACAACGGCCCCACCGTCGACTGGATCTCCTCCTACCCGATGCCCGCCGTCGTGGTCTCGCTGGTCTGGCAGTGGACGCCGTTCATGATGCTGATCCTGCTGGCCGGCCTCCAGGCCCAGCCCGGCGACGTCCTGGAGGCGGCCCGCGTCGACGGGGCGTCGGCCATGGCGACCTTCCGCCACATCACGCTGCCGCATCTGCGCCAGTACATCGAGCTGGGCATCCTGCTCGGCACCATCTACGTCGTCCAGACCTTCGACGCCGTCTACACCATCACCCAGGGCGGCCCCGGCTCGCAGACGACGAACCTGCCCTACGAGATCTACCTGACCATGTTCCGCAAGTACGAGTACGGCCAGGCGGCCGCGGCCGGAGTCGTCGTCGTGCTCGGCTCCATCGTGATCGCGACCTTCGCGCTGCGCACCATCGCGTCGCTGTTCCGCGAGGAGGTGTCCCGATGAGCGCGCACGCCCCCGCCGCCCCCGGCGCCCGGCTGAAGAAGCTCGTCCGCCGCGACACGGCACGCCGGGAGGCGCCCGACGCCGCGCACCGGCTGTCCCCGCTGTGGACCTTCGTCGCCTGGCTCGCCACCCTCGCCTTCTTCGCCCCGGTGGCGTGGATGGTCCTCACCTCCTTCCACCAGGAGGCGGACGCGGCGACCAACCCGCCGAGCCCGCTGGCCTCGCCCACCTTCGACCAGTACCGGCTGCTGTTCAGCCGGGACATCACGCCCTTCCTCCTCAACTCCGCCATGGCGAGCGTCATCTCGACGCTGCTGGTGCTGGCCCTCGCGGTGCCGACGGCCTACGCGCTGTCCATCAAGCCGGTCGAGAAGTGGACCGACGTGATGTTCTTCTTCCTGTCCACGAAGTTCCTGCCGGCCATCGCGGCCCTCCTGCCGGTCTATCTGATCGTCAAGGACGCCGGGATGCTCGACAACGTGTGGACGCTGGTCATCCTCTACACCGCCATGAACCTCCCGATCGCGGTGTGGATGATGCGCTCGTTCCTCGCCGAGGTGCCCAAGGAGATCCTGGAGGCCGCCGAGGTCGACGGCGCCGGACTGCCCACCGTGCTGCTGCGGATCGTCGCCCCGGTCGCCATGCCAGGACTCGCCGCCACCTCGCTGATCTGCTTCATCTTCAGTTGGAACGAGTTCATGTTCGCCGTGAACCTGACCGCCACCAACGCCTCGACCGCGCCGGTCTTCCTCGTCGGGTTCATCACCAGCGAGGGCCTCTTCCTCGCGCGCCTGTGCGCCGCCGCCACGCTGGTCTCCCTGCCGGTCCTCATCGCCGGCTTCGCCGCCCAGGACAAACTGGTCCGCGGCCTGTCCCTAGGAGCAGTCAAGTGAAAGCCGCCGTCATCGAAGCCCCCGGCAAGGTCACCGTCACCACGGTGCCCGACCCCACGCCCGGGCCGCGGGACGTCGTCGTCGACGTGTCGGCCTGCGGACTGTGCGGCACCGATCTGCACATCCTCCAGGGCGAGTTCGCCCCCACCCTGCCGATCGTGCCGGGCCACGAGTTCGCCGGCGAGGTCGTCGGCCTCGGCAGCCAGGTCACCGAACTCGCCCTCGGCGACCGGGTCGCCGTCGACCCCTCGCTGTACTGCCACGAGTGCCGCTACTGCCGGGTCGGGCACAACAACCTGTGCGACCGCTGGCAGGCCATCGGCGTGACCGTCCCCGGCGGCGCAGCCGAGTACGCCGTCGCCCCCGTCGCCAACTGCGTACGCCTGCCCGACCACATCGACGTCCAGGACGCGGCCCTCATCGAGCCGCTGTCCTGCGCGGTGCGCGGCTACGACGTCCTCAACAGCCGTCTCGGCGCCCATGTGCTGATCTACGGCAGCGGGACCATGGGCCTGATGATGCTGGAGCTGGCCAAGCGCACCGGCGCCGTGTCCGTGGACGTCGTCGACATCAACCCCGAGCGCCTCGCCACCGCCGAGAAGCTCGGCTGCTCGCAGTCGGGGCTCTCCGCCGACGAACTGGGCCGCCCCGGCGGCTGGGACGTGGTGATCGACGCCACCGGCAACGCCGCCGCCATCCAGGACGGTCTGGAGCGGGTCGCCAAGGCCGGTACGTTCCTCCAGTTCGGCGTCTCCGACTACGCGACGACGGCCACCATCTCGCCGTACAAGATCTACAACCAGGAGATCACCATCACCGGCTCCATGGCGGTCCTGCACAGCTACGAGCGGGCGGCGGAGCTGTTCGCCGCCGGGGTGCTCGACCCGCAGGTCTTCATCAGTGACCGGATGTCCCTGGACGACTACCCGAGGGCGCTGGAGCGGTTCGCCGCAGGCCAGGGGCGCAAGATCGTCGTCGTGCCCTGACTCGGACCCGCCCCGCGGGGTGCGATCGGCGTGCCGGACGTTCCGGCCGGCACGCCGATCGCGGCCCCGGTGTCCGTCGTCCCTCCGAAAGGATCGTTCGCGTGATCGTCGTCGCCGGTGAGGCCCTCATCGATCTGGTGCCCCA
>NZ_JAANNX010000043.1:0-42670 GCF_013363615.1 Streptomyces sp. CAI-85 | reverse complement strand
GCCTCGTTCAGACCGCCGGACTCGCCCGAGTAGTTGAGGCCCGCGGTGTTGGAGGTGACGCCGTGGGTCATCTCGTGGCCGGCCACGTCCAGCGAGGTCAGCGGCTTGGTGTTGCCCGCGCCGTCGCCGTAGGTCATGCAGAAGCAGGAGTCGTCCCAGAAGGCGTTGACGTACGCGTTGCCGTAGTGGACGCGGGAGTAGGCGGCGACGCCGTTGTTCTTGATGCCGTTGCGGCCGAAGGTGCTCTTGTAGAAGTCCCAGGTGGTCTGGGCGCCGTAGGCCGCGTCCACCGCCGCGGTCTGGTCGGTCGAGGAGCTGGAGGCCGCGCCGGTGCCCCAGGTGTCGTCGGCGTCCGTGAACAGGGTGCCCGCCGAACTGCTGGTGGCGCGCGCCTTGTTGTACGTCTTGTGGCCGCCGCGGGAGGTGTCGTAGAGCTGGTACGACGAGCCCGAGAGGGTCGTGCCGAGCGTCACCGTGCCGGAGTAGAGGCTCTTGCCGGTGCCGGTCTCGATGCCCTGGTACTCGTAGAGCTTCGCGCCGGTCGCCGCGTCGGTGATGACGTGCAGCTCGTTGGGGGTGCCGTCGTCCTGGAGGCCGCCGACGACCGTCTCGTAGGCGAGGACCGGCTTGCTGCCGTTGCCCGCCCAGATCACCTTGCGGGGCGCGGCGTCGGCCGCGGTCTCGGCGGAGCCGGCGGCCTTGGCGAGGGTGAGGGCCTGCTTCTCGGCCTTGGCGGCGGCGATGACCGGCTTGACCGAGGCCACCTCGATGACCGACTTGGTGGCCTTGGTGACGCCCTGGCTCGCGCCCGCGGCCGACTCGTGGACGACGAGGTCGCCGCCGAGCACCGGGAGGCCCGCGTAGGTCCGCTCGTAGCGCGTGTGGACGGTGCCGTCCGCGTCCTTCACCACGTCCCGGACGATCAGCTTCTCCTGGCTGCCGAGACCTATCTCCCGCGCGGTCGTGCCGGCGTCGGCCTGCTTGTCCTGGATCAGGGCGGTGCGGGCGGAGGCGCTCAGGGCCACGGGCACGGCCAGCGGCGTCCGGGCGCCGGCGTCGGCCGGGGTCTGGGCGGCGGCGCTCCCGGTGGTCAGGCCGGTGGTGACCAGCGCACCGGCCGCGACGGCGGTGGCGATGACCAGGGTGGTGCGCTTGCGACGCGCGTAGAGGGAGGACACACAAGCTCCTTGGAGTGGGGGTGCCCGGCAGGCGTGGGGGGCCGGCCGTGACGGTCGTGAAGTTGTGCGGCGGGTGCGACGAAGCCTGGCACCACAGTCGCGTACATGTCAGGACCCCTTGGTGATGTTGGCTCAAAATCGACCAACCGATGAACATTGCGGGAACGTAAACCCCGTTGACCTCGGTAAAGGGCCAACAGGGCGTCGGTCATCGGGAGGCAAAAAAGGGGCGCAGCCCCGGAGGTCGGACCTCCGGGGCTGCGCCGAGCCGGGCTTGCCGGGCCTGGTTCGCTCGGGCCTACGGGAAGGTGAGCTTCCAGCCATTGATGTAGCCGGTGTCCAGGGACGCGTTGTCCTGGACCCGCAACTGCCAGACGCCGTTGGCCACCTCGGAGGAGGCGTTCACGGTGTACGTGGTGTTGATGTTGTCCGTGCTGCCGCCGGTGCCGTACGCCTTCAGCGTGTACGCGCTGCCGTCGGGGGCGACGAGCTGGACCTGGAGGTCACCGATGTAGGTGTGGACGATGTCCACGCCGACCTGGAGGTTCGAGGGGGCGTTGCCGGTCCGCCCGGAGACGGTGACCGACGAGGTGACCGCCGCGCCCCGGTCCGGGATCGACACCCGGGTGTTGTTCTCGAAGACGGTGCCGCCACCGCCGCCGCCACCGGGCCGCGAGCCCACCGCGATGGCCGCCCAGGCGTTCTGCACGGCCGTGTACTCGGCGCTCGTCGTGCCGTACAGCTCACCCGTCGCCGCGAGGGTGCCGGTGCGGGCGCCCGCGTAGTTGGTGGTCGAGGTGAACTTCGTGGTCAGCGCGCGGAACCAGATCTTCTCCGCCTTGTCGCGGCCGATGCCGGTGACCGGAAGGCCGTCCGAGGTGGGCGAGTTGTAGGTGACACCGTTGATGGTCTTGGTGCCGCTGCCCTCGCTCAGCAGGTAGAAGAAGTGGTTCGCGGGGCCCGACGAGTAGTGCACGTCGATCGAGCCGATGCCCGAGTACCAACTGTCCTTGGACGAACCGTCCTTGCTCGGCTTGTCCATGTAACGCAACGGGGTGCCGTTGCCGTTGATGTTGATCTCCTCGCCGATGAGGTAGTCACCGACGTCGGAGGAGTTGTTGGCGTAGAACTCGACGGTCGAGCCGAAGATGTCCGAGGTCGCCTCGTTCAGACCGCCGGACTCGCCCGAGTAGTTGAGGCCCGCGGTGTTGGAGGTGAGACCGTGGGTCATCTCGTGCGCGGCCACGTCGATCGACGTCAGCGGGTTGGAGTTGCCCGAGCCGTCGCCGTAGGTCATGCAGAAGCAACTGTCCGACCAGAACGCGTTGACGTAGTTGTTGCCGTAGTGGACGCGCGAGTACGCGCCGACCCCGTCGCCGCGGATGCCCGAACGGCCGTGCACGTTCTTGTAGTAGTCCCAGGTGAGCTGGGCGCCGTAGTGCGCGTCGGCGGCGGCCGACTCCAGGTTCGACGGGGAGCCGTTGCCCCAGACGTCGTCGGGCCCGGAGAACAGCGTGCCGGTGCCGGACGTGCCGCGGTTGAGGTTGTACGTCTTGTGGTTGCCGCGCGCGCCGTCGGTCAGGTTGTACGTCGAACCGGACTGCGTGGTCGTCAGGTTGACCGTGCCGCTGTAGACCGTGTTGCCGGTGCCGGTCTCGATCGCCTCCCACTCGTAGAGCTTCGCGCCCGTGGTGGCGTCCGTGATGACGTGCAGCTCCTGCGGGGTGCCGTCGTGCTGGAAGCCGCCGACGACCGTCTCGTACGCCACCGTCGGCGTACCGCTCGCCGCCCAGATCACCTTGCGCGGGGCCCGGTTGACGTCGGGGCTCTTGGCGTCCTCCGCCTTCGCGGCGCTCAGTGCCTGCGCCTCGGCCTTGGCGGCGGGTACGGCCGCGGCGGTGGTCGCCGGGGCTATCTTCGCGCGGGTGGCCTTGACGACGGACGCGGTGGCGTCGGCCGCGGTCGACTCGACGACCAGGTCGCCGCCGAGGACCGGCAGTCCGGCGTAGGTGCGCTCGTAGCGGGTGTGCACGGTGCCGTCGCCGTCCTTGAGGACGTCCCGGACGACGAGCTTCTCCTGGGCGCCCAGGCCGAGTTCCTCGGCGGTGTCGGCCTTGCCGGCGTTCGCGGTGCGGATCAGCTCGGCGCGCTGGGCGGGGGTGAGGCGGACCGACTCGGCGCCGGGCAGGACCTGCCCCGCGGCCGACGGCGCCTGCTGGGGGGCCGCGGTGGCGGCGCCGGTCTGCACGGCGGCCGCGATGAGCGCCGCGACGCCGGCCAGGGCGACGGCGGCGGTTCTGCGGTGCGGGGTGTGGGGGGTGCGTCTGCGAGAGGAACTGCTTCTCAACACTGACTCCTTCTGC
The DNA here is from genome assembly GCF_013363615.1 of Streptomyces sp. CAI-85. Classification (NCBI taxonomy): domain Bacteria; kingdom Bacillati; phylum Actinomycetota; class Actinomycetes; order Kitasatosporales; family Streptomycetaceae; genus Streptomyces; species Streptomyces sp. CAI-85. Next base: position 39,129 of record NZ_JAANNX010000043.1, on the reverse strand, counting down.
GCGGCCGCGGATCACGCGGCCAGGGGGGAGACCGGACGGCGGGTGGGCCGCCCGGCACGACAGAGGCGGTACGCAGAACGTGAAGCTGTGGGGTTGCTGTGAAGTAGCAGAGGGAAGAGTGGCAGGGGATTGCGCTCTCTGTCAGGAGCGCGTCAGAAAATTGGCCGGAAACGTTCCGTTGTCCGGGAGTTCATGTTCGATATACGGATGCGGGGAGGGAGGGGGCGCGGTTCAGGCCAGGCTGTCCCGCCAGGCGCGGTGCAGGTTCGCGAAGCGGCCCGTGCCGGTGATCAGTTCGGACGGGGGGCCGTCCTCCACGATGCGGCCGTGTTCCATGACGAGGACGCGGTCGGCGATCTCCACGGTCGACAGGCGGTGGGCGATCACCACTGCCGTGCGGCCGTCGAGGACCGTCGTCATCGCCGCCTGGACGGCCCGTTCGCCGGGGACGTCCAGGGAACTGGTCGCCTCGTCGAGGATGAGCACCGCCGGATCGGCGAGCAACGCGCGGGCGAACGCGACGAGTTGGCGCTGGCCCGCCGAGATGCGGCCGCCGCGCTTGCGGACGTCGGTGTCGTAGCCGTCGGGCAGTGAGGTGATGAACTCGTGCGCCCCGATCGCCTTCGCGGCGCGCTCGATCTCCTCACGGGTGGCGTCCGGCCGTCCGATCGCGATGTTCTCGGCGACCGTCCCGGAGAACAGGAATGCCTCCTGCGTCACCATGACCACCCCGCGCCGCAGCTCCGGCACCGGCAGGTCGCGCAGGTCCACCCCGTCGAGCAGCACCCGGCCGCCCGTCGGGTCGTAGAAGCGGGCGAGCAGCTTGGCCAGGGTCGACTTGCCGGCGCCGGTCGAGCCGACGACGGCGACGGTCTGCCCGGCGGGCAGGGTGAGGTCGAAGCCCGGGAGCACCTCGCCGCCGGTGCGGTAGCCGAAGGAGACCCCGTCGAACACCACCTCACGGCCGGGCCGTCCGCCCGCCCGCGCGGGGAGTTCGCGCGGCACGGCCGGTTCCGGCACCGACGGGGTCTGGGCGAGCAGTCCGGCGATCTTCTCCAGCGAGGCGCCCGCCGACTGGTAGGAGTTGAGGAACATGCCGAGCCGGTCGATCGGGTCGTACAGCCGCCGCAGATAGAGCACCGCGGCCGCCAGCACACCCAGTTCCAGGGAGCCGTCCGCCACCCGGTGGGCGCCCCACAGCACGATCGCCGCGACGGCCGTGTTGGCCACCAGCCGGGAGCCGACCACATAGCGGGCCATCTCCAGGAGCGCGTCGCCGTTGGAGCGCTCGTGACGCCGGTTCAGCACCCGGAAGTCCGCGTCGTTGACGGCCTCGCGGCGGAACGCGCGCACCGGGCGGATGCCGTTCATCGTCTCCACGAACTTCACGATCACCGCCGCGATCGCCGTGGACCGCGCCGCGTACACCCGTGCCGCGCGCCGCTGGTACATCCGCACCAGCAGGTACAGCGGCACGAAGGACGCCACCGCGACCGCGCCGAGCCCCAGGTCCAGCCAGAGCAGCATGGCCGAGATGTAGACGAACGACAGGACGACGGTCACCAGCTCCTGGAGCCCCTCGTCGAGCAGCTCGCGCAGCGACTCAACATCCGTGGTGGAACGGGAGATGAGCCGGCCCGAGGTGTAGCGCTCGTGGAAGTCGACGCTGAGCGCCTGCGCGTGCCGGAAGATCCGGCCGCGCAGATCGAGCAGCACGTCCTGGTTGACCCGGGCGGCCGCGGTCAGGAACGCGAACTGGAGGCCGCCGGCCGCCAGCGCGCACAGCAGATAGCCGGCGCCCACCGCGAACAGCGGCCCGTGGTCGTCGGCGCGGAACGCCGGTACGGCCCGGTCGATCGCGTACGCCACCAGCAGCGGGCCGGTCTGCACGGCCGCCTGCTGGAGCAGCAGCAGAACGGTCGTGAACGCCACCCGGGCCCGCATCGGGGCGAGCAGGGAACGCAGCAGCGCGCCCGTCGCGCCCGGCGGGGTGGGCAGGGCGTCCTGGTCGAAGGCGTCGCCGTCGGCCGGCGGGCGCGGGGCGTCCGGCTCTTCCTCGGCGACCGGGGAGGAGGTGGTGGGGGCGGTCATCGGTCGTCCTCCTGGCGGCCGGTTCCGGACATGAGGTGGGCGTACTCGGCGTTGCCGCGCAGCAGTTCCTGATGGGTGCCGACGGCGGTGATCCGGCCGCCGGACAGCAGGGCCACCCGGTCGGCGAGCAGCACGGTCGACGGGCGGTGGGCGACGATCAGCGCGGTGGTGCCGGCGAGGACCTCGCGCAGCGCGGCCTCCACGGCGGCCTCCGTGTGCACGTCCAGCGCGGAGAGCGGGTCGTCGAGGACCAGGAACCGGGGCCGTCCGACGACCGCCCGGGCCAGCGCGAGCCGCTGCCGCTGTCCGCCGGAGAGACTGAGGCCCTGTTCGCCGACCTGGGTCCCGGTGCCCTCGGGCAGTCGGTGCGCGAAGCCGGCCTGCGCGACCTCCAGCGCCCGCTCCAGCTCCTCGGCGCCCGCGGTGTCGTCGGCGCCCATCAGGACGTTCTCCCCGATGCTCGCGGAGAACAGCGTCGGCTCCTCGAAGGCGACGGCGACCTTCGCCCGCAGCTCGGCGCGCGGCATCGCGGTGATGTCCGTGCCGTCGAGCGTGATCCGTCCGGCGGTCGTCTCGTGCAGCCGGGGCACCAGGGCGGTGAGCGTGGTCTTCCCGCTGCCGGTGGCCCCGACCAGGGCCATCGACTCACCGGGCCGGATGTGCAGGTCGATCCGGTCCAGGACGGGCGGGGAGCCGGGACGCGCGTCGGGGTAGCGGAAGACGACGCCCTCGAAGCGCAGCCCGCCCTCCGAGCGCAGCCCGCCCTCCGAGCGCAGCCCGCCCTCCGAGCGCAGCCCGCCGTCCTCTTCGCCGGCGTCGTCGGCGGCCGGGCTCGTGCCGGACACGGTCTCCTTCTCCGGCGGCTCGTCCATCACCTCGAAGTACCGCTCGGTGGCCGTCGCCGCCTCCTGGCTCATCGCGAGCAGGAAGCCGATCGAGTCCACCGGCCAGCGCAGCGCGAGCGCCGTGGACAGGAACGCGACCAGGGTGCCCGCCGACAGCTCGCCGTCGGCCACCTGCACCGCGCCCAGCACCAGGGCCGCGCCGATCGCCACCTCCGGCAGCGTCACGATCACCGCCCAGATGGTCGCCAGCAGCCGCGCCTTGCGCAGTTCGGTGCCGCGCAGGGTGGCCGACAGTTCGCGGAAGGCGCGGGCCTGGCTGCGGTGCCGGCCGAAGCCCTTGATGATCCGGATGCCGAGGACGCTCTCCTCGACGACCGTCGTCAGATCGCCCACCTGGTCCTGCGCCCGCCGGGCCACGACCGCGTACCGGCGCTCGAAGACCACGCACATCACCATCACCGGGACGGCCGGGCCCAGGATCACCAGGCCGAGCGTCCAGTCCTGGAGCAGCATGATGATCACGCCGACCACGATGGTGACCGAGTTGACCAGCAGGAACGTCAGCGGGAAGGCGAGGAACATCCGCACCAGCATCAGATCCGTGGTCCCCCGGGACAGCAACTGCCCCGAGGCCCAGCGGTCGTGGAAGGCCACCGGGAGCCGCTGGAGATGCCGGTACAGACCGGCCCGCATCTCCGCCTCGACACGCGACAGCGGCCGGGCCACCAGCCAGCGCCGCAGCCCGAACAGGCCCGCCTCCGCGAGACCGAGCAGCAGCAGGTACAGGGCGCCGAGCCAGACGCCGGCCGTGTCCCCGTCGGCGACCGGCCCGTCCACCATCCACTTCAGGACGAGCGGGATCACCAGCCCGGTACAGGAGGCGATCACCGCGACGAAGGCGGCGGTGAACAGGCGCGACCGCACGGGCCGCACATACGGCCACAGGCGCAGCAGCGCGCGCACCGCGGACCGGTCCTCGGCGGGTTCAGGAATCGTGGACATCAGCAGCGAGCCTACGGTTCACCACTGACATCGCCCACCGAGTTTCGGTCCGACGGCCCGAGCGCCCGACCACGCGAGGGCCCGCCGGCCCTCACCCCACGACCCGCAGCAGCAGCACCGCCCGCGCCGGCACCGTCACCTCCTCGCCCGCCGTGTGATGGACCGCCGGCGGGTCCGTCTGGTCCTCGCGGGAGGTGTCCACGACCACCTCGTAGCGCTCCGCCCACGGCGGCCCCGGCAGCACGAAGTCCACGGGGCGGTCCCCGGCGTGCAGGACGGTGAGAAAGCTGTCGTCGGTGATCGGCGCGCCCCGCTCGTCCCGGCCCGGGATGTCCCGGCCGGACAGATACATGCCGAGCGTGGCGGCGGGCGCGTACCAGTCCCCCTCCGTCATCTCCGTGCCCCGCGTGGTGAACCAGGCCAGATCGCGCAGCCCGTCCGCCGAGTGCGCCCGCCCGGAGAAGAACGCCCGCCGGCGCAGCACCGGATGGCGGTGGCGCAGCGCGATCAGCCGGGCCGTCAGGTCGAACAGCGCCCGCCACGACGGGTCCTCCAGCAGCTCCCAGTCCACCCAGCCGATCTCGTTGTCCTGGCAGTAGGCGTTGTTGTTGCCGCCCTGGGTGCGGCCCAGTTCGTCGCCCGCGACCAGCATCGGCACGCCCGTCGACAGCAGCAGGGTGGTCAGCAGATTGCGGAGCTGCCGGCGGCGCAGGGCGAGGACCCGCTCGTCGTCCGTCTCCCCCTCGGCCCCGCAGTTCCAGGCCCGGTTGTCGTTCGTGCCGTCCCGGTTGCCCTCGCCGTTGGCCTCGTTGTGCTTGCGCTCGTACGACACCAGGTCGCGCAGGGTGAAGCCGTCGTGCGCGGTCACGAAGTTCACCGACGCGTATGGCCGCCGCCCGCCCCAGGCGTACAGGTCGCTGGAGCCCGACAGCCGGTAGCCCATCTCGCGCACGTCCGGCAGCGCGCCCCGCCAGAAGTCCCGCACGGCGTCGCGGTAGCGGTCGTTCCACTCCGTCCACAGCGGAGGGAAGGCGCCCACCTGGTAGCCGCCGGAGCCGACGTCCCACGGCTCGGCGATCAGCTTGACCCGGCGCAGCACCGGGTCCTGCGCGATCACCGCGAGGAACGGCGACAGCATGTCCACGTCGTGCATGGAGCGGGCCAGCGCGGCGGCCAGGTCGAAGCGGAAGCCGTCCACGCCCATCTCGGTCACCCAGTAGCGCAGCGAGTCCGTGATCAGCCGCAGCACGTGCGGCTGCACCACGTGCAGGGTGTTGCCGCAGCCGGTGTAGTCCGCGTACCGGCGGGCGTCCGGCTGGAGCCGGTAGTAGCCCCGGTTGTCGATGCCCTTCAGGGACAGCGTCGGGCCCAGCTCGCCCGCCTCCGCCGTGTGGTTGTAGACCACGTCGAGGATCACCTCGACGCCCGCCGCGTGCAGCGCCCGCACCATCCGCTTGAACTCGCCGACCTGCTCGCCCCGGGTCCCGGCGGAGGCGTATCCGGCGTGCGGGGCGAAGTAGCCGATGGAGTTGTAGCCCCAGTAGTTCGTCAGGCCCCGGCGCAGCAGATGGTCCTCGTGCGCGAACTGGTGGACCGGCAGCAGCTCCACCGCCGTCACGCCCAGCTTCACCAGGTGCTCGACCGCCGCCGGATGGGCGAGCCCGGCGTAGGTGCCGCGCAGTTCCTCGGGGATGCCCGGGTGGCGCCGGGTGAAGCCCTTGACGTGCACCTCGTAGATCACCGAGTCGGCCCAGGGCGTCTTCGGCCGCCGGTCGTCGGCCCAGTCGTCGTCATCGTGGACGACGACGCCCTTCGGGACGTACGGCGCCGAGTCCCGGTCGTCGCGCACGGTGTCGGCGACCTGCTGCTGCGGCCAGTCCCGGACGTGCCCGTACACCTCGGGCGGCAGGGTGAAGTCGCCGTCCACCGCGCGGGCGTACGGGTCCAGGAGCAGTTTCGCCGGGTTCCAGCGGCCGCCCGTCCACGGGTCCCAGCGGCCGTGCACCCGGTAGCCGTAGCGCTGGCCCGGCATCACCCCCGGCACGAAGCCGTGCCAGATCTCGTGCGTCAGTTCGGTGAGCCGGGCGCGGGTCTCCCGCCCCGACGCGTCGAACAGACACAGCTCGACCGCCTCCGCCCCGCCCGCCCACAGCGCGAAGTTGGTTCCCGCCACCCCGTCGGGCCCGGTGCGGAACCGGGCGCCGAGCGGCGTGGGCGCGCCCGGCCACACGGGCACGCCGGGCGTCCTGTGCGACGCACCGTTCACGACGGCTTCGGGCGCGACCCGCTCCTTTGCCACCGTCTCCTGCTCGGCTGCGCTGGACACCGTTCCGCCTCCCGCGGCTCGTGGGACGACGTGGGCAAGGGGCGGGGCGTCCCGGCCGCTGCTCCCCGTCGCGTCGTCCTCCCCCCTGTTCTGCCCAGAGCGCGCCTCGCACTCACGTTTCCCCGGAGCGTGCCCGGTCGTTGGACACGCCGTGAGGCACGTACAAGGGCGCGCACGGCGCGCGAGGGTCGCAGTGGCCGCCGTAGTGACATGGGCAGGACTGCTGGCCGGGGCGGCCGGCTGCACCGCGGAGGGAGGCGGCGGACTCGACCGGATGCTGGGCAAGGCGCCGGCCGCCGCGGACACCATCCGGGTGACCCCGGCCGACGGCACCAAGGGCGTCCGCCCGGCGGCCGGGCTGCGGGTGGCGGTGCCGGAAGGGCGGCTGGAGTCGGTGAAGGTCGTGCGCTCCCAGGACGCCCAGGAGACCGCGGTGCCCGGCAGGATCTCCGCCGACGGCCGGAGCTGGCGGCCCGACGACGACCGGCTCGCCCTCGCCGCCCGCTACACCGTCGACGCCGTGGCCCTCGACGCCGACGGCGACCGCGCCGCGCGCCGCACCACGTTCACCACCCAGGTCCCCGAGGAACGCTTCGTCGGATACGTCACTCCGGAGAACCGCTCGACCGTCGGCACCGGGATGATCGTCTCCCTGGAGTTCAGCCGGGAGATCGCGAACCGGGCCGCCGTGGAGCGCGCCGTCCGGGTCACCGCCGTCCCGGACGTCGAGATCCGGGCGCACTGGTTCCACGACGGCCGCCTGGACTTCCGGCCCCGCCGCTACTGGAAGCCCGGCACCGAGGTCACCGTCGACCTGAGGCTGCGGGACGTCGAGGGCGCGCCCGGCGTGTACGGCGTGCAGGACAAGAAGGTCACCTTCACCGTCGGCCGCAGTCAGGTCTCCCTGGTCGACGCGGCCCGCCACACCATGAAGGTCCACCGCGACGGCGATCTGATCGCGACCGTGCCGATCACGGCGGGGGCGCCGAAGACGACGACGTACAACGGCAAGATGGTCGTCACCGAGATGCTCGAACTGACCCGGATGAACGGCGCGACGGTCGGCTTCAAGAAGAAGAACGGCAAGGGCGAGTACGACATCCCCGACGTCCCGCACGCCATGCGGCTGACCGAGTCCGGCACGTTCCTGCACGGCAACTACTGGGCGGACGACGTGTTCGGGCGGGAGAACGTCAGCCACGGCTGCGTCGGCCTGCGGGACGTGAAGGGCGGCGCCTCGGACACCCCGGCGGGCTGGTTCTTCGACCGCTCGCTCGTCGGGGACGTGGTCGAGGTGGTCCACAGCAAGGACAAGCAGGTCGCGCCCGACAACGGCCTCGGCGGCTGGAACATGGGCTGGCGGGAGTGGACGGAGGGCAGCGCCCTCGGCTGATTCCCGGCGCCCCGCACCCCGCGTTCGCTTCTCCGTGCAACCATCTCCGCCCTCGCACGGTCCAAGTTGCGACGGAACGGTGACATTGACCTGACACGATGCTCAAAACCGTGCAGTTAATATGCGCCAGTGATCGCGCGGGACGCGCTGGGGTGGGGGCCTGACCGGGCCTTGCGAGGGGAGAACGACTGTGAACGTGCGACCGATATCGGGGGCGTCGGCGGGTGGACGCTCACGCGGCCGCAACAAGCGGTGGGCGGTGATCGTCGGCGGCGCGCTGCTGGCCGTCACGGCCTGCGGCGGAGGCGGGGGATCGAACGCGGGGACCGGGGGCAAGGACAAGGACGACAAGGGCAGCACCGCCGCCGCCGAGAGCAAGCAGTCGGTGGCCGTCGTCACGATCGCGCCGAAGGCCGGCGCCAAGGACGTGGACACCAGCGGCGCCCTCAAGGTCAGCGCGGCCAAGGGCAAGCTGACCGAGGTCACCGTCAAGGACGACGACGGCACGAAGATCGAGGGCGAGATCTCGGCCGACGGCACCAGTTGGACGCCCGCCACGCATCTCGCGGCGTCCACCGAGTACCAGGTGCACGCGGTGGCCAAGGACTCCGAGGGCCGCACGGCCGCCGAGGACTCCTCCTTCACCACGCTGAGCCCGCAGAACACCTTCACCGGCAACTTCACGCCCGAGGACGGCTCCACCGTCGGTGTCGGCATGCCGTTCTCGGTCCGCTTCACGCGCGGCATCACCAAGCCGGACGACGTCGAGAAGGCCATCAAGATCACGACCGAGCCGGCCGTCGACGTCCAGGGCCACTGGTTCGGCAACGACCGCCTCGACTTCCGGCCCGAGGAGTACTGGAAGGCCGGCACCAAGGTCACCGTCAAGCTCAACCTCGACGGCGTCGAGGGCCGCAAGGGCGTCTACGGCAAGCAGGCCAAGACCGTCTCCTTCACCATCGGCCGCGACCAGGTGTCGATCGTGGACGCCAAGAAGCACACGATGAAGGTCATGCGCGAGGGCAAGGTCGTCAAGACCATCCCGGTCACCACCGGCAAGCCCGGCTACGCCACCTGGAACGGCCAGATGGTCATCAGCGAGAAGTTCACGGTGACCCGGATGAACGGCGACACCGTCGGCTACGACGGCGAGTACGACATCAAGGACGTCCCGCACGCCATGCGCCTGACCAACTCGGGCACCTTCGTGCACGGCAACTACTGGGGCGGCGACGCCTTCGGCAACTACAACGCCAGCCACGGCTGCATCGGCCTGCGGGACGTGCGCGGCGGCTACGACGGCTCGGCGCCGGCCGCGTGGTTCTTCAAGCAGTCGATGATCGGTGACGTGGTGGTCGTGAAGAACTCCACCGACCCGGTGGTCGACCCCTCCAACGGCCTCAACGGCTGGAACCTCTCGTGGGCGGAGTGGACGAAGTAGTCCACCCGCGATCCTTTCGGGCGGACGGGCCCGGTGCTGTGAGCCACGGCACCGGGCCCGTCGCTGTTAGTCGGCGTTAACCTGCTGCCATGACCGTGAATCTCGAAGTCGCCGACGGCGTCGGCACGATCCGTCTCGACCGTCCGCCGATGAACGCGCTGGACATCGCCACCCAGGACCGGCTGAAGGAGGTCGCCGAGGAGGCGGCCCGCCGCGAGGACGTGCGGGCCGTCGTGGTGTACGGCGGGGAGAAGGTGTTCGCGGCGGGCGCGGACATCAAGGAGATGCAGGCCATGGACCACACGGCGATGGTCCTGCGCGCCCGCGCCCTCCAGGACGCGTTCACGGCGGTGGCCCGGATCCCCAAGCCGGTCGTGGCGGCCGTCACCGGCTACGCGCTGGGCGGCGGCTGCGAACTGGCGCTGTGCGCGGACTACCGGATCGCGGGGGAGAACGCCAAGCTCGGCCAGCCGGAGATCCTGCTCGGGCTGATCCCGGGCGCCGGCGGCACCCAGCGGCTGGCGCGGCTGGTGGGCCCCTCCCGGGCCAAGGACCTCATCTTCACCGGCCGGATGGTCAAGGCGGACGAGGCGCTGACGCTCGGTCTGGTCGACCGGGTGGTGCCGGCCGACGAGGTCTACACCCAGGCGCACGCGTGGGCCGCCAAGCTGGCGCAGGGCCCGGCGCTCGCGCTGCGGGCCGCGAAGGAGTCCGTCGACACCGGTCTGGAGACCGACATCGACACCGGCCTCGCGGTCGAACGCAACTGGTTCGCGGGCCTGTTCGCCACCCCCGACCGTGAGATCGGGATGCGCAGCTTCGTGGAGGACGGCCCCGGCAAGGCCACGTTCCTGTGAGGCACATCTCTGTGAATCCGGCCGGAACCCCTTGCAATTGACAGGGTGTCTGACCCGGGATCCCTCGATGGGGCGGATTATGGGAACCTTAAGGCGACCTTAAGCCTGCCTTGGCCAGGGATCCTGGGCTTGCCCCCGAAAGGGCTTACCGCGCAGGTCGGTTGGGGTCCGGACGGCTCCGGCCTGCCTCTGGCATATGTCAACTCGCCCGCGCGGAAAGGGGTCGCACAGGGGGCGTATTCCCCCGGAACGGCCACGCGGGCGACATCGGGCGGCCATCATGGTGGGCATGGCGGGGCTGGAGGATATCGAACAGCCGCGGGGGCACGAGCGTGTGGCCGCGGCACGATGGTCACCTGCGGTCGAGGACGAACGGGCACTCAAGGCGCTGGAGTTGTTCGGAAATCCGACCGAGGGCGAGGTGCCGTTGCCGTCCCGCCCCGAGTCCGCCGCCACGGCCCGCCGGCTCACCCAGGTCGTCGTCCTGCGGCAGTGGGGCCTGAGCCCCCGGATGACCGAGGACGCGGTCCTCCTCGTCTCCGAACTCGTCGGCAACGCCGTACGGCACACCGGCGCCCGGGTGTTCGGCCTCCGGATGCGCCGCCGCCGCGGCTGGATCCGCATCGAGGTCCGCGACCCGTCCCGTGGTCTGCCCTGTCTGATGCCGGTCCAGGAACTCGACGTCAGCGGCCGCGGCCTCTTCCTCGTCGACAAACTCTCCGACCGCTGGGGCGTCGACCTGCTCCCACGCGGCAAGACGACCTGGTTCGAGATGCGCGTCGCCGACCGCTGACCGCTCCGCGGGGCGGCCCCGCGGCTTCCGTGCGCGGGAGGCCAACCGGCCGCCGAATGGACCAATCGCCCGATTCGATGGCTCAACCGCCTTAAATGGGGCGGGTGACCACGACTGATCGTCGGGGGGTTCTGCGGGCCGGTGCCGGGCTCGCCGTCGCGGGGGCGTTCGCCGCGGGGTGTGCCAGGGCCGGTGCCGTCGCGCACTCCGCGCCCGATGCCACGAGCCCGCCCCCGCCGACCGGCCCGGCCCGCCCCGCGCCGTCGCCGCGGCGCTTCCCCGGGCAGCCCGTGCAGGTCGATCACGGGCCCCGGGGCCGGCCCCGGGTCGCGCTCACCTTTCACGGGAACGGCGATCCCGCCACCGCGCGTGCGCTGCTCGCCGAGGCCGAGCGGCGCGGTGCGCGGGTCACCGTGCTCGCCGTCGGGACCTGGCTCGACGCGCATCCCGGGATGGCCCGCCGGATCCTCGACGGCGGCCACGACCTCGGCAACCACACCATGCGCCACCTCGACATCAACACCATGTCCGAGGCGGACGCCACCCGGGAGATCGAGGACTGCGCCGCCCGTCTGAAGCGGCTCACCGGATCCGTCGGCACCTGGTTCCGCCCCTCCCGCGCCGCCCGCGCCTCCCCGCTCGTCGAGACCCTGGCCCGCCGGGCCGGATACCCCCACGTCCTCTCCTACGACGTCGACTCCCTCGACTTCACCTCGCCCGGCGCGCCCGCCGTCACCCGCACCGTCCTCGACGCCGTCCGGGCCGGATCCGTCGTGAGCCTGCACTTCGGGTACGCCGACACGGTCGCCGCCCTCCCCGCCGTCCTGGACGAACTGGACCGCCGCGGCCTGCGCGCGGTCACGACCACGGAGCTGCTCAGTTGATGCACCCCACCCTCCTGCGGCGCGCCCTGCTCACCGGGACCGCGCTCACCGCCGTCGCCGCCCTCGCCGCCTGCGGCACCGAGTCCAAGGACAAGGCCGGCGGGGCCGACCAGTCGCCCAAGGCCGCCGCGCCCGCCCCCGCGCACCAGCGGCAGAAGGAGAAACCGGCCGTCCAGGGGCTGCCCGGCATGCCGCCGGTGCTCGACCCGAACGACGTCTACGCCGCGGACCGTCCCAACCGGCTCTCCCCGGTGGTCAAGGACTTCCCGTCCCGCGTCTACGTGCCCAACACCGAGTCCGACACCGTCACCGTCATCGACCCGGAGACCTACAAGGTCGTCGACACCCTGCACGTCGGCCGGCAGCCCCAGCACGTCGTGCCCTCCTGGGACCTCAAGACCCTCTGGGTCAACAACAACCGCGGGCACACCCTCACCCCCATCGATCCGAAGACCGGCAAGGCGGGCAAGGAGGTGGAGGTGCACGACCCGTACAACCTCTACTTCACGCCCAACGGCAAGTACGCGATCGTGATGGCCTCCCTGGACCGCGAACTCGTCTTCCGCGACCCGCACACCATGAAGCGGATCAAGACCGAGCCGGTCACCTGTTACGGCGTCAACCACGCCGACTTCTCCCGCGACGGCCGGTACTTCATCGTCTCCTGCGAGTTCAGCGGGGAGCTGCTGAAGGTCGACACCGAGCGGATGGAGGTCGTCGGACAGCAGAAACTCCCCTTCAAGGGCGCCATGCCGCAGGACGTGAAGGTCTCGCCCGACGGCAAGCGGTTCTACATCGCCGACATGATGGCCGACGGGATGTGGGTGATCGACGGCGACACCTTCGGCAAGCCGACCCTGCTGCCCACCGGCAAGGGCTGCCACGGGCTGTACGTGAGCCGCGACTCCCGCGAGATGTACGTCTCCAACCGCGGCGAGGGCACCGTCTCCGTCTTCGACTTCACCGAGGACCGCGTCACCAAGAAGTGGCACCTGCCCGACGGCGGCAGCCCCGACATGGGCGGCGTCTCCGCGGACGGCAAGGTCCTGTGGCTGTCCGGGCGTTACGACGCCGAGGTGTACGCCATCGACACCCGCACCGGCAAGCAGCTCGCCCGCATCCCGGTCGGCAGCGGCCCGCACGGCCTGGCCGTCTACCCCCAGCCCGGCCGCTACTCCCTGGGTCACACGGGCATCTTCCGCTGACGGACGGTCAACTATGCGGCCGGGGCGCGCTGTTCCGGCCGCGTCAGCAGGATCTCCGCGCCCACCGGGACGTACCCCGCCGCCTGGAACGCCCGTACGCTGCGGGCGTTCCCCGGCGCGATCTGGGCCCACACCGGCTCGTCGGCGAGATGACGGGCGGCGGTCACCAGCAGCCGCCCGCGCCCCCGCCGCCGTACCGCCTCGTCCACCTCGACCGAGACCTCCAGCCGGCCGCCGATCCCGCGGCCCATGACCAGCACCCCGCCGTCCGCCGCCCACACCCTCACCCGGTCGCGCCGGCGGCGGGCGTACCGCACACGGGGATGGCCGCGGTCGGTGATCTCGCGCAGGGCGACCGGCGGCGGGCCCGGCAGCGGGGCGGCCACCAGCATCGCGTCGATCGTCTCGGCGGTCCTGCCGGTGCGGTTCATGAGGGCCGACAGGAAACGCGGGTTCATCGTCGCGGACAGCGGATCGCAGTCGGCCCCGCGCAGCGCCGCCGCCACCCACTCCGGGTCCTCGTCCGTGAAGACGACCGAGTGCGCGGTGAAGGCGAGCACCCCGGCGTCCCGGTCCGACATCTGCGGCACGACCGTCGTCCGGCCGTCCGGCGGCGGGAAGTCCCCGTGCGCCGCCGCGTCGAGAATGTCCCGCAGTGTCTCCACCCGTCCCCCTCTTCCCGGCCGCCGCACCGGGCGCTCCCCGGGGCCGTTAATCTGACCTGCGGCAGTACGACAGTAAGCGACGGAAAAAGGGGCGGATCGGTGGCCGACATCGAAGAGGCACGCAAGCAGTTCGACCGGATCGACGCGGACGGGGACGGTTTCATCACCGCCGCCGAGTTCAAGACCGCCCTGGCCCAGCAGGGTGACTGGAACGTCACCGAGCCGGTCGCCGAGGCCCTCATCAAGAGCCGCGACCTGAACGGCGACAAGGTTCTCTCGTTCGACGAGTTCTGGGGTCACCTGAACAAGTGACGCCCTCCCCGGAATAGCCGCCGGCCGGCCGCGGTTGTCGACCACCGGAGGGTGTATGCGCATGCATCCATCCTCCGGACGGACGACACCGACGGACACATACGGACCGGAAGGCCCTGATATGAAGATCGGCATCATCGGCGCGGGCAACATCGGCGGCAACCTCACCCGACGGCTCACCGCCGTCGGCCACGAGGTCTCCGTCGCCAACTCCCGCGGGCCGCACACGCTCACGGAACTGGCGGCCGAGACGGGCGCCACCCCGGTCGCCGTCGAGGACGCGGCCCGCGGCGCCGAGGTCGTGGTGATCACCATTCCCCTCAAGGCGATTCCGGACCTGCCCTCCGGAGTCCTGGACGGCGCCGCCGAGGACGTGGCCGTCCTGGACACCAACAACTACTACCCGCAGCAGCGCGACGGCCGGATCGCCGGCATCGAGGACGAGGGCATCACCGAGAGCCGCTGGACCGAGCGCCAGATCGGCCACCCCGTGATCAAGGCGTTCAACGGCACCTACGCCCAGGACATCCTGGACCGCCCCCGCCCGGCCGGTGACCCCGAGCGTGTGGCCCTGCCGGTCGCCGGCGACGACGAGGCGGCCAAGGCGAGGATCCGCGCCCTGATCGACGAGATCGGCTTCGACACCGTCGACGCCGGCGGTATCGACGACTCCTGGCGCCAGCAGCCCGACACCCCCGTCTACGGCCTGCGCGGCGGCGTCGACGAGGTCACCAAGGCGCTGTCCGAGGCGAACCCGGAGCGCCCGGCGGCCTTCCGCGGCTGAGCCTGCCGTCCTCCGGGGCGCGCGTCGCTACGCGGACCCTCGACGCGGCTGAGGCACGGTGAGGGCATGACCGTCACCGAAGAGCCCCGGACCGCGGGCGGGCCGTCGCCGAAGGGGATGGCGTGGATCCCGGGCGGGTCGTTCCTCATGGGATCGGAGGAGTTCTATCCCGAGGAGCGGCCCGTCCACCGGGCGTCGGTGGACGGGTTCTGGATCGACGAACACCCGGTGACGGTCGCGGAGTTCCGCAGGTTCGTGAAGGCGACCGGCCATGCGACGGTCGCCGAACGGCCGCCCGACCCGGCCGACCACCCGGACGCCGACCCCGCCGCCCTGCTCCCCGGCGCGCTGGTCTTCCTCGGCACCCCCGGCCCGGTGCCGCTGGACGACTGGCACCGCTGGTGGACGTACCGGCCCGGCGCCTGCTGGCACCGGCCCGAAGGACCCGGCAGCACCCTGCACGGGCGGGAGCGCCACCCGGTCACCCAGGTCGCCTTCGAGGACGCCGTCGCCTACGCGGCCTGGGCGGGCAAGGAGCTGCCCACCGAGGCCGAGTGGGAGTGCGCCGCCCGCGGCGGGCTGGAGGGGGCGGTCTTCGCGTGGGGCGACGAGTTCGCGCCCCGGGGCCGGCGGATGGCGAACACCTGGCACGGCGCGTTCCCCTGGGAGTACGTCCCGGCCTCGCCGCGGCAGCCGTACCCCGGCACGACGCCCGTGGGCACGTACCCGCCCAACGGCTACGGCCTCCACGACATGACGGGCAACGTGTGGGAGTGGACGGCGGACCCCTACACCGACCGGCATCCCGGCCCGGCCCCGCGGCCCTGCTGCGCCCCGGGCGACCGGCTCGCGGGGGAGCGGTTCCCGCGCCGCGTCACCAAGGGCGGCTCCCACCTCTGCGCCCCGAACTACTGCCTGCGCTACCGCCCGGCCGCCCGCACCGGCCAGAGCGAGGACACCGCCACCTGCCACCTCGGCTTCCGCTGCGTGATCCGCCCGGACACCCCGGACACCCCGGACACCCCGGCCGCCCCGCCCGCCGACCGTACGAGGAGACCCCGTTGAACCCGCTCCCTTCCTGGCGCGACGGCCGCACCCGCACCACCCTCCTCCGGTTCGTCGACGAGGTGACCACCCCGGGCGGCCCGTCCTTCGTGCCGCCCGAGGCCCGGATCGCCGCCTTCGACAACGACGGCACCCTCTGGCCCGAGCTGCCCATGCCCGTCCAACTGCACCACCTCACCGAGCAGTGGCGGCACATGGCCGCCGAACGCCCCGAGCTGGCCGCCGAGGAGCCGTACGCCTCGGCGCTCATCGGCGACCCGGCATGGATCGCCTCCGTCGTCGCGGACCACTACGCCGGGGACGACACCCGGCTGCCCGCGCTCGCCGAGGCCGTGATCGCCACCCAGCGCGGCCTGGACACCGCGACCCTGGCCGCCCGGATCCGGGAGTTCTTCGCCACCGCCCGGCACCCACAGCTCGACCGGCCCTACCCGGCGTGCGCCTATCAGCCGATGCGCGAGCTGCTCGGCCTGCTGCGCGGGCACGGGTTCACCACGGTGATCGTCTCCGGCGGCGGCCGGGACTTCATGCGCGTGATCTCCGAGGAGGTGTACGGGGTGCCGCCCGAGCGCGTCATCGGCTCCACCCCCGCCCTGCGCTGGGACCCCGACCGCGCGGACGTCGTCTACGGCGACGGCATCGAGCTGCTGGACGACGGCCCCGAGAAACCCCTGCGCATCTGGAGCCGGCTGGGCCGCCGCCCCCTGCTGGCCTGCGGCAACTCCAACGGCGACATCGACATGCTGTCCTACGCCGCGGCCGGCCCAGGCGGCCTCGCGCTCCTGGTCCACCACGACGACCCGGACCGCGCCGACCCCGCCTACGACACCGGCGCCGAACAGGCCCTGCGCGAGGCGGCGCGCCGAGGGTGGACGACGGTCAGCGTCCGCGACGACTGGTCCCGCGTCTTCCCGCCCCCGGAGGACACCCCGGCCCCCTGACCCGCCCCGGGCCACCCGTTCGCACCGCCCGGACGGGCGGCCGGCGCCCGCACCCGCGAAGCTGCTGGCAACCGCGTTCTCGCGACCCGAAGCCCGCAGGGAAGGACGCCCGGTGTCTGACACGTTCCGTGGTGTGATCAACCTCGATGTCCGCGACTCCGTCCCGGACTGGACCCCGTACCAGCAGGCGAAGGCTCCCGCCGGGTCGCCGAACATCGTCTACATCGTGCTCGACGACGTCGGCTTCGGGGCGCTGAGCTGCTACGGCGGCCCGATCGAGACCCCGAACATCGACCGGATCGCGGCGAACGGCCTGCGCTACTCCCAGTGGCACACCACCGCCCTGTGCTCGCCGACCCGCTCCGCCCTGCTGACCGGCCGCAACCACACCACCAACGGCATGGCCTGCATCAGCGAGGCCGCGATCGGCTTCCCCAGCGCCAACGGCCACATCCCGTCCGAGTGCGCCACCCTCGCCGAGGTCCTCGTCGAACGCGGCTACAGCACGGCGCTGGTCGGCAAGTGGCATCTGTGCCCGGAGGACGAGATGAACCTCGCCTCCACCCGCCGGAACTGGCCCACCGGCCGCGGCTTCGAACGCTTCTACGGCTTCCTGGGCGCCGAGACCAGCCAGTGGCACCCCGACCTGGTCCACGACCAGCACCCGGTGGAGCAGCCCGCCACCCCGGAGGAGGGCTACCACTTCGGCGTCGACATCACCGACAAGGCCCTCCAGTACATCGACGACGTCAAGGCCATCGCCCCCGAGCGGCCCGTCCTGCTCTACTACGCGCCCGGCTGCGCGCACGCCCCGCACCAGGCGCCGCCCGAGTGGATCGACCGCTACCGGGGGCGGTTCGACGCCGGGTACGAGGCGATGCGCGAGGAGATCCTCGCCCGGCAGAAGGAACTCGGGCTCGTCCCGCAGAACACCGAGCTGCCGCCGCTCAACCCGATCGGCACCCCCGAGACCCGGAGCGGCCCGGACGGCGAGCCGTTCCCGCCGCTGGACTTCACCCGCCCGTGGGCCGAGCTGAGCGCGGACGAGCAGCGGCTGTTCTCCCGGATGGCCGAGGTGTACGCCGGGTTCCTGTCGCACTGCGACGACCAGATCGGCCGGCTGCTCGCCTATCTGGAGGAGATCGAGCAGCTCGACAACACGATCTTCGTCGTCGTGTCCGACAACGGCGCCAGCGGCGAGGGCGGCCCGAACGGCTCGGTCAACGAGAACAAGTTCTTCAACAACGTCGCCGACGACCTCGCCGAGAACCTCGCCATGATCGACAAGCTGGGCGGTCTGGAGACGTACGGGCACTATCCGAACGGCTGGGCCATGGCCTTCAACACGCCGTTCAAGATGTGGAAGCGGTACTCGTTCAACGGCGGCACCTGCGACCCGTGCGTGATCTCCTGGCCGGCCGGGATCGCGGCCCGGGGCGAGGTGCGCGACCAGTACCACCACGCCATCGACATCGTCCCCACCCTGCTCGACTGCCTCGGCCTGGAGCTGCCCGCGACCGTCAAGGGCGCCCCGCAGATCCCGCTCCAGGGCGTCAGCATGCGCTACAGCTTCGACTCGGCCGCCCTGCCGTCCGCGAAGAGCACGCAGTTCTACTCCATGCTCGGCACCCGCGGGATCTGGCACCAGGGCTGGAAGGCCGTCACCACCCACCCCGCGATCAGCGGCTGGAGCAACTTCCAGCGGGACACCTGGGAGCTGTACCACACCGACACCGACCGCTCCGAACTCCACGACCTCGCGGGCCAGGAGCCCGAGCGGCTCCAGGAGCTGATCGGCCTGTGGTTCCACGAGGCCGGGGTCAACGGTGCCTTCCCGCTCGACGACCGCTCCGCCCTGGAGATCCTCTCCACCCCGCGCCCCGAACTCACCCCGGCCCGCAACCGGTACGTGTACCGGCCGGGCGGCTCCGAGGTGCCCGAGGCGGTCGCCGTCAACATCCGCAACCGTTCGTACGCCATCGGCGCCCTCGTCGACCTGCCCGGCGGCCCCGCAGCGGCGGGCGTGCTCTTCGCCCACGGCGGCCGCTTCGGCGGGCACGCGCTCTACGTCAAGGACGGCAGGCTGACGTACGTCTACAACTTCCTGGGCAGCGAGGAGCAGCGGATCACCGCGACCGAGGAGCTGCCCACCGGCGATCAGGTCATCCTGGCCGCGTCCTTCGACAAGGACGGCGAGGTCTCACCCGGCGTCGCCACCGGCGTCCTCAGCCTCTATCACGGCGACCGCAAGGTGGGGGAGGGCCGGATCAGGACCCAGCCCGGCCGCTTCACCCTGGCCGGCGAGGGCCTCAACGTCGGCAGGGACGGCGGCGACGCCGTCACCTCCGACTACCCCGGCCCCGCCCCCCACGCCTTCACCGGCGGCACCCTCCACCGCGTCGCCGTCGACGTCAGCGGCGACCCCTACGTCGACCTGGAACGGGAGGCGGAGGCGATGCTCGCCCGCGAGTAGCCCGCCACGAGGGGCGGTCAGCACTCGATGATGTTCACCGCGAGCCCGCCCCGGGCCGTCTCCTTGTACTTGACGCTCATGTCCGCGCCCGTCTCCTTCATGGTCTTGATGACCTTGTCGAGGGAGACCTTGTGGGAGCCGTCGCCGCGCATGGCCATCCGGGCCGCGGTGACGGCCTTCACGGCGGCCATGCCGTTGCGCTCGATGCACGGGATCTGGACCAGGCCGCCCACGGGGTCGCAGGTCAGGCCGAGGTTGTGCTCCATGCCGATCTCGGCGGCGTTCTCCACCTGCTCCGGGCTGCCGCCCAGGACCTCGGCGAGGGCGCCGGCGGCCATCGAGCAGGCGGAGCCGACCTCGCCCTGGCAGCCGACCTCGGCGCCGGAGATGGAGGCGTTCTCCTTGAAGAGCATGCCGATCGCGCCGGCGGCGAGGAGGAAGCGGACCACGCCGTCCTCGTCCGCGCCGGGGACGAAGTTGTCGTAGTAGTGCAGAACGGCGGGGATGATGCCGGCCGCGCCGTTGGTGGGGGCGGTGACGACCCGGCCGCCGGCGGCGTTCTCCTCGTTCACCGCCATCGCGTACAGGGTGATCCACTCCATGGCGTGGGCCAGCGGGTCGCCCTCGGCGCGGAGCTGGCGCGCGGTGACGGCGGCGCGGCGGCGCACCCGCAGCCCGCCCGGCAGGATGCCCTCGCGTGACATGCCCCGGGTGACACAGGCGCGCATCACGTGCCAGATGTCGAGCAGACCGGTGCGGATCTCCTCCTCGGTGCGCCAGGCGCGCTCGTTCTCCAGCATCAGCGAGGAGATCGACAGGCCGGTCTCCTTGGTCAGCCGGAGCAGCTCGTCACCGGTGCGGAAGGGGTACTTCAGGACCGTGTCGTCGAGCTTGATGCGGTCGGCGCCGACCGCGTCCTCGTCGACGACGAACCCGCCGCCGACCGAGTAGTACGTCTTGGAGAGCAGCTCGGCGCCGGAGGCGTCGTGGGCCCAGATGGTCATGCCGTTGGCGTGGTACGGCAGGGTCTTGCGGCGGTGCAGCACCAGATCGTCGTCGAAGGAGAACGGGATCTCGTGCGTGCCGAGCAGGTTCAGCCGGCCCGACTCCTTGATCCGCTCCACGCGCTCGTCGGCCGACTCCACGTCGACCGTGCGCGGC
Source organism: Streptomyces sp. CAI-85 (assembly GCF_013363615.1). Lineage (NCBI taxonomy): Bacteria > Bacillati > Actinomycetota > Actinomycetes > Kitasatosporales > Streptomycetaceae > Streptomyces > Streptomyces sp. CAI-85. The sequence continues at coordinate 18,891 of NZ_JAANNX010000043.1, read as the reverse complement.
GAGGCGCCCTCAAGGCCGAGCAGGACCGCCTTGGGCGTGCCGTGGCCGTGGCCGGTGGCGCCCAGGGAGCCGTACAGCTCGGCGCGGACCGAGGCCACGGCGTCCAGCAGCTCCTCGTTGCGCAGCCGGCGGGCGAACATCCGGGCCGCGCGCATCGGGCCGACCGTGTGGGAGCTGGACGGGCCGATGCCGATCGAGAACAGGTCGAAGACCGAGATGGCCACGGGTACTCCTCACAGCAGGGGTGGTGCAGGGGTGGTGCGTCACAGGTGCTCGCCGGGTGCCCCGCACCTCCGGGTCTCACTTCCGAGTGTGCGGGGCGACCGACGAAAAGGAACTACTTGTTCAGAACGGGGTACAGCGGGTGCTTCTCGGCCAGCGCGGTGACCCGCGCCTTCAGCGCCTGCGCGTCGTACGACGGCTTGAGCGCCTCGGCGATCACGTCCGCGACCTCGGCGAAGTCCTCGGCGGTGAAGCCGCGGGTGGCCAGTGCCGGGGTGCCGATCCGCAGGCCCGAGGTGACCATCGGGGGCCGCGGGTCGTTCGGGACGGCGTTGCGGTTGACCGTGATGCCGACCTCGTGGAGGCGGTCCTCGGCCTGCTGCCCGTCCAGCTCGGAGTCGCGCAGGTCGACCAGGATCAGGTGCACGTCCGTACCGCCGGACAGCACGTTCACCCCGGCCTCACGGGCGTCGGCGGCGGTCAGACGCTCGGCGAGGATCCGCGCGCCCTCGACCGTGCGGCGCTGGCGCTCCTTGAAGTCCTCCGAGGCCGCGACCTTGAAGGAGACCGCCTTCGCGGCGATCACATGCTCCAGCGGACCGCCCTGGAAGCCGGGGAAGACCGAGGAGTTCAGCTTCTTCGCGAACTCCTTGCGCGCCAGGATGATGCCGCCGCGCGGGCCGCCCAGGGTCTTGTGGGTGGTGGAGGTGACCACGTCGGCGTGGGGCACCGGGTTGGCGTGCAGACCGGCCGCGACCAGACCCGCGAAGTGCGCCATGTCCACCCACAGGTGGGCCCCGACCTCGTCGGCGATCCGGCGGAACTCGGCGAAGTCCAGCTCGCGTGGGTACGCCGACCAGCCGGCGATGATCACCTTGGGGCGGTGCTCCTTGGCGAGCCGCTCCAGCTCGGCCATGTCGACCAGACCGGTCTCCGCGTCGACGTGGTACGCGACCACGTCGAACTGCTTGCCGGAGAAGTTCAGGCGCATGCCGTGGGTGAGGTGGCCGCCGTGGGCCAGGTCCAGGCCGAGGATGGTGTCGCCGGGCTGGGCCAGGGCGAACAGCGCGGCCTGGTTGGCGGAGGCGCCGGAGTGCGGCTGGACGTTGGCGTACTCGGCGCCGAACAGGTCCTTGACCCGGTCGATGGCGATCTGCTCGGCCACGTCGACGTGCTCGCAGCCGCCGTAGTAGCGGCGGCCGGGGTAACCCTCGGCGTACTTGTTGGTCAGGACCGAACCCTGGGCCTCCATGACCGCGAGCGGAGCGAAGTTCTCCGACGCGATCATCTCCAGGGTGGACTGCTGGCGGTGCAGCTCGGCGTCGACCGCGGCCGCGATCTCCGGGTCGAGCTCGTGCAGGGGCGTGTTCAGGACGGACATACGGCTACGACTCCTCAGCCGGCGGTGTAGGCGGTGTACTCGTCGGCGGAGAGCAGCTCCTCCTGCTCGCCCGTCACGCGTACCTTGAACAGCCACCCGCCCTCGAAGGGGGCGGAGTTCACCAGCGACGGGTCGTCGACGACGTCCTGGTTGACCTCGACGATCTCGCCGTCGACCGGCGAGTACAGCTCGCTGACCGACTTGGTGGACTCCAGCTCACCGCAGGACTCGCCCGCGGTGACCGCGTCGCCGACCTCCGGGAGCTGGACGAAGACCACGTCGCCGAGCGCGTTGGCCGCGTGCTCCGTGATGCCGACCGTCGAGACGCCGTCCGCGGCGGCCGACAGCCACTCGTGCTCCTTGCTGTACCGAAGCTGCTGGGGGTTGCTCATGGCCTGAATTCTCCTGTACGCGAGGGACTGCTGGGGAATGAGGGACCGCTGCACACGCGGGTGGGCAGCGCGAAGACGCGCAGGGCTCACCCGCGCGCGGTGCTCAGTGTCTACTTCTGCCGCTTGTAGAACGGCAGCGGCACGACCTCGTACGGCTCGTGGCTGCCGCGGATGTCCACGCCGACGCCCGGGGTGCCCGGAGCGGCGTGCGCGGCGTCGACGTAGGCCATCGCGATCGGCTTGCCCAGCGTCGGGGAGGGGGCGCCGGAGGTGACCTCGCCGATCACCTCGCCGCCGGAGACGACGGAGAACCCGGCGCGCGGCACCCGGCGGCCCTCGGCGACCAGGCCGACGAGCACCCGCGGCGGCTTCGCGGCGGCACGCTCGGCGGCCTCCTGAAGCGCCTCGCGCCCCACGAAGTCGCCCTCCTTCTCGAACTTCACCACGCGCCCGAGGCCCGCGTCGAAGGGGGTCAGCGCGGTCGACAGCTCGTGCCCGTACAGCGGCATGCCCGCCTCCAGGCGCAGCGTGTCGCGGCAGGACAGCCCGCACGGGACCAGTCCGACGCCCGCGCCGGCCTCGGTCAGCGCCTGCCACAGCTCGACGGCGTGCTCCGGCTTCACGAACAGCTCGAAGCCGTCCTCGCCGGTGTAGCCGGTGCGGGCGATCAGCGCGGGGACCCCGGCGACCGTGCCCGGCAGACCGGCGTAGTACTTCAGACCGTCGAGGTCGGCGTCGGTGAGGGACTTCAGGATCCCGGGCGACTCGGGGCCCTGGACGGCGATCAGCGCGTACGCGTCCCGGTCGTCACGGACCTCGGCGTCGAAGCCGGCCGACCGCTCCACCAGGGCGTCCAGCACGGTCTGCGCGTTGGAGGCGTTGGCGACGACCAGGTACTCGGTCTCGGCCAGCCGGTAGACGATCAGGTCGTCCAGGATGCCGCCGTCGGCCCGGCAGATCATGGTGTAGCGGGCCCGGCCGGGCTGCACCCCGCCGATGTTGCCCACCAGGGCGAAGTCGAGCAGGGCCGCGGCCTGCGGGCCGGTGACGGCGATCTCGCCCATGTGCGAGAGGTCGAAGAGCCCGGCGCGGGTGCGGACGGCGGTGTGCTCGTCGCGCTCGGAGCCGTAGCGCAGGGGCATGTCCCAGCCGGCGAAGTCGGTCATCGTCGCGCCCAGCGAGCGATGCAGGGCATCGAGCGCGGTGTGACGGAGTTCTGCGGTACTGCTCATCGGTCGTTCGTCTCCCAAGGCATGACAGACAGGGCGAGGGCGTTCCTCCCCATCTGTCATCGGAACCTGAGAGGTTCGCCATGACCGCGCGCCTGTGGACACGGCGGGTCGTGGCTTGCACCTTGGGTGGGACCACCGGTGACGGCGGTCCGCTTTTCAGATGTGCCTCGCCCGCGCGGTAACGGTGCCTGAGAGATTCAAGGGAGGGACTTGCTCCTTCGGCGCCCCAGCGAAGACTGCGAAGACTGGGAACTCTCCCGCGCGGATTCAAACGGCCGGTATGCAGTTGGCGGGCCCATCATTGCACGCCCCGCCCGGGTCGCCACAGGCCGCATCTGTAACCGGCCTGTGGCGGTACGCGCACGAAAACGCGAGACAGCACGCATTACCTTCTCTTTACGCTCGGTGGGGAGAAGACTTGCCTGACCCCAGGGGAGGACGATCACGGTGAACAGGACCCCCGCGAGGACCACGGTCCTCGCGACCACCTCGGCGCTCGCGCTGCCCGCACAGCCCGCCGCCCCGGCCCGGGAGGCGCGCCGCGCCCGGACCGCACCCGTCGTCCGCGATCTGCGCGACCGCTCGGGACGCGGCCCGCACGGACTGCTCTTCGGCCGCCACGACCTGGTGGTGGTCACCGGACTGCCCGGCAGCGGCAAGTCCACGCTGATGCGGCGCGCGGTCACCGGCACCCGCATCGACTCCCAGGACACCCGCGACCGCTGGGACGCCCGCACCCCCCGCCTCCTGCCGTACGCCCTCTACCGCCCCCTGGTCCGGCTCGCCCACTTCGCCGCGCTGCGCCGCGCCCTGCGTTCCGGTGAGGGCGTCGTCGTCCACGACTGCGGCACCCAGGCGTGGGTGCGCGACTGGCTCGCCCGCGAGGCCCGGCGCCGCGGCGCCACCCTGCATCTGCTGCTGCTCGACGTCACCCCGGACGCGGCGCTGGCCGGGCAGCGCGAGCGCGGCCGGGGCGTCTCGCGGTACGCGTTCCTGCGCCACCGCACGGCCGCGGCCCGGCTGCTGCGTTCGGTGGAGCGGGGTCGGCTGCCCGCCGGGGTCGGCGCGGCGGTGCTGCTCGACCGGGACGCGGCGGACGCCCTGAACCGGATCGGCTTCTCCGGCTGATCACCACGGGCGGCCCCGGCGCTCCCCTCTTGCCCGGAGGAACCCGGAGGAAAGCGCCCCCGTACCCGTTAGCCTTTCAGCCACACCCGTGGTCACCAGCAGGCGGTAGGCAGATGGACTTCCCACCGGCGGACTTCCCGACGGCATTCCCCGCACCGGCACACCCCCATCCGCACGGCGGATGGCCGGGCAACGAACTGGAGGAGGTGCTCTCCGCCTCCCTCGGCGTGCCCGGCGCCGGCGGCCGCATCGTGGAGGTGCTCGGCCGCAGCTTCGTCTGGGTCCCGCTGCCCAGCGGCGGCGGCCCGCGCAGCGGCCCCCTCGATCTGCCCGCCATCGAGCTGGAGGGGCAGGCGTACGTGCCGGTGTTCAGCTCCGAGGAACAGCTCCGCCAGGTCGCCGGCACCCATATGTCGTTCACGATCGCCCCGGCCGTGGAGTTCGCGCGCGGTCTGCCGCCGCAGGCCGGCCTGTTCGTCAACCCGGAGGGCGTGGTCGGCGTCCCGCTGCCGCCGGCCGCCGTGGCCGAGCTGTGCCGGGCCGGCCGCACCCCGCTGGACGGCCCCGCCGCCGGCGGCCGCGTCCGTCTCTTCGAGCCCGACTGGCAGGACGACCCGGTGGACTTCCTGGCCGCCGCCTCGGCCGAGTTCGACGCCACGGGCGTGGTCCGCACCGCCCGCCGCTGCCTGGCGGCGATCGAGACGGCCGACCCGGTGATGTTCATCGGCGTCGAGGTCTCCCACCTCGACCCCGACCTGCGCGAACTCCCGCTGGACGCCCTCGGCCGCGCCCTGGGCCGGGCCCCGGTGGGCTGGCCGGTCAACCTGATCCTCCTGGACGTGGCCCAGGATCCGGTGGGGGAGTGGATGAAGGACAAGGTCCGCCCCTTCTACCGGCGTTAGCGGCTCCCGGCCGCCGCCGTCGGCGGCCCCGGGCCCGTGGGCGCTTAAGCTGTTCCCGTACGCGGGGCAACTCATGGACGAAGGGGCGGTACAGGTGAGCGCCAGCGGCATCGCGGCCGGACAGGTCGAGCACATGCTGCGCCAGGTCACGCCCGGGCGGTACGACGCCTACGAGGCGCTCCTGCGCGCCCTCGCCACCCCCGCCTCCGGCCAGGTCTGGATGCTCCTGTGGCACGGCCGGGCCGGATCCCCGGACGCCCAGTACGGGACCATGGAGGTGGACGGCCACGGCTACGCCCCCTGTGTCACCTCCGCCCAGGAACTGTCGGCGAGCGGCTGGAACCGTTCCTACGAGGTGGTCGACGGGATCGACGCGGCCCGCACGCTCTTCCCCGACCACTACGGGCTCTGGCTCAACCCGCACGCCCCCGGCGGCGGGGTCGGCATCCCCTGGCTGGATCTGCGCCGGATCGCGACCGGACTCGACCGTCAGCCCGCGGGACCGCTCAGGCTCTCCGAACCGGCCATCGAGATCCCGCAGTTCTACGCCCTGCTCACACAGAACGCCCATCGCACCCCGGCCGTGCGCGCGCTGCGCCGCGCCTGGGTGCAGCCGGCGCTGGGCGCGCCGTATCTGGCCGTCGGGCTCGACGTGTACGACTCCTCGCCGCCGGCCGTGGACGCCGTACGGGCGATGATGCAGCAGTCGATCGGGGCGGTGCCGGACGGGCTCTCGGTGTCGACGGTCGCGATGACCGACGAGTACGACCCGGTCGTGATGTGGATGCGGGCCGGTGCGCGGCCGTTCTACGACCGTGAGGCGCACGCTCCCGCTCCGGCGCAGGCACCGGCCGCGGGGTACGGCTATCCGCCCTCCGGCCGGTACTGATCCGTCGGAAACGGGCGGTGCGCGCGCTCAGAATACCCGGAGAATCTCCAAGGGATCTTCGCGCGTAGATGGCGCCGATAAATACCGAGTTGTCCGTTTCTGCCCCAACTCGTGGGTGTCCGGGGGGCGTTACCCGGCGTCCGGATAACGGAATCTACCCACCCGTATCACGGTTACGCATCCTTTCACCGTCAAGTCTGGCTACAGATCGCCAAAGCGTTGAAGACTCCCGGTCCAGGGGACTTCGTCCCTGTGTACGACGGACGGATCAGCCGCCACAGCGGCAAGCGCGGGCCGGCTACCGCCGGTTGAGAGGGGTCCCTGCCAGATGACGGCACCATTGCACGAGCCGACCGCGGAAGCGGCCCCGAGCGCGGCCGACGAAGCGGCGGTCGCCACCTCGGGCGCCAAGGCCGTCCAAGGTCGTTCCCTCGGCCGGATCGCCTGGGAGCGCCTCAAGCGGGACAAGCTCGCCCTGACGGGCGGCATCGTCGTGCTCGTCCTCGTCCTGGTGGCCGTGTTCGCCCCGTTCATCACGGGCCTGCTCGGGCAGGACCCGAACGAGTACCACGAGAACCTCATCGACCCGCTGTTCGGCACCCCGACCGGGTCCCTCGGCGGTCTGAGCGGCGACCACCTGCTGGGCGTCGAGCCCGTCAACGGCCGCGACATCCTCGCCCGCATCCTCTACGGGGCCCGGATCTCCCTGCTGGTCGGCTTCCTGTCCGCCGTCGTCGCCGTCATCCTCGGCACGATCCTGGGCATCCTCGCCGGCTTCTTCGGCGGCTGGGTCGACTCCCTCATCAGCCGGGTGATGGACGGTCTGCTCGCCTTCCCGCAGCTCCTGTTCATCATCGCGCTGGTCTCCGTGATGCCGAACAACCTGCTGGGCCTCACCGGTTCGAGCGTGCGCGTCTTCGTGATGATCCTCGTCATCGGCTTCTTCGGCTGGCCCTACATCGGACGCGTGGTGCGCGGCCAGACCCTCTCGCTGCGCGAGCGCGAGTACGTCGAGGCCGCCCGGTCGCTGGGCGCGGGCCGGCTGTACATCCTCTTCAAGGAGCTGCTGCCGAACCTCGTCGCCCCGATCGTCGTCTACACGACGATGATGATTCCCACGAACATCCTCACCGAGGCGGCGCTGAGCTTCCTGGGCGTCGGCGTCAAGCCGCCCACCGCCTCGTGGGGCCAGATGCTCTCCAGCGCCATCGACTACTACGAGTCCGACCCCATGTTCATGGTGGTCCCCGGCGTGGCGATCTTCATCACCGTGCTGGCGTTCAACCTCTTCGGCGACGGCGTCCGGGACGCGCTCGACCCGAAGGCGTCCCGCTGAACCGCCGCACCGCAGCCGCACCACAAATGTCCCGTGGCACTGACACGGGGGCTCTCATCAAATCCGGAGGATCCGAGATCGTGACTACCCAACGCACCTCAGGGCGGCGGAAGCAGGCACTTGCCGCTGCCGTCGCGGTCGCCGCGCTGCTGACCACGGCGGCGTGCGGCGGCGGCAGCGACGACGACAGCGGCAAGGGTTCCAGCACCGGTGCCGCCGGCTTCGACGCAGCCAACAACAAGGTCGCCCAGGCGTCCCTCGCCAAGAAGGGCGGCACGCTGAAGTTCGGCGCCGCCCAGGACGCCGACTCGTGGGACACCACGCGCGGTTACTACGGCATGATGTGGAACTTCGCCCGCTACTACAGCCGTCAGCTCGTGACGAACAAGGCTGAGCCGGGTGCCGCGGGTGCCGAGATCACGCCGGACCTCGCGACCGAGACCGCCAAGGTCACGGACGACGGCAAGACCTACACGTACACCCTGCGTGACGGCATCACCTGGGAGGACGGCAAGCCGATCACCTCCCAGGACGTCAAGTACGGCATCGAGCGTGTCTGGGCGCAGGACGTGCTGGCCGGCGGTCCGACGTACCTGAAGGACGTCCTCGACCCCAAGGGCGAGTACAAGGGCCCCTACAAGGACACCTCCAAGGACAAGCTCGGCCTGAAGTCCATCGAGACGCCGGACGAGAAGACCATCGTCTTCAAGCTCCCGCAGGCCAACTCGGACTTCGAGGAGATGCTGGCGCTCGTCTCGGCCTCCCCGGTCCGCCAGGACAAGGACACCAAGTCCAAGTACGGCCTGAAGCCGTTCTCCTCCGGCCCGTACAAGTTCGAGTCGTACGCCCCGGGCAAGGACCTCACCCTGGTCCGCAACGACAAGTGGGCGCAGGCGTCGGACCCGGTCCGCAAGGCCTACCCGGACAAGATCACGATCCAGTTCTTCTCGGACGCCAACCAGCTCGACCAGCGTCTGATCAGCGGTGACCTGGACCTGGACCTCAACCAGACCGGCATGTCCCCGCAGGGCCGCACCACCGCCCTGAAGGAGCACAAGGCCAACCTGGACAACCCGGTCTCCGGCTACGTCCGTTACGCGGTCTTCCCGCAGAGCGTCGCGCCGTTCGACAACATCGAGTGCCGCAAGGCCGTCATCCTGGGCGCGGACCACGTCTCGCTCCAGACGGCCCGTGGCGGCCCGATCGCCGGTGGCGACATCGGCACGAACATGCTGCCGCCGTCCGTCCCGGGTGCCGAGGGCCAGAAGTACGACCCGTACGAGATCTCCGGCGCCAACAAGAGCGGCAACGAGGCCAAGGCCAAGGAGGCCCTGAAGGCCTGCGGTCAGCCGGACGGCTTCAAGACCACCATCGCGGTGCGTAACAACAAGCCGGTCGAGGTGGCCACCGCGCAGTCCCTCCAGGCGTCGCTGAAGAAGATCGGCATCACCGCCGAGATCGACCAGTACGACGGCTCGCAGACCGCCGGCATCATCGGCAGCCCCTCGAACGTGAAGAAGAAGGGCTACGGCATCATCATCATGGGCTGGGGCCCGGACTTCCCGTCCGTGCAGGGCTTCGGTCTCCCGCTGTGGAGCAGCAAGTACATCTCCGAGAGCGGCAACAACAACTACGCGCTCATCAAGGACAAGACGATCGACGGTCTCTTCGACTCGTACGTCACCACCCTTGACGACGCCGGCAAGGCCAAGATCTCCACGGAGATCAACCACAAGGTGATGGAGGGCGCGTACTACCTGCCCTTCGTCTTCGAGCGCTTCATCAACTGGCGCTCGGACAACCTGGCGAACGTCTACACGACCGACGGCTACAGCGGTCAGTACGACTTCGTCAACCTCGGTCTGAAGAACCCCAAGAAGTAGTCGCGGCACACCCGCCGAACGGCACGAAAGGCAGGTGAAGGCCGTCGCGGCGTGACCGCGGGCCACCGGACGACCTCCGGTGGCCCGCGGTCCGCGGCGGGCCGAGAGCTGTGCTCGCTTACCTCATCAGGCGGTTGTTCGCCGCCGCAGTGATGCTCGTGGTCATCGTCATGGTGGTCTTCGGCATCTTCTTTCTCATCCCCAAGTGGGCGGGCGTAGACATCGCCTTGAGCTTCGTGGGCAAGCAGGCCGACCCTGCCGCCGTCGAGGGTGTGCGCGAGAAGCTGGGCCTGGGCGACCCGATCTACGCCCAGGTCTGGGAGTTCTTCAAGGGAATATTCGCCGGCCGCACCTACGCGGGAGGCGGCGACTCCATCCACTGCGCCGCCCCGTGCTTCGGCTATTCCTTCCGCAGTGAGCAGGCCGTCTGGCCTGTGCTGACCGACCGCTTCCCGGTGACCCTGGCGCTCGCGCTGGGTGCCGCCGTGCTGTGGCTGCTCATGGGTGTCTCGGCCGGTGTGCTCTCCGCCCTCAAGCGGGGCAGCCTGTGGGACCGCGGCGCGATGGTGATCGCGCTGTCGGGCGTCTCCCTCCCGATCTACTTCACCGGCATGGTCGCGCTGTCGATCTTCGTCTACGGACTCGACCTGTTCGACGGACAGTTCGTGCCCCTGGAGGACAACTTCGGCGCCTGGTTCGGCGGCATGATCCTGCCGTGGGTCACGCTCGCCTTCCTGTACGCGGCGATGTACGCCCGGATCACCCGCGCCACCATGCTGGAGATCCTCGGCGAGGACTACATCCGCACCGCGCGCGCCAAGGGCCTCACGGAGCGGACCGTCATCGGCAAGCACGCCATGCGCTCCACCATGACCCCCCTGCTGACCATGCTCGGCATGGACCTCGGCGCCCTGATCGGCGGCGCGATCCTGACCGAGACGGCGTTCAACCTGCCCGGCCTCGGCCAGGCCGTGCTCAACGCCATCAAGAACCAGGACCTGCCCATCATCCTGGGCGTCACCCTGGTCACTTCCCTCGCGGTGCTCGTCGCCAACCTCGTGGTGGACATCCTGTACGCCGTGATCGACCCCCGAGTGAGGCTCGCATGACCGACCTGAGCAAGAGCGGAGCGGCCGTGGGCGAACCCACCCCCGCCTCGCCCGCGCCGACCGCCTTCCTCGAGGTGCGCGACCTCAAGGTGCACTTCCCGACGGACGACGGTCTCGTCAAGTCCGTCGACGGGCTCAGCTTCCAGTTGGAGAAGGGCAAGACCCTCGGCATCGTGGGCGAGTCCGGCTCCGGCAAGTCGGTGACCTCGCTCGGCATCATGGGCCTGCACACCGCCGGCCAGTACGGCAAGCGCAAGGCGCAGATCTCCGGCGAGATCTGGCTGGACGGCACCGAGCTGCTCTCCGCCGACCCGGACCACGTGCGCAAGCTGCGCGGCCGCGAGATGGCGATGATCTTCCAGGACCCGCTGTCCGCGCTGCACCCGTACTACACGATCGGCCAGCAGATCGTGGAGGCGTACCGGATCCACCACGACGTCGACAAGAAGACCGCGAAGCGACGCGCGGTCGAGATGCTCGACCGGGTGGGCATCCCGCAGCCCGACAAGCGCGTGGACAACTACCCCCACGAGTTCTCCGGCGGTATGCGCCAGCGCGCGATGATCGCGATGTCGCTGGTCAACAACCCCGAGCTGCTGATCGCGGACGAGCCGACGACCGCCCTCGACGTGACCGTCCAGGCGCAGATCCTCGACCTGATCCGCGACCTCCAGAAGGAGTTCGGCTCCGCGGTCATCGTCATCACCCACGACCTGGGTGTGGTGGCCGAACTCGCCGACGACATCCTGGTGATGTACGGCGGCCGCTGCGTGGAGCGGGGCCCGGCGGAGAAGGTGTTCTACGAGCCCCGCCACCCCTACACCTGGGGTCTGCTCGGCTCCATGCCGCGCCTCGACCGTGACCAGCAGGAACGGCTGATCCCGGTCAAGGGCTCCCCGCCCTCCCTGATCAACATCCCGTCCGGCTGCGCCTTCAACCCGCGCTGCCCGTACGCGGACCTCCCGAAGGACAACGTCACCCGCACCGTCCGTCCGGAGCTCGCCGAGGTCGGCGGCCGTCACTGGGCCGCCTGCCACATGAGCACGGAGCAGCGGGAGCGTATCTGGACCGAAGAGATTGCGCCGAAGCTGTGAGTGACGAGAATGCGGTGAAGATCCCCGCGCAGAGCAAGGGACCGGGCCGGACCGACGGCGACGTCCTGCTGAAGGTCACCGGGCTCCAGAAGCACTTCCCGATCAAGAAGGGCCTGCTCCAGCGGCAGGTCGGGGCGGTGCACGCGGTCGACGGTCTGGACTTCGAGGTCCGGTCCGGCGAGACCCTCGGTGTCGTGGGCGAGTCCGGCTGCGGCAAGTCGACGATGGGCCGGCTGATCACCCGCCTGCTCGAACCGACCGGCGGCACGATCGAGTTCGAGGGCAAGGACATCACGCACCTCGGTGTGAGCGGGATGCGTCCGCTGCGCCGCGATGTGCAGATGATCTTCCAGGACCCGTACTCGTCGCTGAACCCGCGGCACACCATCGGCACGATCGTCGGCGCTCCCTTCAAGCTCCAGGGCGTGACGCCCGAGGGCGGCATCAAGAAGGAAGTGCAGCGGCTGCTGTCGGTCGTGGGTCTCAACCCCGAGCACTACAACCGCTACCCGCACGAGTTCTCCGGCGGCCAGCGCCAGCGCATCGGTATCGCCCGCGCCCTCGCGCTCAACCCGAAGCTGGTCGTCGCCGACGAGCCGGTGTCCGCGCTGGACGTGTCGATCCAGGCCCAGGTCGTGAACCTGCTGGACGACCTCCAGGAGGAACTGGGTCTGACGTACGTGATCATCGCGCACGACCTCTCGGTCGTCCGGCACGTCTCGGACCGGATCGCGGTGATGTACCTCGGCAAGATCGTGGAGCTGGCCGACCGCGAGCAGCTCTACAAGTCGCCGATGCACCCGTACACCAAGGCGCTGATGTCGGCGGTGCCGATCCCGGACCCCAAGCGCCGGAACGCCAAGAGCGAGCGGATCCTGCTCAAGGGCGACGTGCCCTCGCCGATCTCGCCGCCGAGCGGCTGCCGCTTCCACACCCGGTGCTGGAAGGCGACGGACATCTGCCGCACGACCGAGCCGAAGCTGATCGAGCTGCGGACCGGCCAGCAGGTGGCCTGCCACCACCCGGAGAACTTCGCGGACCAGGCCCCGCAGGACACCGTCCTGCTGACCGCCGCGAAGGAGGCGGCGGAGCTGGTGGCCGACGAGGTGCTCGCGGAGTCGGCGGAGACGTCGGCCGCGGTGGCGGCGGAGGTCGCCGAGACGGCCAAGGAGACGGCCAAGGAGACCGCCGAGGTCGCCAAGGACGCCGAAGAGAAGTAGATCAACACGGAGCCCCCGCCTTGCAATGTAAGGCGGGGGCTTCGCTTTGCGTCACAATATGAAGGTGATGCAGCAGATCTTCACTCCGTCCGTTCAGCATACGCTCGACCTGATCGGCATCTTCGTCTTCGCCATCTCGGGCGCGCTGCTGGCCGTCCGCAAGAACTTCGACGTCTTCGGCATCGGTGTCCTCGCCGAGGTCACCGCGCTGGGCGGCGGACTCTTCCGGGACCTGGTCATCGGCGCGGTGCCGCCGGCCGCCTTCACCGACCTGGGCTACTTCCTCACCCCGCTGCTCGCCGCGCTCCTGGTCATCTTCCTCCACCCTCAGGTGGAGCGGATCCAGACCGGTGTGAACGTCTTCGACGCGGCCGGCCTCGGCCTGTTCTGTGTCACGGGCACGACCAAGGCGTACGACTACGGACTCGGCCTCACCGCCTCCGCGGCGCTCGGCCTGGCCACCGCCGTCGGCGGCGGTGTGCTGCGCGACGTCCTGGCCAACGAGGTGCCCTCCCTGCTGCGCTGGGACCGTGACCTCTACGCGGTCCCGGCGATCGTGGGCGCCGGGATGGTCGTGCTCTGCATCCGCTACGACGCCCTCACCCCGCTGGCCAGCGGCTTCGCCGCCGCCGTGGCCTTCGTGCTGCGCCTGCTGGCGATGCGGTACCACTGGCGGGCACCGCGCGCGTGGAACCGGCGGTCGACGGTGCGGGAGGAGTAAGAGGGCAGGGGCGGAGAAAGCTACCGCTTAGTAATTACCTGTTGTACCGTTCAGTCATGTCAGAAGCAGCTACCGCGGCGGCCCCGCGGGCCACCATCGGCGACAGCGAGTTCGACCGGGACACCGCGCTGACCCGGCGCGCACCCGGTGTCTACGACATCGACCTCTCGGCCGGCTGGACGATCATCAATGCCGTCAACGGCGGCTATCTGCTCGCCGTCCTCGGCCGCGCCCTCGCGGACGCCCTGCCGCACCAGGACCCGTTCACGATCTCGGCGCACTACCTCACCGCCTCCCAGCCGGGCCCGGCCGTCGTGCGCACCGACGTGGTCCGCGGCGGCCGCACCCTCTCCACCGGCACCGCCTCGCTCCTCCAGTACGACGAGCAGGGGAACGAGGTCGAGCGGATCCGCGTCCTCGCCTCCTACGGCGACCTGGGCGCCCTGCCCGACGACGTACGGACGACGGCGACACCGCCCGCGATGCCGCCGATGGAACAGTGCTTCGGCCCCGAGGACGGCCCCGCGCCCGTCGACGGCAGCTCCGCGATCGCCGACCGGCTGATGCTCAAGCTCGACCCCGCCACCCTCGGCTGGGCGCTCGGGCAGCCCTCCGGCAAGGGCGAGATGCGGGCCTGGTTCGGTCTGAAGGACGGCCGTGACCACGACCCGCTCTCCCTGCTGCTCGCGGTGGACGCGCTGCCGCCGACCGCGTTCGAGATCGGCCTGCGCGGCTGGGTCCCCACGGTCGAACTCACCGTCCACGTCCGCTCCCGCCCGGCTCCCGGGCCGCTGCGCGTCTCCATCACCACCCGCAACCTCGCCGGCGGCTTCCTGGAGGAGGACGCGGAGGTCTGGGACAGCGCGGGGCGCCTGGTGGCACAGTCCCGGCAACTGGCGCGGGCCAGGCTCGCCTGACGGGAGGGCGGAGGCGCGGCTCGGCCTGATCGACAGTCAGGTGACAGGCGAGGCCCAAGGAAAGCCCAGCCGGCATTGTCATAGTGCCGGTCTCAGGACTTCCTCATCCCGCTTGGAGCCGACTCTCATGAAGCGTGTGCCGGTACAGATGCCGATGCCTCGTCGTCTCGTCCCCGTCGTGGCGCTGCTGGCGCTCTCGCCCCTCGCCCTGGCGGCCTGCGGCTCGGGTGGCTCGTCGACCTCGGACAGCGGCACCTCCGGCGGCCAGGGCTGCCAGGCGCCCTCCGGCATGCCGAGCGGCGGCCCGGGCGGGGGACCCGGCGGTGCCCCGTCCGGCGCTCCGTCGGGTGTCCCGTCGGGCGCGCCCACCGGTGCCCCGACCGGTACCCCCACCGGCACTCCGACCGGCATCCCCACCGGTGTCCCGTCGGGCATGCCGAGCGGGGGTCCCGGTGGTGGCCAGGGCGGCTGCGGCGGGCCGGGCGGCGGACAGCCGTCGCAGGGCTGAACCACGACGGCACGGCGGACCGACCCACCGGGGGCGGCGCACCCGACCGAGGGGGCGCCGCCCCCGGCCGTACGCCCGTACCCGCGCGCGTCAGTCGAGCCAGTGATGGCGTCCGATGCTGATGAGCCGCATCTGGCGGGTCACGAGCTGGGTGACCCGCTCGCGCTCCTCCTCCGGGGCCTCCAGGGACTCCAGGAACAGCGAGGCCGTCACGAGCATCTGGTCCACGAAGAGATGCGCCAGCATCAGCAGATCCTCCTCGCTCCAGCCCGCCGACTCGGGGTCCTTGGCCAGCTCGGCCCGCACCTCCTCGGCGAACCGGCCCAGTTGGCTGCGGATCGCCTCCCGCACCGGCTGCACCCCGCCGTGCCGCTCCCGGGCGATGAACCGGACGTGCGCCGGCTGCGTGTGGACATGACGGGCGATCAGCTCGACGGCCCGTGTGATGCGTTCCTCGCTGGTGTGCGCGCCCGCCACCGTGTTCTGGATCATCGGGTGCAGGCTGCCCAGCGCCTCCTCGACCAGCGCCACCCCGAGATCCGCCGTGGAGCGGAAGTGCCGGTAGAAGGCGGTCGGGGCGACCCCGACGGCCCGGGTGACCTCGCGCAGACCCAGGCTGCTCAGACTCTGCTCCTCCAGCAGGACGAGCGCCGCGTCCAGGAGCGCCTGCCGGGTCTTCTGCTTCTGGGCCTGCCGGATGCCGAGGGTGTGACTCATGTCATCCAGTTAACAACTGTTCTCCGGAATTGAAAAGTCGTCGGACGCGCTAGACTCGAGAGTCAGTGAACAACTGTAACTACAACTGTTCACCGAAGTTTAACGAGAGACGGTCGTCCGGACCGTCCGGAGGGGGTTTCATCGCATGCTGTTCCTCGTCGCCGCACTTCTGCTGCTCGGCGTGGTCATGGGCACCGTGGCCCACGCGCCGCTCACCTTCACCCTGGTGACCGCCGCCGTGATCGCCGTCTGGCTGGGCATCTTCGCGCTCCGCGAGCGCCACGGCCGCCGCCGGCACACCACCCCGACCCACTGACCCGCACCCCGCGCACCCACGACCCGAGGAGTCGAACCGTCATGCAGCTCACCGCACCCGCCACCCGAACCCCGCAGCGCACCGCCGCCCGTGACGCCGACGGCATGGCCGTCGCGTCCTTCATCCTGGGCCTGCTGGGACTGCTCGTCCTCAATGTGTTCCTCGGCCCCATCGCCATCGTCCTGGCCTCCGTCGCCCTCTGGCGCGGCACGGCCCGCCGCGGCCGCGCCTTCCTGGGCCTCACCCTGGGCGTCGCCGACCTGGTCGTCCTGCTGGCCTTCATGCACGCGGACTCGACCATCTCCTGGAGCTTCTGAGCCATCGTCCGCCGGTCGTCCCACCCGCGCGGCCGACCACGCGGCGAGGCTCCGAACCGGGCCCCGTAGAATCGGGGTCACCATGGCCTACCTCGACCACGCCGCGACCACCCCGATGCTCCCGGAGGCGGTCGAGGCACTCGCCGCGCACCTGAGCGTCACCGGCAACGCCTCCTCCCTGCACGCGTCCGGCCGCACGGCCCGCAGGACCGTCGAGGAAGCCCGCGAGACCCTCGCGGACGCCCTCGGCGCCCGCCCCAGCGAGGTCGTCTTCACCTCCGGCGGAACCGAGGCCGACAACCTCGCCGTCAAGGGCCTGTACTGGTCGCGCCGCGACGCCGACCCGGCCCGCACCCGCGTCCTGGCCAGCCCCGTCGAGCACCACGCCGTCCTCGACGCCGTGCACTGGCTCGGCGAGCACGAGGGCGCCACCGTCGAGTACCTCCCCGTCGACTCCTACGGGCGCGTCCACCCCGACGCCCTGCGCACCGCCCTCGCCCGCAACCCCGACGACGTCGCCCTCGCCACCGTCATGTGGGCCAACAACGAGATCGGCACGGTCCTGCCGATCCGTGAACTCGCCGACGTCGCCGCCGAGTTCGGCGTCCCGCTGCACGCCGACGCGGTCCAGGCGTTCGGGCAGATCCCCGTCGACTTCGGCGCCTCCGGCCTCGCCGCCATGACCGTCTCCGGCCACAAGGTCGGCGGACCCTACGGCATCGGCGCGCTGCTCCTCGGCCGCGCGTACAGCCCCGTGCCCGTGCTGCACGGCGGCGGCCAGGAACGCCACGTCCGCTCCGGCACCCTCGACGTCCCCGCCATCGCCTCCTTCGCGGTGGCCGGCCGGCTCGCCGCCGAGCAGCAGGAGTGGTTCGCCCGCGAGATCGGCGCCCTGCGCGACTCCCTGGTCACCGCGGTCCGTACGGCCGTCCCCGACGCCCTCCTCGGCGGCGACCCGGCACCCGGGGGCCGGCTGCCCGCCAACGCCCACTTCACCTTCCCCGGCTGCGAGGGCGACTCGCTGCTGCTGCTGCTCGACGCCCAGGGCATCGAGTGCTCCACCGGCTCCGCCTGCACCGCCGGAGTCGCCCAGCCCAGCCATGTCCTGCTCGCCACCGGCACCGACCCCGACCTGGCCCGCGGCACCCTGCGCTTCTCCCTCGGCCACACCTCCACCGAGGCCGACGTGGAGGCCGTCGCCAAGGCCATCGGACCGGCCGTGGAACGCGCCCGCGCGGCCGGCCTGACCTGAGGCTGCGCGCGGCCCGTCGTCTCAGGCGGTGGCGGTGTGCGCCGCCGCCACCAGCTTCATGTACCGGTCCCAGTCCCAGTGCTCGCCCGGGTCCGTGTGGTCCGTCCCCGGGACCTCCACATGCCCGACGATGTGCTCCCGGTCGACGGGTATGCCGTACCGCCGGCAGATCCCGGCCGCGAGCCGCGCCGACGCCTCGTACATCACGTCCGTGAAGTCCTGCGGGCGGTCCACGAAGCCCTCGTGCTCGATGCCCACACTGCGTTCGTTGTACCCCCGGTTGCCCGCGTGGTACGCCACGTCCAGCTCGCGGATCATCTGCGTGACCCGGCCGTCCTTGCCCACGATGTAGTGCGCGGCCGCCTGGTGGCCCGGGTCCTGGAACGCCTTCACCGCGCTCTCCAGCCCGCCCTGGGTGACATGGACCACGATCATGTCGATCCCGTAGTCGTCCGGACGGTCCGCCCAGCGGAAGTTGGCCTCCGAGGCCGACACCCAGCGCGCGCCCCGGTAGTCCACCGCGCCCTCCACCCGGGGCTTGCGCACCCCCGGCAGCCGCCAGTACAACTCGGACAGTTCGTCCCGCGCCAGGAACGCCGAGCCCACGGCCGCCGCCGCCCCGCCGACCAGCAGCGCCCGCCGGCCGATCCGCCGGTCGGAGTCCCGCTTCCTCGCCCCCATGACCTGTCCTTCACCCGTCCTTCGTCGCCCCTCGAACCCGTCAACGGATATCCGCGGGATCCGGTTCCCGGCGCCCCGTACCCTGGAAGGGTTATGACTGAGACCTCGCAGCGCCCCCGCCCCCTCCGTGTACTCGCCGCCATGTCCGGCGGGGTCGATTCCGCGGTCGCCGCCGCCCGTGCCGCCGAAGCCGGCCACGACGTGACCGGCGTCCACCTGGCGCTCTCCGCCAACCCCCAGTCCTTCCGCACGGGCGCGCGCGGCTGCTGCACCATCGAGGACTCCCGCGACGCCCGCCGGGCCGCCGACGTCATCGGCATCCCGTTCTACGTCTGGGACCTCGCCGACCGCTTCCGCGAGGACGTCGTCGAGGACTTCGTCGCCGAGTACGAGGCCGGCCGCACCCCCAACCCGTGCCTGCGCTGCAACGAGAAGATCAAGTTCGCCGCCCTGCTCGACAAGGCGCTGGCGCTCGGCTTCGACGCGGTGTGCACCGGCCACTACGCGCAGATCGTCACCGGCGCCGACGGCACCCGCGAGCTGCACCGCGCCTCCGACATGGCCAAGGACCAGTCGTACGTCCTGGGCGTCCTGGACGAGAAGCAGCTCGCCCACGCGCTGTTCCCGCTCGGCGACACCCTCACCACCAAGGACGAGATCCGCGCCGAGGCCGA